>NZ_JBDNGU010000034.1:0-30052 GCF_041689105.1 Polaromonas sp. | reverse complement strand
CGGCAACACCCAGGGCAGCGTCGCTGGTGGCGGCGTGATCCGGGAAGTGGAAACCGTGGTGGTGCCGCCAGGCGCGACCTCGGTACGCATTGAGCCCCAAACCAGTGCGCCTGTGCTGGTGATGCCGGTTCCGGCAAAATAGGCTGCGCAACTGCAGGCAGCAGCCCTGCGATTGCTGGATAGGCAACAGAAAGAGAAAGTAAACTGCCAGTGTCTGACCGCCCCAAGCATTTTTCCATGGTCCGGGAGTTTCACCTGGCGGATTTCTTTACGCTGTGCAACGCCGCTTGTGGTGTCGCCGGTGTGTTTCTGGCCATGTTGTATGCGGTCGAAGGGCTGAAGTTCTTTTTCTACGCTGCTGCCATCATGGCGCCGGCGGCGTTTGTTTTTGATGTGCTCGATGGCCGCGTCGCGCGCTGGCGCAACCAGCACTCGGCGCTGGGGCGCGAGCTGGATTCTCTGGCCGACATCATTTCCTTTGGCGTGGCCCCGGCCACCCTGGCTTTTGCCGCCGGCATGCGCGGCGGCTGGGACTGGGTGGCGCTGATTTATTTCGTGTGTTGCGGTGTGAGCCGGCTGGCACGCTACAACGTGACTGCAGAAACCCTCTCTCAAGGCGCCGCCAAGGTGGCCTACTTTGAAGGCACGCCCATCCCGACCAGTGTGGTGCTGACTGCGGTGCTGGCCTTTGCCGCGTGGGAAGGCCGGCTCGGCGATCAGCTTTATGGAGGCGTCTGGCAACTGGGTCCTTGGGGATTGCATCCGCTGGCATTGCTGTTTGTGCTGTCGGGCACCTTGATGCTGAGCAAGACGCTGCGCATCCCCAAGCTGTGAAGCGGCTGGTTGAGCCCGCAGTGGTCCGGCGCTGTTTATGTGTCAAGTTAGCCTCCAGCCCTTGCCGGAAGGGCGCAGGCTGCTATTAAATCAGGAGTTATTTGAGCATGACCCCCAACCGCACCAAACCCTCTGAAGCCCCTCCGTCGCAGGGCGACAATTCCCCGTACAACCCGGCCGAGTTGCCCGTCGAGCCCGATTTGGGTCCAGTACCGCCGCTGTCGCACCCGGAAGAGCCTGGCGTGGTCAAGCCCGCCATTTGAATTTGAAGGAAGCCCGCCATGCCAGCCCATCTGTCTGAAGCCGCGCAACAAGCGCTGACCGATTACGACGAAGCCCGTGCGGACTACATGAAGTTCCTGAGCATGAACCCGCCGGACGACCGGGCTGTCAATGCCGCCATGGTGGCCATGGATGAAGCACATATCCGCTTCAAGCAGGCCATGGGCGACCGGGATGCGCCCACGCATTTGCGCCCGGTGTAGCGCGCGGCCCCCGGTACTGTCCACATGCCCTCCGGCGCTACTCGTCGAAAAATCATCAGGCATTGGCAGGCGATTGGGTCACAGTAGGTGGCCTCCCACAGCCTGATGTTGACTTGGCCTATGGTGCCGCCTGCACGCACCCGCAACAATCAAAATCATGAAGGGCCAATGGTGGCCTGAGTTCTTGGGTCAACAGGAGAATGAACATGCAGGCACAAGTCATCACCTCGATCATGCGGCCCACCGTTGCGCTGGCCGATTATGACTTTTTACGGGCGACCTGCGACATGTTGTTGCGCGCCCCCGTTCCCAACCAGGCTGCGATTGACGCAGCCTTTGATGCTCTGGATGCGGCGCATGCACGGCTCAAGGCCGCGCATCTCAATCACCACCCGGCACTCATGAACTGAACGACTTCCGGCGTTGCCTTGAACCGCACAGGCAAAACTGAACCAAAAGACTGGATACCCCGTGCCACTGATCACCTACCTCGTCGAAGACAACCAGACGATTGTCGAGAACCTGATCGAAACCCTGGAAGAAATCGCGTCGGTGAATGTGGTGGGCCACGCAGCGACCGAGGCAGACGCGACACGCTGGCTGTCCGTGCACGATGGACACTGGCAACTCGCGGTTGTCGACATGTTTCTCCAGGAGGGCAGCGGCCTGGGGGTGCTGGCCGGATGCCGCCTACGTGAGCCCTACCAGAAAGTGGTGGTGCTGACCAACTATGCAACGGACGATATGCGCCGCCGCAGCCGGGAGCTTGGTGCCGACGCGGTGTTCGACAAGTCCAACCAGCTGGATGAATTTTTTGCCTATTGCATCGCAGAGACCGCCAAAGATGTGGTGATGCCAGAAACCTGAGGCGCGCGGGCAAGTCGCCGCCCACGCAGTCGGGGGGCGCCCTTACGGGTGCAGCAAAATGGTCACCAGCAAAGATGCATCGCTGCGGGCTTGAAGCGCGTGCGGCTCGTTCGCCGGAAAGGCCATCAAGTTGCCAGCCGCGAGCGGCTGGTGGAGCCGTGGCGTGCTGATCAGCACCTCGCCTTCCAGACATTGAATCGTGATTTCTCCGGACACATGGTGCTCAGGCATGGTCTGCCCGGCCGCCAGCACCACGCGCATCAACTGCAGCTTGTCGGTCTTGAGCAGGCTGTGGGTTTTGACCTCACCCATCCGCGCTGCCAGGGGCCGCACGCTGATGACATCGAGGGGCTGGGCGTGAACAAGGGCCATGGTCTGTCTCCGGGTTGATTCCTGCCACAGTAGCCATCCGCAGCAGTCTTGTCCAGTGCGTCGTCGTGGGTTGGGGCGACAGCCATGGATAATGGCCGGCAAACAGGGCTCACACCACGCACATGGCCATGGACTTGCCGACTTCCGCGCGACCTTTCCCCCATGCTCCGGCTGCCTCTGGCGTGATGTGGTTCTGGCGCGCAGCTGCAGTGATGCTGCTGCTCACGGCGCACGCCGTGCGCGCGCAGGACGGCGCCATGGTTATCGGCAACCAGGGCAGCTATACCCTGTCGCGCGCCTTCATGGTGCTGGAAGACCGCAGTGGCGCGCTGACACTGGATGAGGTTTTGCAGCCACGGCAGCAATCGCGTTTCGAAGTCGTGGCTCAAAGCGGCTCCGCCACCAATTTCGGTCTGACGCCGTCGGCTTTCTGGCTGCGCATTGAACTCCGGCCCAAGGCCGACGCACCGGCGTCATGGTTGCTGGAGGTGGCCTACCCGGCGCTGGACCAGCTCGAACTTTATGTGCAAGCGGCCGGCGGCGGCTTTGTTCGCAGCCGCGGCGGCGACCTGCTGCCCTTTGCGAGCCGGGTGGTGCCGCACCGCAACCACGTGTTGCCGCTGACCCTGCAGGCCGGCCAGGGCACCATGCTGTATCTGCGGGTGCAGTCGCAGGGCACGCTCTCGGCGCCGGTGCGCCTGTGGCAGGCCCAAGCCTTGTGGGCACATGACCAGGCCGAGTACGCTCTGCTGAGCATGTACTTCGGCTTGCTGATCGGCCTGCTGCTTTACAACCTGCTGCTTTACGGCTCGGTGCGTGACCGCGCCTACCTGATCTACGTGGGTTTTGCCGCCGGCATGGCGATGGCGCAGGCTGCACTGACCGGCCTGGGCGGTCAGTTCCTGTGGCCTGACCTGGTGTGGTGGAACAGCGTGTCCCCGCCAGTGGGCATGGCGGTTGCTGCGGCCTTTGGTCTTTTGTTTGCGCGCAGCTTCCTCGCTGCAGCCACCCGCATGCCACGCATGAACCGGCTCATGCTGGTGCTGGTGGGTGGCTGGCTGCTGGCCCTGCTTGCGGCGTTGCTGCTGCCCTACACGGTCTCGTCGTGGATGGTGACGGTGCTGGCAGTGGTCAGCGTGACGGTGGTGGTGCTGGCTGGCGTGCTGAGCGTGCGCGACAAACACCCCGGCGCGCGTTACTTTCTCACCGCGTGGGCCGTGCTGCTGCTCGGCGTGGCCTCGCTGGTGCTCCACAACATCGGGGTGCTGCCGTCCAACCTGCTGACGGCCAACGCCCTGTTGATTGGCTCAGCGCTGGAGATGGTGCTGTTGTCTTTCGCGCTGGCCGACCGCATCAACGTCGTGCAGGCCGAGAAAGAGCAGGCCCAGGCCGCAACGCTGGCCGGCCACGCCATGGTTGAGGCGCTGAGCCAGTCGCAGGAGCGCTACCGCGCCGTGCTGCAGGAGCGCGAAACCATTTTGGCCACCTCCATCGTTGGTATTGCTTTTTTGACACCGGAAGGGCGTTTTCGCTGGACCAATCAGGCGATGCTGGATATTTTCGGCGCAGGCGACAAGCCGCTGACCTCGATGGAGCCGTTTTACCTCTCGCGCGAGCAGTACCTGCATGTGGGCGGCGAGGTGGCGGCCCGCATTCGCGAGGGGCGCGCTTACGAGACAGAAATCCAGGTGCGCCAGCAAGGCGACACGCTGATCTGGATTTCGCTGTCCGGCAAGGCGGTCAGTCCGCGCGACCTCACGCAGGGCACGGTCTGGGTGGTGATGGACATCACGCGGCGCAAGGAACTCGAGGCCGAACTGCTGCACACCTCATCGGAGCGCGAAGCCATTCTCAACAGTGCGCTGGTCGGCATCGTGCTGTCGGTGGCGCGCAGGCATGAATGGGTCAACGAAAAATTCGCCGAGATGGTGGGTTACACGCGGGCCGAACTGATCGGCGAGTCGTCCGAGCGGCTGCACATCAGCTCCGCCGCCTGGGAGTCCTTCGGCGCCCTGGCACGCGAAGGGCTGCGGCAAACCGGAACCTTCGCCAGCGAGCTGCAGTTGCGCCGCAGCAATGGCGAGTTGTTCTGGGTGCAGATGGGCGGCACTTGCCTGCGACCCGGCGAGCCGGACAGCGGCATCATCTGGACCTTCCTGGACATCAGCGCACGCAAGCAGTCGGAGCAGGACACCCGCGAGGCGCTGGAGCAGCAAAAAGAGCTCAACGAGCTGCGCAGCCGCTTTGTGGCCATGACCAGCCACGAGTTCCGCACGCCACTGGCCACCATTTTGTCGTCGGGAGAAATCCTGCAGCATTACGGCGAGCGACTGCCCGCCTCGGAGAAAGCCGAAGTCCTGGCCACCATTGCCGCCAGCGTGCAGCGCATGATACGCATGCTGGACCGCGTGCTGCTGATCGGCAAGGCGGAGGCGCAGATGCTCGAATTCGAGCCGCGCCCGCTGGACCTGCAGGCCCTGTGCCGTCAGCTGCTCGACGAGGCGCATCTGCAGCAGCCGGGCAGCCTGTGTGAATTGCGCCTGGACGATGCGCCGGAAGACGCGGCCGGCCTCTACGACGAAAAACTGCTCAGGCATATTTTCGGCAACCTGCTGTCCAACGCCGTCAAGTACTCGCCCCGTGGGGGACTGGTCCTGTTCAGGGTTCACCGCGAGGGGCACGACGTGGTGCTCGAAGTGTCCGACGAGGGCATCGGCATCCCGCAGGACGAGCTTGCGCACCTGTTTGAGTCGTTTCATCGCGCCAGCAACGTCGGCAGTATTCCCGGCACAGGGCTGGGCCTGGCGATTGTGAAAAACGCGGTTACCGCGCACGGCGGCACGATAGTCGTCAACAGCCGCGCCGGGCTGGGGACCTGTTTCACGGTTCGCCTGCCGGTTCCGGCTTAAGGTGTTGATAGCACCATGAACACTTCCTCATCGCTCACCCGGCGTCTGTTGTTGCAAGCGGCAGCGGTCAGCGCGGGGGGCGTCAGCCTGGGCCTGCCGGGGCGCGCATGGACCCAGTTGCGAACGGCGCACAACCCGTTTCTCCTGGGTGTGGCCAGCGGTTCCCCGGCGCATGATTCGGTGGTCCTGTGGACGCGGCTGATGCTCCCCGGTGAGCAGGCTGATGTGGCCGTGCGCTGGGAAGTCGCGCATGACGACCGTTTTTTCCGCGTGGTTCAGTCCGGCCAGTCGCTGGCCCCGGCCGGGCTGGCTCACGCCGTCCATGTGGAGGTGCAGGGGCTGGAGGCTGATCGCTGGTATTTTTACCGCTTTACCGCTGGTGATGCCGTGAGCGCTGTCGGGCGCACCCGCACCGTCCCGGCCCCCGCTTCGGTGGTGGCCCGGCTGCGCCTGGCCTATGCGTCATGCCAGCGCTGGGAGCACGGCTATTTCAGCGCCTGGCGGCACATGCGCGCAGAGAACCTCGACCTGGTGATGTTCCTGGGCGACTACATCTACGAGTACCCGAACGCCGGCAACGCGGTCCGCGTGCCGACGGGCGGCTGGGTCGTGACGCTGGATGATTACCGCCAGCGTTATGCCGTGTACAAGACAGACGCAGACCTGCAGGCCATACACGCGGCTTGCCCCTGGCTGGTCACCTGGGACGACCACGAGGTGCAAAACGACTATGCCGGCCTGGTGGAAGGCAACAGCGGTTCGCCGTTGCCCGACTTCGCCGCCCGGCGCGCTGCGGCCTACCAGGCTTTTTATGAACACATGCCGGTTCGCGCGTCGGTGCTCACGCGGGCGGTGGCGGGCCTGGCCACAGGCTCGGAGATGCGTATCTACAACCGGACCCAGTATGGGCGGCTGGCTTCGCTGACCATGCTCGATGCCCGGCAATACAAGGACGTGCAGGCATGCACCCCGGAAGGAAAACGAGGCTCCAGCACGCTGGACCCAGCGAGCTGTCCGCCGTGGAGCGATCCGGCACGTAGCCTGCTGGGCCGGCAGCAGGAGCAATGGCTGGATGCCGAGCTGGGCAAGGCCGCCAGCAGGGAGGTTGGCTGGAACGTGCTGGGCCAGCAGTCGCTGTTTGGCCAGCGGGATTTCCGGCGGGGTCCCGGGCAAGTGTTGTGGAACGATGGCTGGGACGGTTATGCGCCGGCCCGCGCTCGCCTGACCGGGGCGCTGCGCAAACACGCGGTAGCCAACCCGGTGCTGCTGGGCGGCGACGTGCATGAAAACTGGGTGGGGCACATCAAGGCCGACTATGCCGATACCGCCAGTCCTGCGCTGGGTGTCGAGTTCTGCGGCACCAGCATCACCTCACGCTCGGCCGGCAACGCCAGAATTGCCGACGTGCTGGCCGAGAACCCGCATTTTGTGTTTGCAGATTCCGAGCGCAAGGGTTACGGCGTGGTGGAGTTCACGCCCCGGCATCTCACCACCACCTTGCGCGTGGTCAGCGATGTGCTCCGGCCGGACAGCGGCATCGAAACGCTGGCGCAGTTTTCGGTGCAAGCCGGGCGACCGGTGATTGAAAAAACCTAGACCATCTCACTTTCCTCGATGCGCTCTGCCAGAAAGCCGCCGCTCTGGTGCGCCCACAGCCGCGCATACAGGCCCCCACTGGCCAGCAGGCTGCGGTGGTCACCTTCTTCCACGATGCGACCCTCATCAAGCACGATCAGGCGGTCCATCGCGGCGATGGTCGAGAGGCGGTGCGCAATCGCGATCACCGTCTTGCCCTGCATCAGTGTGGCCAGGCTGCCCTGAATCGCCATTTCGACTTCGGAGTCGAGCGCGCTGGTGGCTTCGTCAAGCAGCAGGATGGGCGCGTCCTTGAGCATCACGCGTGCAATCGCGATGCGCTGGCGCTGGCCGCCCGAGAGCTTGACGCCGCGCTCGCCGACGTGGGCGTCGTAGCCCTTGCGGCCATGTGGGTCGCTCAGGTGGGCGATGAAGGTGTCGGACTCGGAGCGGCGGGCCGCCTGCTCGATGTCGTGTTGTGTCGCGCCCGGACGGCTGTAGGCGATGTTGTCGCGCAGCGAGCGGTGCAGCAGCGAGGTGTCCTGCGTGACCATGCCGATGTGGCTGCGCAGGCTGTCCTGCGTCACCGTGGCGATGTCCTGCCCGTCGATCAGGATGCGCCCGCCGCTGAGGTCGTGAAAGCGCAGCAACAGGTTGACAAGGGTGGACTTGCCCGCGCCGGAGCGGCCGATCAGACCTATTTTTTCGCCAGGCCGCACCGTCAGGTTCAAACTGTCGATCACGCGCGGCGCGTCCTTGCTGTAGCTGAAGTCCACCTGCTCGAAACGGATTTCGCCGCGCGGCACTTCCAGGGTGCTGGCGTCCGGCGCATCGACGATGGTTCGTGCGCGCGACAGGGTATTGATGCCGTCCTGCACCGTGCCCACGCTTTCGAACAGGCTGGTGGTCTCCCACATGATCCAGTGCGACATACCCTGCAGGCGCAGCGCCATCGCGGTGGCCGCTGCTACCGCGCCTGCGCCCACCGACCCTTTGGACCAGAGCCACAGCGAGGTGCCGGCCATCCCGATGATCAGGCCGATGCTGAGCGCATGGTTGACGATCTCGAACAGGCTGACCAGGCGCATTTGCCGGTGCCCGGTTTTCATGAAGTCCAGCATGGCGGCTCGGGCAAAACCGGCTTCGCGATGGGTGTGCGAAAACAGCTTGACGGTGGTGATGTTGGTGTACGCGTCGGTGATACGGCCGGTCATCAGCGAGCGTGCATCGGCCTGCTGCTTGCCGATATGGCCCAGGCGCGGCACAAAATACGCCAGCGCCATCAGGTACAGTGCCAGCCAGGTCAGAAACGGCAGCACCAGCTGGATGTCAAACGAGCCGGCCAGCAGCGTCATGGTGACCACATAGGCACCCATGGTCACCAGCACGTCGGCCATGACAAACAGCGTGTCGCGCACGGCCAGCGCGGTCTGCATGACCTTGGTGGTCAGGCGCCCGGCAAACTCGTCCTGGTAGAAAGACAGGCTTTGGCCCAGCATGAGGCGGTGGAAGTTCCAGCGCAGCCGCATCGGGAAGTTGATGGCCAGCGTCTGGTGCTTGACGATGGTCTGCAGGGCCACCACGACCACGCTGCCGATAACGATGACCAGCAGCACCAGCAGCATGGGACCGCGTTCTTCCCACAGTTTTGCCGGAGGCGTGATGGACAGCCAGTCGACGATGCGCCCCAGCATGGCAAACAGCAGCGCGTCGAAAATCGCCATGGTCGCCGACAGGCCGGCCAACAGCACGATGTAGCCACGCGCGCCGAGTGAGGCGGCCCAGATGAAGGCGATGAAACCCTTGGGCGGAAGTGACGGTTCGGCGTCCGGGTAGGCGTGCAGCAGCCTTTCGAAGCGTTTGAGCAGAAACATGGGGGTCTAGCCGACAACTTCCAGCAGGCGGTCCAGCCCGCCTTCATTGATGGCCACCATGGCCTGCGCGCGCACAGCGGGTTTGGCGTGGTAGGCCACCGACAGGCCCGCTACGCCCATCATCGGCAGGTCGTTGGCGCCATCGCCCACGGCAATTGCCTCGTTGGGCGTGATGCCCAGCATGGTGCAGGTCTCCAGCAGCATCTTCTTCTTTTCGTCGCCATCGCAGATGTCGCCCCAAGGTTGGTCCACCATGCGCCCGGTCAGCAGGCCGCCTTCGATTTCCAGCACGTTAGAGCGTGTGTAGTCGATGCCAAGCTCGCGCTGGATGCGATCGGTGAAAAAGGTAAAGCCGCCGCTGACCAGCAGCACCTTCATGCCGGCGGCCTTGCAGGCCTGCACCAGCTCGGCTGCGCCGGGGTTGAGCTTGAGCCGCTCCTGATAGACCTCTTCCATGCTGGCCACGCTCACACCCTTGAGCAAGGCCACGCGCCGGCGCAGACTGCCCTTGTAGTCAGCAATTTCACCGCGCATCGCTGCTTCGGTGATGGCGGCCACTTCGGCCTTGCGGCCGGCAGCGTCGGCAATTTCGTCGACACATTCGATGTTGATCAGGGTCGAGTCCATGTCGAAGGCGATCAGCTTGAAGTCGCTGAGTTTGAGAGCGGGCGTGGTGATGTTGGCGACGAGGCCGGGGGATATTTCGGTGGGGGTCATGGAAGTTTATGCTATTGGTTTTGTAGCTGACTACGCAGTCAGATAAAGGGCTGGGAGGCTATTTGCTTACTTTTTCTCGGCTTGGCGCGGGCGTTTTGGGGTCGGGGGCGCAGTTCGTTCGGCGCCGTCCGCATCGCCAAACGCTGCATGAACAATACTTCCGCCCCAGGCGCTGACAGACATGCCGGCCCTGGCGGCTGCAAGCTGCATGGTCGCTTTTTGTTCTGGGCGCATGTAAATGTTCAGCTTGCGCAGTGAATTGGCTTTCATGAAGTTCCTTCAAAAAATAGCCAGCTAGCGAAGCCAGTTTTCTATCTGCAGGCCCGGCACACGTCGAAATTCAGTCTCATTGTCGGTGACCAAAATAGCTTCCAGCGCCAGCGCATGCGCGGCGATCAGGGTGTCATTGGGGCCGATGGGCGTGCCACATGTGGCGAGGTGAAGCCGTATTTGTGCGTAGTGCAAGGTAACGGCCTCGTCAAGCGGGTACACAACCACCCCAAGCATGGCCTGGCTATAGGCCGTTAGGAGACGTGAAGACGGGTTTTTGAGCAAACCGAATTGCATCTCGCACACCACCACTGTGCTGGTGCACATTTCTGCGTCGGCCTGGATGCTTAGCGCTTCGTTCATGCGCTGGGCTGTCAAGCCATGGGGCTGCTTCATCAGCGCTGTGATGATGTTGCTGTCCAGAAGCCAGAGACGATTGTTTGCGGCCGCCATCACAAATTGATGTCGTCGAGTGGCAATAGGCCTTCGTCAACATCCGGGAACTCATCGTCAATCGGCTCCATGTTGGCGAGCAGGGCCAACATGCAGGCCAATGATCCTTTGGGCGCTGCATTTACTCTCGGCTCGATCAGTACACCGTTGCCAAACGGGCGAATCGTAATTTCACGTGTACCTAAATCCATGCTTCGCGGTATGCGTGCAGCCAGATTGCGGCCATTCATAAACAGGCGCGACTCGTGCGGAGGGATTGACATATCCATGGCGTTCTCCTAAAAATGATGGCCCCATTTTAGCATAGGCCATGGCATAGGCCACGGTTTTACGGCGATAGATTCAGCGCTGCGGGCGGGCTATTTTGCTTTTCCAGTTTCGGCACGCCCAAACTCTTCAACACATCCCGCACCATCTGCGCGCGGTCTTTTGGCTCTTTCAGCTCGCGCTCTATGCGCAGCTTGTCGTTGCCAGCGAGCTTGATGTGTTTGTTCTTCTGGATCAGATGCATGATGGCCATCGAGTCGATGGGCGGGTCTTTTTTGAAGGTGATGTTGATCAGGGTCGGCGCGGCATCGACCTTGACCACGCCATACGGTTTGGCGATCACGCGCAGGCGGTGCACGTCGATCAGGGTCTGGGCCTGCGCCGGCAGCTTGCCGAAGCGGTCGACGATTTCTTCCAGCAGGCTGTCGATCTGGTCGGTGGTTTTGGCGGTGGCGAGTTTTTTGTAGAAAGACAGGCGTAAATGCACATCGCCGCAGTAGTCGCTCGGCAGCAGGGCGGGCGCATGCAGGTTGATCTCGGTGCTCACGTTCAATGGCGACAGCAAATCCGGCTCGCGCCCGGCCTTGAGTGAGGCTACCGCCTCGTTGAGCATCTCGTTGTAGAGCTGGAAACCGATCTCCATCATGTTGCCGCTCTGGTTTTCACCCAGCACCTCGCCGGTGCCGCGAATTTCCAGGTCGTGCATGGCCAGGTAAAAGCCCGAGCCGAGCTCTTCCATCTGCTGGATGGCTTCGAGCCGCTGGCTGGCCTGTCTGGTCAGGCCTTCGATGTCGGGCACCATCAGGTAGGCATAGGCCTGGTGGTGGCTGCGTCCGACGCGGCCGCGCAGCTGGTGCAACTGCGCCAGTCCGAACTTGTCGGCGCGGCTCATGACGATGGTGTTGGCCGTTGGTACGTCGATGCCGGTCTCGATGATGGTCGAGCACAGCAGCAGGTTGTAGCGCTGGGCCACAAAGTCTTTCATGACTTTCTCGAGTTCGCGCTCGGGCATCTGGCCGTGTGCAACAGCAATGCGCGCCTCGGGCAGCAGGGCTTCGAGTTTTTCGCGCCGGTTCTGGATGGTCTCGACCTCGTTGTGCAGAAAGTAGACCTGGCCGCCGCGCTTGAGCTCGCGCAGCACGGCTTCACGGATCACACCATTGCTTTCACTGCGCACAAAGGTCTTGATCGCCAGCCGCCGCTGCGGCGCCGTGGCGATGACACTGAGGTCGCGCAGGCCTTCGAGCGCCATGCCCAGGGTGCGCGGGATCGGTGTGGCGGTGAGCGTGAGTACATCAACCTCGGCGCGCATCGCTTTCATGGCCTCTTTGTGGCGCACGCCGAAACGGTGTTCCTCGTCGATGATGAGCAGGCCCAGGCGCTGGAACTTCACGTCCTGGCTCAGCAGCTTGTGGGTGCCGACCACGATGTCGATGCTGCCGTCGGCGATGCCTTTGATGGCAGCGGTGATCTCCTTGCCGGATCGGAAGCGGCTCATCTCGGCCACTTTGACCGGCCACTTGGAAAAGCGGTCCACCAGGGTCTGGTAGTGCTGCTCGGCCAGCAGGGTGGTGGGTGCCAGCAGTGCGACCTGCTTGCCGCCGGTAATCGCGATGAAGGCGGCGCGCAGGGCGACCTCGGTCTTGCCAAAGCCCACGTCACCGCAAACCAGCCGGTCCATGGGGCGGGGGCTGATCATGTCCTGGATGACGGCGTGGATGGCGGCGCTCTGGTCAGCGGTCTCCTCAAAGCCGAAGTCGTTGGCAAAGCTTTCGTAGTCGTCCGGCGAGTAGCGGAAGGCATGGCCTTCACGCGCGGCGCGGCGGGCGTAGATGTTGAGCAGTTCAGCGGCCGAGTCGCGCACCTGCTCGGCGGCCTTGCGCTTGGCTTTTTCCCACTGGCCACTACCCAGCCGATGCAGCGGTGCTTCGGAGGCAGAGACGCCGGTGTAGCGGCTGATCTGCTGCAACTGGCTGACCGGCACATACAGCGTGGCGTCGTCGGCGTATTGCAGGTGCAAAAACTCGGTGATGCCCTGGCCCAGGTCCATGTTGACCAGGCCTTTGTAGCGGCCTATGCCGTGCGCGCTGTGGACCACCGGGTCGCCGACATTGAGCTCGGACAGGTCCTTGATCAGCGCCTCGACATCGCTGACCTGCTCTTGCTTCTTGTTGCGCCGGCGCGTGACCGCACCAGCCGCGAACAGCTCGGTCTCGGTGACGAAATCGATGTCGCCTTCCAGCCAGCTGAAGCCGGTGGCCAGCGCCGCCGTGGCAATGCCGAGTTTTTCGTTGCTGGTCTGGAAGTCTTCCAGCGAATCGAAGGCTGGCGGGCTGAGGCTGCTGGCGCGCAGGAAATCGAGCAGACTTTCACGCCGGCCATCGCTTTCGGCCAGCAGCAGCACCCGCTGAGGTGTGTTGCGGATGTGCGCCTTGAAGCGGGCCAGCGGGTCCTCGGCGCCGCGCACCACCGACATCTCGCCCAGCTTCTGAAAGTGGGCGCTGTCAGCCACGTCCTCGATGGCGGGGCGTATGGCCAGTTGCGCATAGTCATTGGCACGCGCGTAAAACTGCTCGGTGCCCAGAAACAGCGCCTCGGGCGGCAGCGCCGGGCGGTCCGGCGCATCACGCACCAGCCGGTAGCGGTCGCGGGTGTCCTGCCAGAAACGCTGGAAGGCTGGCTCCAGGTCGCCATGCAGGACCACCATGGCGTCATTGCCCAGGTAGTCAAATACCGTTGCGGTTTCTTCAAAGAACAGCGGCAGGTAGTACTCGATACCGGCCGTGGCCACGCCATTGCCCATGTCCTTGTAGATGCGGCTCTTGGTCGGGTCGCCTTCGAGCAGCTCGCGCCAGCGGCTGCGAAAGCGGGCACGGGCGTCGTCGTCCATCGGGAACTCGCGGCCCGGCAACAAGCGTACCTCGGGCACCGGGTAGAGGCTGCGCTGGCTGTCCGGGTCGAAGGTGCGGATGGAGTCGATCTCGTCGTCGAACAGATCCACCCGGTAGGGCACGGGCGACCCCATGGGGAAGAGGTCGATCAGGCCGCCGCGCACCGCGTATTCGCCCGGGCTCACGACCTGCGTGACATGGCTGTAACCGGCCAGGGTCAGCTGGCCCTTGAGTCTGGCTTCGTCAAGTTTTTGCTTCACCTTGAAATGAAAGGTGTAGCCGGCAAGGAAGGCCGGCGGCGCCAGACGGTACAGCGCCGTGGTGGCCGGCACGACGACCAGGTCGGCGCCACTTTCCTTGCCCTGCTGTCCGCTCGAGGCATGCAGGCGCCAGAGGGTGGCCAGGCGCTCGCTGATCAGGTCCTGGTGTGGCGAGAACGTGTCATAGGGCAGGGTTTCCCAGTCGGGAAACAGGACGCAGCGCAGATCAGGCGCAAAAAAAGCAATCTCGTCCATCAGCCGCTGGGCGGTGGTCGCGTCCGACGTGACGATCGCGGTGAGACGGCCGGCCGCTTTTTCCCGGAGCCCCAGCTGCGCCAGCAGCAAGGCATCGGCCGAGCCGGTGGGCTGGGGCAGCGTGTAACGTTTGCCGGGAAGCAGTTTGGGTAAATCCATGAAGCAGTCGGGAAAAGGTGGCAGGAGAAGGCGGAACGAAAACCAGTCAAAAAAGCCGGACAAAAGGCAAACACCCCAAACCGTGTGGAATGGGGTGTGACGACCTTGGACGCCCTGATTTTAGAATCTATGATCAGCGCATGGCGCCTCATTCCCCGAAATCCCTGATTCCGCGTTTTTTTGCGCTGATCCCGTGCGCCGGGCAGGGCACGCGGGCCATGGCAGGCAGCGCGCAGGACGCGTCGCTGCCGAAACAATACCAACCGATTGCCGGCGTGCCGATGGTGCGGCACACACTGGCGGCGTTTGCCCAGGTGGCCCGCATCGAAGCCTGCCTGGTCGTGGTGGCCCCGGACGATACGTTTTTAAGCGGGCCCTTGCCTGTCGGTGTCGAAGTGGCGAGCTGCGGTGGCGACAGCCGCGCCGCCAGCGTGCTGAACGGGCTGGGCCAACTGGCCATCGCGGGCGCTGAAGCCGACGACTGGGTGCTGGTGCACGACGCGGCGCGTTGCCTGATCACTGCCGCACTGGTGGACCAACTGATCGACGCCTGCCACAGCGACCCGGTGGGCGGCCTGCTGGCGCATCCGGTGCCCGACACGCTCAAGCAAGGCCAGGACGGCAGGGTGTTCGCGACCATAGGGCGGGGCGACAAGTGGCTGGCGCAAACCCCGCAGATGTTTCGCCTCGGCGCGCTGACGCAGGCCCTCAAAATGGCGGCTGCACTGGGCGAGCCGGTCACCGACGAGGCCAGCGCGATGGAAGCCGCTGGCCTGTCGCCGAAGCTGGTGCGCGGCAGCGCGCACAACTTCAAAGTGACCTACCCGGAGGATTTTGTGCTGGCCGAAGCCCTGATCAAAAGCCGGACCCCGGCCAAACCGCGGGCACGCAAAGCGGTGGCGACCAAAGCCACGCAGAAAGTTTGATCTGATGACACCAGCCGCGAATCCATCTGACGCCATGCCTGCGGGCGCTGGCGAACGCAGCGAAGGGCCGCCCCGAGCAAGTTCAGCCCCCTCGGGGGGCAGCGCAGTACGCGAAGCGACAAGCGTGGGGGCGACATACCGCATTGGCGAGGGCTGGGACACCCACGCACTGGTGCCCGGCCGGCCGCTCATCATCGGCGGCGTCAACATACCGCACTCCGTGGGTCTGTTGGGCCATTCGGACGCCGACGTGTTGATCCACGCCATCATCGACGCCTTGCTGGGCGCCGCAGGCCTGGGCGACATCGGCGGCCACTTTCCCGACACCGATGCGCGTTTCAAGGGCGCGGATTCGGTGGCCCTGCTGCGCGAAACCGGCCGCCTGCTGGCCGAACGCGGCTTGCGCATCGGCAATATCGACAGCACCGTCATTGCGCAGGCCCCCAAGCTGGCCAGCCACATTCCGGCGATGCGCGCCTGCCTGGCCGAAGCCCTCGGTCTGGACGCCTCCCGCGTCAACGTCAAAGCCAAAACCGCTGAGAAACTCGGCCCAGTGGGCCAGGGCTTGAGCATGGAAGCCCGCGCCATCGCGCTATTATTTTAGTAGCTGCTTGCGCACGCCACATAAGGGTATAAGCGCGATTTCATGCATAACGTGCGACCAGTACGATGCAGAGTTTTTCCTTACCAGCCAGGGCCGCGGGTCCGGCTCTGCCGGCCCGCAGGCGCAGCGCCCCCTCTGGGGGCAGCGAACCACACGAAGTTGGGAGCGTGAGGCTAACCTCTCCTTAGCCTGATATGCGCCGCCAGGCCGCCCGAACCGGTGTTGGCGAGCCCAAACACGCCTCCCATCCGGTGCAGGGTTTTTTCAACAATCGCCAGCCCCAGGCCAGCACCGGTGGCGGCGGTTCGGGCGGCATCGCCGCGAAAAAACGGTTTGGTCAGGTTGTTTAGCGCGTGCGGCGCGACGCCGGTGCCGTGGTCGCGCACCTTGATCAGTACCCACTGGTCGCGTTCCTTGGCCGCGATGTCCACCATGGCGATGCCGGTATCCGGACTTTTGCCGTAACGCCGGGCATTTTCCAGCAGGTTGGCAATCACGCGTGAGAGCTCCACTTCGTCGGCCAGCACGGTGATCTGCCCTGGCAGGGTGACGTTGACCCGCATATCGTTGTAGTCAGCCACTGCGTACACCGATGCGGCAATGATGGCGTTGAGCGACACCGGCGCCAGCTGTGGCGGGTCGGGTCGCGCGTAATCGAGAAACTTGTCGATGATGGCGTCGAGCTGGGTGATGTCTGCGGCCATGTGGGCACGCGCCTCGGCATCGGCCACGCTCATTTCGGTTTCCAGGCGCAGGCGGGCCAGCGGGGTGCGCAGGTCGTGGGAAATGCCGGCCAGCATGATCACGCGGTCTTACTCGATCTTGGACAGCTGTTCGGCCATGCGGTTGAAGCCGATGTTGACCTCGCGGATTTCGCTGGTCGCCACCTGTTCGTCAAGCAGGCTGGCATCAAAATCGCCGTCGCGCATGCGGCTGGCGGCAAACGACAGCTGCTTGAGCGGCCGGTTGATCAGCCGCGCAATCAGCGCCGCGCCCACCAGCGACAAAATCGCCGCCGTGATCAGCCAGATCAGCCAGGTGCCGCCCTGCATGGGGCCGAGGCGCGAGGGTTCGGTCAGCAGCCAGTAGGAGTCGCCGTCAATCGTGAATCCCACCCAGACGCCAGCCGTACCGTTAACGGATTTCGCCACCACCGTGCCCGCGCCCATGCGTCGGGTCAGCTCGTCGCCAATACGCTCGCCGAAAGGGTCGTTGACAAACAGCTCGTATTTGTCGCGCGGTTCGCGCGGCGAGATGCGTACACCTTCCTCCTCGGCCAGGGTCTTGATCAGCCAGACCCGCGTGATCGAGTCCGAGTATTTGAGGGCGGCGCGGCTGAGGTTGACCAGCGAGGCGAGTTGCTGGGCGCTCTGGACGGCACGGGGCTCGAACTCCAGCGCCCGGAAGGTCTGCAGCCAGGCCACGATGCAGCCAATCAGCAGCAGGGCGAGGAAGAAAAACGTGCGCCAGAACAGGCTGAAGCCGACGCGCGGACGTATCTCCAGCGGGGCCGGAGCGGTTTCCAGATTAGCGGGGCTGGTGCCTTGCATGGGAAAGGGTGGGCGTGCTCGAAGGAGAGGCGGCGTCAGCGGACGATTGTTGCCGGCGGGGGGAGGGCGCCAGCGGCCAGGCCTGTCAGTTGGTGCCGTCCGGCACGAACACATAACCAATGCCCCACACCGTCTGGATGTAGCGCGGCACCGCAGCGTCGGCTTCAATGAGCTTGCGCAGGCGCGAGACCTGCACGTCCAGGCTGCGGTCAAAGGGCTCGAACTCGCGGCCACGTGCCAGCTGGGCCAGCTTTTCGCGCGACAGGGGCTGGCGCGGATGCCGCACCAGGGTCTTGAGCATGGCAAATTCGCCGGTGGTCAGGGGCAGCTCCTCGCCGTTTTTCTGCAGGGTGCGCAGCCCCATGTCAAAGACGAAGGGGCCGAAGTTGACGACTTCCTGCTCGCTCGATGGCGCGCCGGGCACCTCCGCAGCAGGCCGACGGCGCAGCACGGCGTGGATGCGCGCCAGCAGCTCACGCGGGTTGAAGGGTTTGGACAGGTAATCGTCGGCGCCGACTTCGAGGCCCACGATGCGGTCCACGTCCTCGCCCTTGGCGGTCAACATGATGATGGGGGTGCGGTCATTGGCGGCGCGCAGGCGTCGGCAGATCGACAGGCCGTCCTCGCCCGGCATCATCAGGTCCAGCACGATCAGGTCCACGGCGTCCCGCATCATGATGCGGTTCAGGGCCTTGCTGTCTTCGGCCAGGATGACTTCAAAGCCTTCCTGGGTCAGGTAGCGCCGCAGCAGGTCACGGATGCGGACATCATCGTCAAGAATCAGAATCTTATCGGCGCGAGGTGTGTTGCTTGCTTGTGTCATGGTGCCATCGTAATTTGTAACAGAGCCATTCTCAGGGCTAAAAACCCGGAATCGGACTTTTCATCTCACTTTGACACACTGTTACAGAAGTTGCAGGCCCAAGCAAGCGGGATAACAGGCAGATAAGCACCGCAGCCTAGGCTGGTGGCGAAGGATGACGGCAGATAGAGGCTGTTGCTGACAAGGACTTCGGCCACTGTCGGCTATGTTCATTCTCTGCACTTGGGTTTTGACCGGACCCGCTCCCCATCTCTCCCATCGAAAGAGACCCTTTGAAAAACACCACCACACTCAAATTTGCGCTTTGCGCCCTGGCTGTCACCACCACCGGACTGTGGGCGCAGGTTGTTCAGCCGGTGCTGGTCCAGCCACCGCTGCAGAACGTAGCCCAGCTGTCGGCCAGCGGCTCGGTCGAGGTGCAGCAGGACCTGCTTTCCATCATGATGAGCACCACGCGCGACGGTGCCGACGCCGCGAGCGTGCAGAACCAGCTCAAGGAGGCACTGGATGCCGCGTTGGCCGAGGCCAAAAAATCAGCCCAACCTGGCCTGATGGACGTGCGCACCGGCAACTTCAGCCTGTACCCGCGCTACAACAAGGACGGCAAGATCAACGGCTGGCAGGGCCGGACCGAGCTCGTGCTTGAAGGCAAGGACTTCCCGCGCATCACCAGCACGGCCGGAAAAATCCAGACCCTGACCCTGGGCAATGTCGGCTTCGCGCTGAGCCGCGAGCAACGCGCCCGGGTCGAAGGCGAAGCCCAGGCCCAGGCCATTGAAAGTTTCAAGGCCAGGGCGGGCGAGATTGCCCGCAGTTTTGGCTTTGGCAGCTACACGCTGCGTGAGGTAGCCATCAATGCCAACGACCAGGGTCCGATCCGCCCGCGCATGCTGGCCATGGAAGCCAAGTCGACCATGTCGGATTCTGCGATTCCGGTCGAAGCTGGCAAAAGCACGGTGGTGGTCAATGTGTCTGGCTCCGTGCAGATGAAATAAGCCGAGTGCTGCCCATGCGGCGCGGCATGGCTGAAAGTCAAAGGGCTTCTGGCTGACAGACCAGCGTCGCTGTAGCGCTTACGCCATGCGCATGTTCCCTTCTGACACCCCTGTGGCCAGCGTCACCAACGCCGCCCGCCGGGGCGCTTTTTTTGTGGTGATCAATGTCAGCTCGGGGCGGCGCGACAGCACTGAGCAGCAGGCCGTCATCGCGCGTGTGTACGAAGAAGCCGGTCGGGCATTCGAGTTTTTGCGGATCGAACAGCCGGCGCAGACAGACGACGTGGCCAGACGCGCGGTGGCACTGGCCCAGACCCGTCAGGGGGTGGTGGTCGCGGCCGGCGGTGACGGCACCATCAACGCTGTGGCGCGTGCGGTGCACCGCAGCGGCGCACCGCTGGGCGTGTTTCCCCAAGGCACCTTCAATTATTTTGGCCGTGCCCATGCGATTCCGCAGGACACCGAGGCTACTGCCCGCGCGTTGCTGGGCGCTTCCGTCGTGCCGGTACAGGTCGGCCAGGTGAACGGGCGCCTGTTTCTGGTCAACGCCAGTCTGGGCCTTTATCCGCAACTGCTGGAGGACCGCGAGGCCTGGAAAGAGCAGCTCGGGCGCAGCCGCTTTGTGGCGCTCCTGTCCGGCATCGCTACCTTGCTGCAAAGCCGCAAGCAACTCCGCCTGCAGATTGAGTCAGCCGATCGGACGCTGGCCGTGCGCACGCCCACCCTGTTTGTCGGCAACAACCACCTGCAACTTGCGCAGGTCGGCATCGATGAGCAGCAGGCCGATGCGGTTGAGCAGGGGCAGCTGGCGGGTATTGTGGTGCGGCCCATTGGAACCCTGGCACTTTTCGGGCTGCTGATACGTGGTTTGCTGGGACAGCTTGGCGAGGCCCACAACATCGACAGCTTTTCCTTCCATCGCCTGACGGTCACGCCCAAAGGTGTCAAACGCATCAAGGTGGCGACCGACGGCGAGATTGCCTGGATGCACACGCCGCTGGTTTTTGAAGTTGCGCCCCAGCCCTTGTGGTTGCTGGTGCCAGCGCCGGCTGACCGGGTGGAGGTCGCATGACCCGGCTGCTGCAGATCTCCCATCCGCATTTCGGCACCGTGCAGCCCGCCGTGGCCGAAGCGCTCGTGCAGATGGCGCATGCGCAGCGGCCCGATGTGCTGGTGCTGTCAGGTGACATCACCCAACGTGCGCGCGCCTGGCAGTTCAGTGATGCGCGGGCGTTTTGCGACCGCCTGGCAATTCCGGCCATGCTGGCGTTGCCTGGCAACCACGACATTCCGCTGTTCAATCTCTGGCAGCGCCTGGCCAGCCCCTATGCCGGTTATCTGCGCGCCTTCGGACCAGACCTGGAGGCGTCGCTGCAGACATCTGCCTTTTGCCTGATCGGCGTAAAAACCACGCGGCGCTGGCGGCATAAAAACGGCGAGGTGTCCGCTGCCCAGGTGGCGCGTGTGGCGGGTGAACTCCAGCGCGCCGCTCCCGGCCGCTTGCGGGTCGTTGTGGTGCACCAGCCGGTGGTGGTGCTGCGCCCCGAAGACGAACATGACCGCCTGCGCGGCTGGGAGCCCGCGGTGCGCGCCTGGGCAGCGGCTGGGGCCGACATCGTGATGGGCGGCCATATCCACCTGCCTTATGTGTGCGAGCTGTCATCGCAGGTACCCGGCCTGGCGCGGCGCATGTGGTGTGTGCAGGCCGGCACGGCGCTGTCGTCGCGGGTTCGCCGCGAGGCGCCGAATTCGGTGAACCTGATCCGCTATGGGGCAGGTCAGGAAACCTGCCTGGTCGAGCGCTGGGACTATGCGGCGGGCGCGCAGCGTTTTGAGCTGGCGCACACCAGCGAGCTGCCGCCGGACCGCGCGCTAGCCGCGTCAGACGGCTGACAGACCTTTTTTGCGTACCTGCCGGGCCACCACCCGCGCGCGCAGGTGGTCGTAGCTCCAGTTGAAGGCAAAGGTGTAAGGCAGAAAAAACAGCACGATACCGATGTCCAGCACAAAGGCTTCCCACAGCCCGATGCCCAGCCACCAGGCGGCCAGCGGCACGACGGCAATGACCAGCCCGACTTCAAACAGCACCGAATGCACGGCACGCGCACCCAGCGTGCGCCGGAAACCCAGTCGGCGCTGGGCGCCGTCAAATACCGCGTTGAAAACCATGTTCCAGAGCATCGCGATCAGCGAAATCATCAAGGTGAGCAAACCCATGTGGGCCAGCGGATAACCGAGCAGCCAGGCCCCCAGCGGCGCGCAGATGGCGATGGCCAGCACCTCAAAACCGAGGGCGTGAAAAAAACGTTCTTTGACTGACTTCTGCAGGCTCATGGGGGGCTTAAGACGTGAAAAGGAAAGGGGGGCTAAACAGGACAGGGGGCTAAACGAAGAAGGTTGCAATTTTTATCGTAATTTCCATTACTTTAAAATCAATAACCATCTACAAAATAGATAGATGTGGAGCTCACACCCCCCATGCGCCATTCCCCCGAAGCCCTGACCGCCTTTGCCGAAGCCGCCACGCTCGGTTCGTTTTCGGCCGCCGCCCGCAAGCTGGGCAAAAGCCAGTCCACCGTCAGCAGCGCGATTGCCAACCTCGAAATCGACCTCGGCCTGAGCCTGTTCGACCGCAGCAGCCGCAAGCCCACGCTGACCGAACATGGCCGCGTGGTACTGGGCAAGGTGCAGGAAATTCTGGCCGCCAGCGACCGGCTCGACCTGTCGGCCAGCCAGCTGGGTGGCGGGCTGGAGGCCAGGCTCAGCGTGGTGTGGTCGGACACCTACCAGTCCGACCGTTTTGAAGACATGCTGACCGCTTTCGAGCAGCGTTTTCCCGACCTGGAGTTCGAGTGCCTGATCGCCGAACACGGCGACCTGGTGTCCCTGGTGCAAACCGGGCGCGCGCACATTGGCGTGGTGGGCGCGCAGGGGGTGTACCCGCCCGACATCGGCGCGGCGACGATTGCCGAACAGTCCGAGATCACCCTGTTCGTGGCCGCCGGCCACGCGTTGGCCGGCATGAAGGACATCACGCCTCAAGTGCTGGCCCAGCACCGCGAGTTGCGCCTCGACACCTACCTGGGCCGGGCCGACCAGGTGATGCCGGCGGCCCGCCGCTCCTGGTCGGCGCCCAGCTACCTGATGCTGATGGAGATGGCGGTGCTGGGTTTTGGCTGGGCCGCGATTCCGCGCTGGATGGTCACGCGTTTTGCCGTCGGCAAACTCCACGAGCTCGATGCGCGCGGCTGGCCGCAGCGCGTGCCGGTGGACGCCGTCTGGTCACGCCAGCGGCCGCTGGGCCGCGCCGGCACCTGGCTGCTGCAGGAGATGCTGGCGCCACCCCCTGAGCCGGTTTTATAGGGAAAATCTGGCTCCAGCCCTTGCCTGGTGGGCGCGAGAAGCTATTGATTTGATAGCGAATCCCGCTGTTTCACGTCGGCCGCTGGCGGGGGCACAATCAAACCCATGACTTCATCAGTTTCCCCCCTGGTCCGATACCTGCCCGGCCACACGGCGCTGGTGCTCGACTCGCCGCACAGCGGCACCCGCTATCCTGACGACTTTGCGTTTGCCGGCGAGTTGGCTACCTTGCGTCGCACGGAAGACACCCATGTCGACAAGCTCTACGACTTTGCGCCGGCGCTGGGGGTGGGCTGGGTCGAGGCGTTTTTTCCGCGCAGCTACCTCGATGCCAACCGCGACACCACCGAGGTGGATGTCAGCCTGTTCGGCGAGACCTGGCCGCATGCCGTGTCGGAGGACCCACGCGTCATGGGCAAGGTGCGCCTGGGCAAGGGGCTGATCTGGCGCACCACCGACGACGGCGCGGCCATTTACACGCGCAAGCTCACCGTGGCCGAAGTGCAAGCGCGCATTGCGCAGTGTTGGCAGCCCTACCACGCTGCGGTGGCCCAGGCCATAGACGCGGCGCACGCGAAGCACGGCTACAGCATCCACATCAATTGCCACTCGATGCCGGCAATTGCGTCCGGCAACGCCACCGATTTTCCCGGCGAGGCGCATGCCGATTTTGTGGTCGGTGACCGCGACGGATCCACCGCTGCCGCGTCGATGTCCCGGCTGGTGTGCGAGCACCTCAAAGGGCTGGGCTACAGCGTCGCCTACAACCACCCGTACAAAGGCGTGGAGCTGGTGCGCCGCTACGGCGCGCCGCAGCAGCATCGCCACAGCATCCAGCTGGAGATCAACCGCAAGTTGTACATGGACGAAAAAACGCTGGAGATCAACACCGGTTTTGCGCCCCTGCAAACCAGCCTGCAGTCGCTGGTGCAGCAGCTGTTGGCGACCGATCCACGCGCGCTGCCCGCCTGAGCCATGGACAAGGTCGATTGCGTCGTCATCGGCGCTGGCGTGGTGGGCCTGGCGGTGGCGCGCGCGCTGGCGCTGCAGGGCCGGGAGGTGATGGTGCTGGAGGCCGCGAATGCCATAGGCACGGGCACCAGTTCGCGCAACAGCGAGGTCATTCACGCCGGCATTTATTACCCCCAGGGCTCGCTCAAGGCACTGCTGTGCGTACCGGGCAAACAACTGCTGTACGACTACTGCGGGCAACGCGGCGTCGGCCACCAGCGCTGCGGCAAACTCATCGTCGCCACCAGCGAGGCGCAGGCCGCTGAGCTGCGAGGCATCATGGCCAAAGCCGCTGCCAACGGCGTGAACGACCTGGTGCTGCTCACGCGCGAGCAGGCCACGTCGATGGAGCCGCAACTGGCCTGTGTGGCGGCGGTGCATTCACCGGGCACCGGCATTGTCGACAGCCACGCGCTGATGCTGGCGCTGCAGGGCGACCTTGAGCATGCCGGCGGGTTTGTGGTGTTTAATTCACCGCTGGCCCACGCGCAGTGCGGGCAGGGCGCTATCACTTTGGTAGCGCAAGATGGTACCGAGCTGGAAGCCTCAAGCGTCGTCAATGCCGCTGGCCTGCAGGCGCCGGCGCTGGCTGCGCACTTTGCGGGGCTGGATCCCGCTTTTGTTCCGCCGGCGTATTACGCCAAGGGCAATTACTTCACGTTGTCCGGACGCTCGCCCTTCAGCCGGTTGATCTACCCCGTGCCTGAACCCGCCGCGCAACTGGCGGGCCTGGGGGTGCACCTGACCATTGACCTGGGCGGCCAGGCCAAGTTTGGCCCCGACGTGCAATGGGTGGACTCGCCCGATGACCTGCTGGTGGACCCGTCACGCGGGGAAGCTTTTTATGCCGAGGTCCGCAAGTACTGGCCGGCCCTGCCGGACGGCGCGTTGTTGCCCGGCTATGCCGGCATACGCCCGAAGATCCAGCCGCCGGGCGCGCCGGCCCGGGACTTTGTCATCGAGGGACCGCGCACACACGGCGTGCCCGGGCTGGTCAACCTGTTTGGTATCGAGTCGCCGGGGCTCACCAGTTCGCTGGCCATTGGCAGCCATGTAGCGAGCATGCTCAGAGCCTGATACGGTTTTGCATTCAATCATCTGGATAAGCGCCACTTTGTGGGCGGGAGCTGGCCGACGGGGCACTCAGCGATGCGAATGTCCCCCGGCCTGCGGCCTCCATCTTGAGTTCGCTACGCCGGGCGCCCCATCGACCCTGTCCTGGCTTGCCCATGCCGCAACCCGGTTTCCTGTCTTTCGAAGGCAAGTGGGTAGGAGGCAATCGCCCGCAAACAAGGCCGGTCAATACCGGCCTTGTTTGTGCGTGATGATCAGACGCTCAACGCTTGTTGATGTCTTTGAGATCCTTGAGGTTTTCGCGCCCATCGCCTACCGCCTTCTGGGCTTTGCCGGCCATTTCGCGGTTGTGGCCCTTGGCCTGCTGCGCGGCGCTACCCGTCATCTTGCCGCTGTGCTCCTGCACCTCGCCAGCGACTTCCTTGACTTTTCCTTTAACCTGGTCCTTGTTCATGATTTGCCTTTCAAGCAACATGGAAAATTCCATGGCTTCAAGGTATAGCGGCGCACAAGACGCCCGGGAAGGGCGGTGCCCTGCCACCGTGTCAGCGCCGGCCTACACGTCTGACTGGGCGGTGACAGCTTCAAGGCCCATCGCTCATACCGCCGCAGCCACCCGCGTGCCCTGGTCAATCGCGCGCTTGGCGTCCAGCTCCGACGCCTCATCGGCGCCGCCGATCAGCTGGGTTTTTACACCGGCGGCGCGCAAAGGCTCCAGCAGCTCACGCAGCGGCTCCTGGCCAGCGCACAACACGATGTTGTCCACGCTGAGCACTGTGCCGTCCTGGTGCTTTTCGCCGAAGGTGATGAAGAGGCCCAGGCCACCCGCGCCGTCGTCGCCGATGCGTTCGTAGTTGACGCCTGAGAGCATCTCCACGTTTTTCATCTTGAGTGCCGCGCGGTGTATCCATCCGGTGGTTTTACCCAGGTTTTTCCCGAGCTTGCCCGGTTTGCGCTGCAGCAGCGTGACCTGCCGTGCCGGCGCGTCAGGCGCCGGTCGCACCACGCCGCCGCGCACTTCGCCAGGGTCGGCCACGCCCCACTCGGCCAGCCAGGCCGGCAGGTCCAGCGCCGTGGAATGGCCGGGTAGCGTGACGAGAAACTCCGCCACGTCAAAACCAATGCCGCCCGCGCCTATCAGCGCCACGCGCTGGCCCACCGGCTGCCGGCCCAGCAACACGTCGATGTAGCTCAGCACCTGGGGGTGGTCCTGCCCGGCAATGCGCGGGTTGCGCGGCGTGACGCCGGTGGCGAGCAACACTTCGTCGAACTTCTGTGCAATCAGGCTGGCCGCATCCACGCGTGTGTTCAGGTGCAGGCGCACGCCGGTGGCGGTGATGCGCTGACCGAAGTAGCGCAGGGTCTCCTCGAACTCTTCCTTGCCCGGCACACGTTTGGCCAGGTTGAACTGGCCGCCAATTCGGTCTGCCGCGTCGAACAGATCCACACTGTGGCCGCGCTGGGCCAGGGTGGTGGCCGCCGCCAGGCCGGCCGGGCCAGCGCCGATCACGGCGACGCGCTTTTTGGCGGTGGCAATGCGTATCACCAGCTCCAGTTCATGGCAGGCGCGCGGGTTGACCAGGCAGCTGGCGATTTTTGCCTGGAAGGCGTGGTCCAGGCAGGCCTGGTTGCAGGCGATGCAGGTGTTGATCTCCTGGCTGCGGCCACGCGCCGCCTTGTTGACGAACTCGGGGTCGGCCAGAAAAGGCCGCGCCATGCTGACCATGTCGGCGCTGCCGTCGGCCAGCACCTGTTCGGCCACTTCCGGCGTGTTGAGCCGGTTGCTGGTGATCAGCGGGATCGTCAGGCCGGCCGCGCGCAATTCGTCCCTCAGCTTTTTCGTGACCCAGGTGAAGGCACCGCGCGGCACCGAGGTCGCAATCGTCGGCACACGCGCCTCGTGCCAGCCGATGCCGCTGTTGATGATCGTGGCGCCGGCCGCCTCGACGGCCTTGGCCAGCAGCACCACTTCTTCCCAACTGCTGCCGTCCGGGATCAGGTCGATCATGGACAGGCGGTAGATGATGATGAAGTCTGGCCCCACCGCTTCGCGCGTACGTCGCACGATCTCGACCGCCAGCCGCATGCGATTGGCATAACTGCCGCCCCAGTCATCGGTGCGCTGGTTGGTGTGGGTGACCAGGAACTGGTTGATGAAATAACCTTCGCTGCCCATGATTTCAACGCCGTCATAACCGGCCTCGCGCGCCAGCAGCGCGCAGCGGATAAAAGCCTTGAACTGCCTTTCGATGCCGCCGGCGCTGAGTTCGAACGGCGTGAACGGCGAGATCGGGCTCTGGATGCGGGACGGCGCCACACACAAGGGGTGGTAGCCGTAACGCCCGGTGTGCAGGATCTGCAGCGCAATCTTGCCGCCCTCGGCATGCACCGCGGCGGTCACCTGCTTGTGGCGCCGCGCTGCGCCTGAGCTGGCGAGCATGCCGGCAAACGGTTTGGTCCAGCCGGCGATGTTGGGCGCAAATCCGCCGGTGACCATGAGGCCGACGCCGCCGCGCGCGCGCTCGGCAAAATACGCAGCCATCGCCGGAAAGTGTTTGCGCCCGTCTTCCAGCCCGGTGTGCATGCTGCCCATCAGCACGCGGTTTTTCAGCGTGGTGAAACCGAGGTCCAGCGGGGCCAGCAAGTGGGGGTAGGGGGAGGTGGGGGTCATGGTGTTTTTTGCTTTGAAATCCGGATGTGCCTGCATGGTAGTCGCTGACGGGCGCGCGGCGGGTCACTTGGGCGCGGCCTGCGGGCAAACCCCATCGAGGACGGTGAGGGCGCTGGGGTCCTTGCTTGCTCCTGTATTGATAGCTGGTTGCGGTTGTTGCGTAAGGGCTGGAGGCACTTTTCTTTCACAGTCCGGCATCACGCTGCGTCCCCGGTTGGCTGAGGGCAGTAGGTTGAACTCCCCACTCCCACCCCCAACCCCTCCCTCGCCCCGCTGGGCGATGGAGGGGGGCCTCATTTGGCCGCGTGTGCTGCGCTCGCGTGCAAACATGACGGACGCGTATTCAGCGGTGTGTGCGCTTTGCGCGCACACCTTCTGTCATTCCGGCGAAGGCCGGAATCCATCCCCGACTCCGACTCCGACTCCGACTCCGCACCCGCTCCCCCACCCGTCGGGCTGGGCCGAGGAGCACAGCCGAAAACGGATCAGGGCGAGCGATTGTTTGAGCCGAAGGCGAGTTCGAGCTCGACCCCGTTTTCGGTGAGCACCGCAGGTTGCCCCGGAGCGCAGCGCAGGGGACCCAGACCATCGGGTCGCCTTCTCTTTGCTTACTTTCTCTTGGCGAAGCAAGAGAAAGTGAGTCGCCCGCCGGGGCGAGACCCGGCCAGTAGGCAGACCCCACAGTACGAGTCATCGAACAACGATCCCGGCGCAAGTCCTGGCGCGGGCAAGGGCACCCCGGCTAGCGGCCTTGTCCGACAGGCCGTCGGCCCCGACGCTGCTAAGTTCAAGGATCACACCAAGGAGCCGCCATGTCCGACACCACCACCCCACCTGGCCACGTCAAAGGCATTGATGCAACCCCCGCCCCGCCGCCCCGCGCTGATACCGACAGCACCGATAACAGCGCCAGCACCCTGATCGAAGCGCCGGTGCTACCCGGCCACAAAAATCCGCTGGACCAGCATGAGTTCTCCGATGGCGGTGGGGGGGGGCGGCGCCGAGGCCTACCGCCGCAAGCCCGGATGACGCTGGCGACCTTCAACGTCGATGGCGGCAGCGGCATCAAGAAACGCCTGCCGCAACTGCCGGGCTGGCTAGCCACCTGTCGGCCTATGCCCTCAGGCTTGCCTGGCGGCGCCTTGGGCGGTTAACGATGCCATCAGATGCTCTGCGAATGCATGGGCAATCACCGGCAGTTGCCGGTTGCGCAGGCTGGCCAGTACCAGTTGCCCGCGCGGAAACCCGCGGTCCGCGATTTCGCGCGCCACCAGCTGGCCGCCGTTGGTGACCGCGCCGATGGCGATCTGAAATGAAATGGCCTGCTCATGGTAAAGGTAGCCGCGCATGAACTCAAAACTGTTGCTTTCCACCACCGGCCGCAGCTTGATGGAGCTGCGGGCCAGGAAGCGGTCGAGCAATTGGCGTCCGCCGATGTCGCCTTCGGGTAAAACCAGCGGGTAGTTGACGCATTCACTGATCCGCAGCTCGGCGCGAGCGGCCAGCGGATGGTCGCGGTGCATGGTGGCCACCAGTTTTTGCTCGAAGTCGGCGATGCGCTTGATGTCGGCCTCGGGCGCGAGGTTAAACACCAGCGCAAGATCGATCGCGAAATCGCGCAGCGACTGCACCGCCTGAACATGGTCGCCAATCCCGGCGTGTACCTGAACCAGTGGATGCGTCGCACGAAAACCCGCGACCGCGCCAGGCAGGAACACCGGGGCGAGAGCCTGGCTGGTGACGATTCTGACGCTGCCGCGCCGAAGGCCTTGCAGGTCCTCGATTTCAGAACGTACGTGTTCCAGCTGCGCTGAACGGCTCCGGATATAGCCCACAAAAAGCTCGCCCGCAGCGGTGAGTCGCACACCGCGGGGCAGGCGCTCGAAGATCGGGGTGCCCAACTCTCCTTCGAGGTCCTGGATGCGGCGGTTCACCGCAGATGGCGCCACATGCATGCGCTCGGCCGCCTGCCGGATGGAGCCCACCCGCGCGACTTCATCGACATAGCGGAGAAAGCGCAGGTGGTTCATGGGCGGGCGGCAGCGTGCATAGCGCTGGGTGCTCGCAGGATTGGTGCCATGTGCGTTGCAAGCGTTGCCTGAACGGCAACGCAGAGAGCTTGAAAAAGCACATACCGAGGCCGGTTTGGGGCACGGCCCGTGCTTAATACTTCGCATGAAACGCACGTCCGTCCCATCTCGCACTGCTTTGGAGCCCACTTCCTTCGGCCCTTCGTCCCAGAACGCGTGGACACTCACCGCGCAGGGTGTGAGTCTGGTGCGTAAACCGCCGCGCACCAAGGCTGTGCGTCTGGATGCACTGCCGCAGAGCATTGAGATCGACATCGCCCGCAGCGCGTTGGTGGTCGTCGATATGCAAAATGATTTCTGCCACCCGAAGGGCTGGTTCGGGCAAAAAGGCATCAGTGTCAAGCCGATGCGCAAGCCAATTCCTGCGATTGCCGGGCTGCTTCTGGCCTGGCGTGCCGCAGGCGGCGCGGTACTCTGGTTGAACTGGGGTGTGCGGCCGGACCGGTTGAACCTGAGCCCTACTGTCCAGTTCAAGGGCAAGCGCGCCGCCGATGGCGTCGGTTATGCGGAGCGCTCGCCGCAAGACCATGGTCTGTCGGTGGTGGCAGGCCAGTGGGGAGCGCAAGTGGTGGATGAATTGACCGTGGTGCCGGGTGATATCACTGTCTTCAAGCACCGCCTGAGAGAGTGAGAGTTTTTCTCCAATCTCATTGAACTCACCGCCGACTGGTTTGTCGAAACGGCATGTCAAATCCAACAGAGCAAGAAGACGTGGCGAGCAAGGCGGGCCTGTTCGAAGACCTGCCGCAGTCCAGTG
>NZ_JBDNGU010000033.1:0-20578 GCF_041689105.1 Polaromonas sp. | reverse complement strand
GCTGCACTCAGCGCCTTTTCGGCGGCGGGCAGCAGCTGGGTTTCTTCTGTCTGCATGTGTGTGAGGTAAAACGCCACGTACATCCGCGCCGCGTCTGAAAAGGCTTCGCGCCTGGACTCACCAATCAACTCCCAGCCCAGCAGCAGATGCTGCAGCTCACGCACCTTGCCCTCGCCGCTCATGTGATCAAACTCCAGCCGCTCGATCACCGGCATCAGCGCAGGCACGGCGCGCGCCAGCCGGGGAAACAACAGGTTCGACTCCTTGGGGTGGTGCAGCCGCTCGGGAAACTCGTCGATGTAAAACAGCATGGCACGCAGCACATCAAAAAACCGCTCGGGTTCGTCGCCCGGCCCGCGCTCCATCATCATCAAAAGCGAGCGCAACACCGCCGCCAGGGCGGCATGTTCGTCGCGGATGATCTGCAAGGTGGCGTGCGGCATACCTGCACAATGGCACATGCGCCCGGCACGCGCCTTGATTTACCTCAATCCCGGCGCAGCTTCCAGCGCTTGAGCAGCAGCGCGTTGGAGATCACGCTGACGCTGGACAGCGCCATGGCTGCCCCAGCCACCACCGGGCTCAAAAAGCCCAGCGCCGCGAGCGGGATGCCGGCCACGTTGTAGGCAAAGGCCCAGAACAGGTTCTGCCGGATCTTCATCACCGTGCGGTGCGAGATGTCCAGCGCGCCGGCCACCAGCGCCAGGTCGCCGCGCATCAGCGTGATGCCGGCTGCGTGCATGGCCACGTCGGTGCCGGTGCCCATGGCCATGCCAACATCGGCAGCAGCCAGCGCAGGTGCATCGTTCACGCCGTCGCCGACCATGACGACAACATGGCCCCCACGCTTGTCGCTCCGCGTGCCTTCGGCGGTGCGCTGCCCCTCGCACGAAGAAGAGGGGCGCATTTTTCCTTGGGGCGGCCCGGCGGAAAAATGCCCGCGCCCCCCCCTGAGTTCAGCCACCTTGGCCGCCTTGTCGCCGGGCAACACCTCGGCCATCACCTCGTCGGCGCCCAGTCCGAGTCGGGCACCCATGGCCAGCGCCGCGCCCCGGTTGTCGCCGGAAATCATCACAATGCGGATGCCGCGCGCACGCAGCGCAGCCAGCGCCTGCCTGGCTTCGGGCTTGGGTTCGTCGGCAAACGCCATCAAGGCCCGGACGGCGAGGCCCTGTGTGACCCGCTCGACCAGCACAGACAAGGTGGCACCTTCGGCCTGTAAACGCTCAGCCTCGGGCGCCAGCGCACCTAGAGGCACCCCCAGCTCGTCCATCCAGCGCAGGCTGCCAATCAGGTAGCTGCGCGCGCCGACTTCCCCCTCGCTGCCACGGCCCGGCACGGCGCGCAGGCCGTCGGGTTGCCCCACCGTGATGCCGCGCTCCTGCGCGGCGGCCACCACGGCGCGGGCCAGCGGGTGCTCGCTGCCGCTTTGCAGGCTGGCGGCGACCGCCAGCTGTGCAGCTTCGTCTGCGTTGGGGAGCACGATAAATGCCACCAGTCGCGGCCGACCCACCGTCAGCGTGCCGGTCTTGTCGAACGCCACGGTGTCGACTTTGTGCGCCAGCTCCAGCGCCTGCGCGTCCTTGATCAGAATGCCGTTTTTCGCCGCGACGCCGGTGCCGGCCATGATGGCGGCCGGCGTGGCCAGCCCCAGCGCACACGGGCAGGCAATCACCAGCACCGCCACGGCGTAGATCAGCGCCGTCTCCATGCTGGCCCCCACCCACCACCAGCCGAGCAAGGTGGCCAGCGCAATCACCAGCACCACCGGTACAAACACGGCCGAGACCTGATCGACCAGCCGCTGGATAGGCGCCTTGGCGGCCTGCGCGTCTTCCACCAGCCGGATGATCTGCGCCAGCACACTTTCGCTGCCGACAGCGCTGACCTGCAGCACCACGCGCCCGTCACCATTGATGCTGCCGCCTGTGAGTTTGTCGCCCGCTTGTTTGACCACCGGCAGGGGCTCGCCCGTTAACATCGATTCGTCCACCTGGGTCTGGCCTTCCTTCAGCAGGCCATCCATCGGGATGCGTTCGCCGGGCCGCACCACCAGGCGGTCGCCCAGCAGCACCTCGCCCACCGGCAAGTCGGCTTCTTCACCGTCAGGCTGCAGCACATGCGCCATCTCCGGGCGCAGCGCATGCAGCGCACGTATCGCCGCTGTGGTCTGGCGCTTGGCGCGCGTCTCCAGCCATTTGCCCAGCAACACCAGGGTCACCACCACGGCCGATGCCTCAAAGTACAGGTGCGGCATGGTGCCGGATTCGGCGTTGAGCCACAGCCACACCGACAGGCCCCAGCCCGCGCTGGTGCCTATGGCCACCAGCAGGTCCATGTTGCCGGTCAAGGCCTTGACAGCATGCCAGCCCGCCTTGTAAAAACGCGCGCCCAGAATGAACTGCACTGGCGTTGCCAGCAAAAATTGTTGCCAGGCCGGCAGCATCCAGTGTTTGCCGAACAGGTCACCGAGCATCGGGAACAGCAGCGGCGCCGACAGCAGCAGGCCAACAGCGACCGGCAGGAAGCCGGCCCACGGCGACAGGTCTTCGGGCAGCGCTGCCTCGGCAGCACGCGGCTCATAACCGGCGTTGCGCACGGCGCGGCGCAACTGTGCGTCCATCTGCGCGGAGGGGGCAAACACCACACGCGCAGATTCGGTCGCCAGGTTGACAGTGGCGTCCTGCACGCCGGGTACTTTTTTCAGGGCCTTTTCAACACGCGACACGCACGACGCACAGGTCATGCCGCCAACGCCAAGGTCCAGGGTAGAGGGGGAGGTCAAGGTAGTCATAGGCAGATGATCGACGTTGCCATCATGGCAAGGTCAAGCCTTGATGCAGATCAACCCTACCGCGATCAAGGGTTTGATGTCACCGTGCTTGACCTTACCATGATGGCAGGGTTCAGGATCAGGCTTCTCACCAAAGCTTCTTTCTACCCTCAACCACAAGGACACACCATGAACCAGACCTTCAACGTACAAGGCATGACCTGCGGCCACTGCGAGCGCGCCGTGACCCAGGCCGTCAAAACCGTCGATCCGCAGGCCGAGGTGCGCATAGACCGCGCATCCGGCAAGGTGGATGTGCAATCCGACCAGCCACGCGAGGCCATTGTGGCCGCTATCTCCGAAGAGGGCTACGCCACGACATGATGGCGCCCATGAACGTTGGCGAGGCGGCGCGCCAGTCCGGGGTGTCGGCCAAGATGGTGCGGCATTACGAGTCGCTGGGCCTGCTGCCGCGCGTTCACCGCAGCGACAGCGGCTACCGCCAGTACACCGCGGCGGAAGTCCACACCCTGCGGTTCATCAAGCGCGCCCGCGACCTCGGGTTTTCAATGGCCGAAATCGCCGAGCTGGTCAGCCTGTGGCAAAACCGCCGCCGCGCCAGCGAAAACGTGCGGCGGATTGCGCAGAAACACGCCGACGATCTGGCCCAGCGCATCGCCGCCATGCAGGCCATGCAGCAGACCCTGGCGCATCTGGTGCACTGCTGCCAGGGCAACGACCGGCCTGACTGTCCCATCCTGGACGACCTGGCGGGCGTTGTAAGCAGCGCCTGAATGGCTGCCTACGCTCGACGGGCAAGGGCGTCGCACCACGCAAAAAACTTTACAAAATCCTCACGCTTGCCTCATAGGACATTGACACAAGCCGCGCAAACTTGCTTTCAACCTGACGCCACTTCCGGCGCCAGGCGCACACCCCAACGAAGGAAAGCTCACATGACCTCTACGCTCAAACCGCTGAAATCACTCAACACGCTGCTGCTGGCTGGCATCATGGCAACGGCTGCCTTGGCTGCCACGGCGCAAACCTTTGCGCCTGCCGCGCCGGTCACCGCCGCAGCACCGGCCAAGCCTTCCGGCCACGACGGCGGGCACATGGGCCGCCACGACCCGGCCCAGATGCAGGCGCGCATCGCCAAGCAGCAGGCCGATCTCAAGGCCAAACTCAAACTCACGCCGGCTCAGGAAGGCGCGTGGACGGCCTTCGCCGCGTCGATGCAGCCACCCGCGCACGGGGCCCGCCCCGACCGTGCCGCCATGAAGGCCGAGTTCGAGAAGCTGACCACACCCGAGCGTATCGACAAGATGCAGTCTATGCGCGCCCAGCGCATGACCGAGATGAATGCCGTCATGGACAAACGCGGCGATGCGACCAAGACCTTTTATGCCGCGTTGACTGCCGACCAGCAAAAAGTCTTTGATGCGCAGCGCGTGAACCATGGCGGCAAGGGTCGCGGCGGCCAAGACGGCCACGGCGGCCACCAGCGGAGCTAAGACCTCCCCGCAACCGGGCCAGCTCCGTCTGTGCCCCTAGCGCCAGCCAGCGTCGCTCTCCTTTGCGGAAGCGGCGCTTTTTCTTGCCTTTTCTGGACGCGCGCTTGCGGGCTCAAAAATAGAGGCTGGGCCACGAGACATGTCCCGTGGCCCAGCCTTGGGTTACTGTGTTATTTCGGGATGGCCAGTTTACTTGGGCATACCTGTCACTTCACCGCCCGCAGCGCCGGAGCCCTGAGCATTCATGTGGCCATTGCCCCCGGGCGCTTTCGGGCAATGCGTTCTGGATGCGCGCATCAGCGCGGCGCGCTACATAGCCCTCAGCATCCATGGAGCGACCTGCTGCACGGCTGGTCGCGTGGGCACCGCGCACCATGGCGTTTTCGGCACGGTTGGCCGTTCGGCCTACCGCGCCCCGGACGCCGCCGCCGGACGCCTGGCCGTTCGCGCTCGCGCCGGTGTTGGCGTCTACAGAGGTGTTATTGCGTGTCGCCATGCCGCTGGTGTATGTTGAGCCGCTCACACTTGCACTGGCGTTGGCGCGAACGTCGCTGCCGATGTTGCTGTTGACGCCGGTGCGGACACCCACATCGGCACCCAGGCCGACTTGTGCGTGTGCAGAAAAAGCCAGCATGGCGGTCAGGGCCGCAGCCGCAGAAATGGATTCGATGGAAAATTTGTTCATGGTTAACTCCTTGAGTCGCTAAACACTTAAAACCAGTTTGCAAAGAACACTGGTGAAAAGGAACATTGCAAAAGCCAGATCCAACTGGATTTGGTTGATTCAAATTTAGCCATGCCGCCGTGCCGGGCTTATCGGCAGGGCCCCCCGTGTCGCGCAGGACGCCGCCCTTTACGAAATCTTCATACTGTCAAAAGCGAAAAACGCATATAAATCAATACGAACAATGAGCTTGCTGTCCTACAGTCGGTTCATGGCGCCGGTACAACAATCGGGTCGGATCTTTGGTTTCTGCTCCCCCCTTCTTCGTCCTTCTTCGTTCTTCTTCGTTCTTCTTCTCCCACACTGACCGCCCTCTGCCGCCTCATGCTTCCTCCCCAATCCCTTATTCAGGTCAGTCAGACGTCCCCAGTGACCACCTTGCCTGTGGCGGACGCAGATGCCGTAGCCGCGACGCAGGAGGCCATTGCCGCTGCGTCTCTGAGTTTTTCGCTCAAGGTGCTCACCGTCAACATCCACAAGGGCTTCACCTTCTTCAACCGCAAGTTCATCCTGCATGAGCTGCGCGAAGCGGTGCGCACCGTGGGCGCCGATGTCGTGTTTTTGCAAGAGGTCACCGGCACGCACGCACGCCACGAAAGCAAGGTCGCCAACTACCCCACCGCGCCGCACTACGAATTTCTGGCGGATTCGATCTGGCCGCAGTTTGCCTATGGCCGCAACGCTGTCTATACCAACGGGCACCATGGCAATGCCGTGCTGTCGAAGTTTCCGATCGTGAGTTTTGAAAACCGCGATGTGTCCATCAGCGGCCCGGAGCGCCGCGGCCTGCTGCATTGCGTGTTGCAGATCCCCGGGCGCGAAACCACGGTGCATGCCATCTGCGTACACCTGGGCCTGGCCGAAGCGCATCGCGTCAAGCAGCTGCACATGCTGTGCGACATGGTGCGCAACGAGATTCCCGCGAGCGCCCCGGTGATCGCTGCTGGCGACTTCAACGACTGGCGCCGCCGCGCGCACAACCTGCTCGAAGAAGGGGCCGGCATGCATGAAGTGTTTGTTCAGGCCAACGGCAAGGCGGCGCGTACCTTCCCGGCACGGTTTCCGCTGCTGCAACTGGACCGCATCTATGTGCGCAACGCCATCGGCCATGCGCCGGTGGTGCTGCCGCTCAAGCCCTGGTCGCACCTGTCGGACCACGCGCCGCTGGCCGCCGAGATTGAGCTCTGAACAACCGCCAGAAAGGACAGGCCTCTATGCGCGGACGCTGGGTACCAGGCAACAAGCTCACATTGCTGGAAAACGGCGAGGGTTTTTTCCCGCGCGTGTTCGAATGTATCGCCGCCGCCCGGCAGGAAGTGCTGCTCGAAACCTTCATCCTTTTTGAAGACAAGGTCGGCAAGGAGCTGCACGCCGCACTGCTGGCGGCGGCGGCGCGCGGCGTGCAGATTGACGTGACCGTTGACGGCTATGGCTCACCGGACCTCTCGCCCGGGTTTATTTCGTCCCTGACCCACGCCGGCGTGCGGGTGCATGTGTTTGACCCCAGCCCCCGCCTGTGGGGCTACCGAACCAACCTTTTCAGGCGCATGCACCGCAAGATCGTGGTGGTCGACGGGCAGCGTGCCTTTGTCGGCGGCATCAACTACTCGGCCGACCACCTGGCCGACTTCGGGCCTGAGGCCAAACAGGACTATGCGGTGGAAATCGAAGGCCCGCTGGTTGCCGACATCGAGGAGTTTGTCCGAGCGCAACTCCAGATCGGTCAGCAAAAACCCGCCAGCCGGCTCAAGCAGCTCCTCAAGGCCAGGGACAAGCCGGCCGACAGCACCCGCGACACGCTGCGATCTGCGGGTGGCGCGCACGCCATGCTGGTGACCCGCGACAACCGCGAGCACCAGAACGACATTGAGCGCCACTACCGCATCGCCATTCGCGGCGCGCGGCATCGCATCATCATTGCCAACGCCTATTTCTTCCCTGGCTACCGCCTGCTGCGCCAGTTGCGCAAGGCAGCCAAACGCGGCGTCGACGTGCGGCTGATCCTGCAGGGTGAGCCGGACATGCCCATCGTCAAGATTGCCGCCAGCCTGCTTTACCACCACCTGTTGGGCGCGGGTGTGAAGATTTACGAGTACCGCGAGCGCCCCCTGCATGGCAAGGTGGCGCTGACCGACGACGAATGGTCCACGGTGGGCTCCAGCAATCTGGACCCGCTGAGCCTGTCGCTCAATCTTGAAGCCAACGTGATCATCAAGGACCGCGCTTTCAACCAGCAGCTTGCCGACAACCTTGAAAAGCTGATTGAGTCCAGTTGCGAGGAGATTCATGCGGGCGACTTGCCCGAGTCGCGCATGTGGGTCAGCCTGCGAAGCTTTTTTGTGTTTCACCTGCTGCGCCGTTACCCTGCGTGGTTCGGCTGGTTGCCGGCCCACCTGCCGCGGCTGGCGCCGGCTGAAACGCTGTTCGAGGAAGGCGGGCTGGACCACGTCAACGAAGGCCAGGCCTCATGACCGCGGCGTCGGCGGCGCGCGATCAGCCGCCAAAAGCCGGCATCACCGGCAAACCCTGGTGGCCCTGGCTGAAACGCGGCGTCACCCTGGTGTTTTTCAGCCTGGTGGCCTGGCTTCTGGTGGAGCAGGGCCGCGCCATCGAGTGGCCGCAGGTATTTGCGGCGGTGCGCGCCTACCCGCCGGGCGTGCTGCTGGGCGCGGTGGCGCTGGCCGCCCTGAGTTTTGGTCTGTACAGCTGCTTTGACCTTCTGGGCCGCCTCTATACCGGGCACAAGCTGCGCACACCCACGGTGATGCTGGTCACCTTTATCAGTTATGTGTTCAACCTCAACCTCGGCTCGCTGGTGGGCGGCGTCGCTTTTCGTTACCGGCTTTACTCACGCCTGAAGCTGGACACCGCCACCATCACCCGCATCATGTCGCTCAGCATGCTGACCAACTGGACCGGCTACCTGCTGCTGGGTGGCCTGGTGTTTGGCTTTTACACGCCCGAGCTGCCGCCCGGCTGGAAGATTGGCAGCGGCAGCCTGCAAGTCCTCGGTTTTGTCATGTTGGGCGCCGCCGCCGCCTACCTGCTGCTGTGCGCTTTTTTGCCGCAGCGCCGCCTGTCGCTTCGCGGTCATGACGTGGCGCTGCCGTCGGCCCGGCTTGCGCTGCTGCAGGTGATCATGGGCGCGGCCAATTGGCTGCTCATGAGCGGCCTGATGTTTGTGCTGCTGCAGCAAAAAATCGCCTTTCTGGCGGTGGTCGGCGTGCTGCTGGTGGCCGCCGTGGCAGGTGTGATTGCCCACGTGCCGGCCGGCCTGGGCGTCCTGGAAGCGGTGTTTGTGGCGCTGCTGTCGCATGACATGCCCACGCATGAATTGCTGGCTGCGCTGGTGGCCTACCGGGTCGTTTATTACCTGGCGCCGCTGGCGATTGCTGCGGTGCTGTATCTGGGGATTGAAGCGCGGGCCAAACGGCTGGCCAGCGCAGCGTGCAAGGCGCCACGCGATTGAGGTGGCCGGCGCCACCGCAACGCCCCGGAATCACGGTCAAATCGGCCCCCGGCCCTTGCAGGTGGGGCGCAAGCAGCTATGAATACCATAGCAATTATCGTCCCGTAGTGCGCAGGAGGAAAGCTGTAAGTAAACACAGTAAATCCTCAAAATACTGTATATTGGTACAGTGTCGCATTCCTCCACTCAGCGCAAACTCGCGATCCTGGCAGACGCGGCCAAATACGACGCTTCCTGCGCGTCGAGCGGGACGACCCGCCGCAACTCGCTGGATGGCCAGGGCATAGGCTCGACCGAAGGCTCAGGCATTTGTCACAGCTACGCGCCAGACGGCCGCTGCATCTCGTTGCTGAAAATCCTGTTTACCAATTTCTGCACCTACGACTGCCTGTACTGCGTGAACCGCGTCAGCAGCAATGTGCCACGCGCCCGCTTTTCGGTGGACGAGGTGGTGCAGCTCACGCTGGACTTTTACCGGCGCAACTGCATCGAGGGCCTGTTCCTCTCGTCGGGCATCATCCAGAGCCCCGACTACACCATGGAGCGGGTGGTCGAGGTCGCGCGGGTGCTGCGCGAGGAGCATGACTTTCGCGGCTACATCCACCTCAAGACCATTCCCGATGCGTCGGCCGAACTGCTGGCGCGTGCCGGCCTGTACGCCGACCGGCTGAGCATCAACGTCGAGCTGCCCACCGTGCAGGGCCTGCAGGCGCTGGCGCCTGAAAAAGACAGCGCTGCCATCAAGCGCTCCATGGCACGCCTGCGGCTGCACATTGACGAGGCGCGCGGCGCGGCCCGCGACGACACCCGGACCAGCGTGATCTCGCTGCCGCGGTCGCTCAAGGCCAGCCGCGCCAGCGCGCCGCGTTTTGCGCCAGCCGGCCAGAGCACGCAGATGATCGTTGGCGCCGACGCCAGCAGCGACCACACCATTTTGCAGGCCAGCGCCACGCTGTATGGCGCCTACCGGCTGCGGCGCGTCTATTACTCGGCCTTCAGCCCCATCCCCGACGCATCGCTGAGCCTGCCGCTGCGCCAGCCGCCGCTGATCCGCGAACACCGGCTGTACCAGGCCGACTGGCTGATGCGTTTTTACGGCTTTGCGCATGACGAGATCGTGCCGGCCACCACGGGCGACAGTGGCATGCTGGCGCTGGACATGGACCCGAAACTCGCCTGGGCGCTGGCGCACCGTGGCCAGTTCCCGGTGGACCTCAACCGCGCGCCGCGCGAGAGGCTGCTGCGTGTGCCCGGGCTTGGCGTCAAGGCTGTTGCGCGCATCCTGCAGGCGCGCCGCGTGCGCCGCCTGCGTGCGGATGACTTGCTGCGCCTGCATGTGCCGCTCAAGAAGGTGTTGCCTTTTGTGTTGTTGGCCGATCACCAGCCTGGCGCCAGCCTTGACGCCTTGGACCTGCAGGCCCGGCTCACACCGCGCGCGGTGCAGGCTGACCTGTTTGACGACGCTGTGAGCGCGCCGGAGACACCCGTGGATTCGGGGCCTTTGCCTACAAGCAGAGCGCAGACGCCGGCTGCACCATGGCTGACAGGCGCGGAGGCGCTCCGCAAAGAAAGGACTCTGGCATGGGCGTGATGAATGACCGGCTGACGAACGATCTTTTCCCGCAGGCACTGCTGCCGGTGACGCTGCAGGGGCCGGCTGACCTGGAAGGCTTCCGGCGTGCGGCGCGTGCGTTGCTGGCGCAGCAGATGCAACCTGAGCAGGTCAGCTGGCACAGCAGCGACGCGCGGGTACATGACCTGTTTGCCTCTGGCATCGAAGGCGCCGTCGAGGCGACCACCGCCATCCACAACGCCGCCTTCAACAACGCCCCGCCAGTCAGCGTACCGCCAGAGTTTGTCGCCCTCTGCGAAACCGCCATCCTGCACACCGACCCGAACCGCTTTGGCCTGCTGTACCGCATTCTGTGGCGCCTGATGCACGAGCCTGGCCTGCGGCATGACCCGCTGGACGCCGACATGATGAAAGCCCGGCAACTGGCCCAGCAGGTGCGTCGTGACATGCACAAGATGAAAGCCTTCGTGCGTTTTCGCACTGTGCAGGACGAAACCTTTCGCAACCATCCCGAAGGCGGTCCGTTGCATGTCGCCTGGTTCGAGCCCGAACACCACATCGTCGAGGCCATTGCGCCGTTTTTTGCGCGGCGTTTCACACAGATGCGCTGGGCGCTGCTGACCCCGCAAACCAGTGCGCAGTGGGACGGCGTGAACCTTCAATTCGGCCCTGGCGCCAGCAAGATTGACGCCCCGCCGCCCGACGCTGGCGAGCGGCTGTGGCTGACTTATTACGAAAACATCTTCAACCCGGCGCGTCTCAAACTCAAGATGATGCAGAAGGAAATGCCGCGCAAGTACTGGCACAACCTGCCGGAAGCCGCGCTGATTGCGCCGCTGACTGCCGGCGCCCAGGAGCGCAGCGCGCGCATGGTGGACGAAGTCCCGGTCGGCCTGGCCAGGCGCATGCCGTCCATCAAGGTGCTCCCTGTGTCCGTGGTTCTGGCCCCGCATGACGGTACGTCGGTGCGGTCCATGGACCAGCTGCGGGAGGTGACCAACCATTGCCGCGAATGCCCGATTGGTGCCTGCGCCACGCAGTCGGTAGGCGGCGAAGGTCCGCTGCAAGCGCAACTGATGTTTGTCGGCGAGCAACCCGGTGACCAGGAAGACCTTCAGGGCCGGCCTTTTGTCGGCCCGGCCGGCCAGTTGCTGAACCGTGCGTTGGCCGAGCTGGGCCTGGCGCGCGACGAGGTGTTTGTCTCCAACGCGGTCAAACATTTCAAGTACGAGTTGCGCGGCAAACGCCGCATCCACAAGACACCGACCCAGCGCGAGGCTGCGGCCTGCCTGCACTGGCTGGAGGACGAAATTGCCATGGTGCAGCCCGCCGTGTTGGTGGCGCTGGGCGCCACGGCGGCTCGGTCACTGCTGGGGCATGCCGTGCCGGTGATGGCCAACCGCGGGAAGATTTTTGAGCGCGATGACGGCCGCAAGGTGCTGGTCACCCTGCACCCGTCGGCGCTGCTTCGCATGCCGGCCGAAGAACGCGAACCCGCCTATGCGGCATGGGTCGCCGACCTGGCCACCTTGACGGGCAGCCTGGACAAGCAGCCGCCAGTGCCCGCAACGGTGTGAGTCAGGCGAGCGGGGGTTTGAGCCTCGACCCTTTTGACAAGGTTCAGGCCAAGCCTCGCAGGCCTCATGACTGCTATGAATTTAATAGCCACCAACGCTTGTTTGACAAGAGCTGGCGGTTGATTTCGCTCTGAGAGCGGACGCTACGGGTGTCAAGCCTGCAGGCGGCTGCTGGCCCAAAGCACCTGGTCGATCACGGCCTGGATGTTGGTCCGGTGGCTTTCGCTGAGCAGCTGGCCGTCCGCATCAAAAGCCTCGGCTGCGCGGCCCAGTGCAAAACCCCGGGGTGCGACCCAGCACTGTGCATTGAGCAGCAGCGGCACCAGATGGTTTTGCGAGCGCAGGCCGCCGAGCGCGCCGGGCGAGGCGCTGAGCATGCCCACGACCTTGCCGCTGAAGGACTTGAAGCCCTCCTGCCAGGCCGGGTCGCTTTTCACCGGGCTGGAGACCCAGTCGATGGTGTTTTTGAGCAGGGCGGTGTAGCTGCCGTTGTACTCGGGCGAACAGATGATCCAGGCCGGGTGCTCGAACATGATCTGCTTGAGCTTCATCACGTCGGCGGGTGTGCCTTTGGCTTCGAGGTCGGCGTTGTACATCGGGATGTCGAAATCGGCGAGCTCGATGTGCGTGACTTCGGCGCCATTGGCGCGCGCCATGGCGGCTGCGGCTGCGGCCAGTTTGCGGTTGAAGGAGGCGAGCCGGGTGCTACCGGCAAAGATCAGGAGTTTGGGCAGTGTGCGCATGCGTTTGATTTCACCACAGGCTGCAGGGAGAAGCGGCGGGGGCGGCCTTTCAGGCGCGAACCGCGCTAAAATGTACAAAACATAGCGAATTGTACAAAATGCACACTGTCCCTCTGAGTGAGTTCCGCGCTCATGCGTCGGCCATGATTGATCTGGTCGAAAAGGGCGAAACCGTGCGCATTTTGCGGCACGGCAAGCCAGTCGCGGAGCTGGTGCCGTTGAAGGCAGAAGCCGCTGTCAAGGTTCCCAGCTGGAAGCGGCCTGTCGAGCCTCTGCGTTACCTGAAGCCACCAGCCAAATCGGGTGCGCAAATGATCATCGACGAGCGCGAAGGTGGTTGGTGATGAATGTCTTGTTTGATGCTTCGGCACTGTTCAAGCGCTACAGCGGCGAGGCAGGCGTTGAACGGGTCCTGGAATTGCAGGTATTGGCCAGCGGTGTCACTGCGGCTGTGCATTGCAAGACGGAAGTGGCCTCTGCATTGACGCGCCAATGGCGAGAGGGTTCTTTTACCGAAGATGAATACAGCCGTGTGCTGGCAGTCATTCACGCGGACTTTGATGAGTTGACGGTGATGCCTTTGACAGTGCAGGCAGAACGTTATGCGATTGCTGCGATGCGTCTTGCCGCGCTGCGCGGTATGGACGCCTTGCACATTGGCACTGCACAGGCGGCCCGTGTTGATTTGTTTGTCACGGCCGACAAGCGGCAGGCGGCAGTTGCCCAGGCCGTGGGTTTGAAAACCGAACTGATAGAAGTCTGAAATGTTGCCCCCACGTTTGCGGCTTTGCCGCTTCTCTGCCCCCCGAGGGGGCGCAAGTCGTCCTTGGGGCGGCCCTACGGAGCCTTGATGTTTTACCCGCAAGAATTTGACGTGATCGTGGTGGGCGGCGGCCATGCCGGCACCGAGGCTGCACTGGCTTCGGCGCGCATGGGCTGCAAGACCCTGCTGTTGACCCACAACATCGAGACCCTGGGCCAGATGAGCTGCAACCCGTCGATTGGCGGCATCGGCAAGGGCCACCTCGTCAAAGAGGTGGACGCCATGGGCGGCGCGATGGCGCTGGCCACGGACGAGGGTGGCATTCAGTTCCGCATTCTCAACAGCTCCAAGGGCCCGGCTGTGCGCGCGACGCGGGCGCAGGCCGACCGCGTGTTGTACAAGGCGGCCATCCGCCGCATGATCGAAAACCAGCCCAACCTGTGGCTGTTCCAGCAGGCGGTGGACGATTTGATGGTCGAGGGCGACCGGGTGGTCGGTGCGGTGACGCAGGTGGGCATCAAGTTTCGCTCACGCACGGTGGTGCTGACGGCGGGCACCTTCCTGGACGGCAAGATCCATGTCGGCCTGAACAACTACGCGGCGGGCAGGGCGGGCGATCCGCCGGCGGTGTCCTTGAGCGCGCGCCTGAAAGAACTCAAGCTGCCGCAGGGACGTCTGAAAACCGGCACGCCGCCGCGCATTGACGGCCGCACGATTGACTTCACTAAATGCACGGTGCAGCCGGGTGACGGCATGCCAGGTGGAACGCCCGGCGCGGTGCCAGTGTTCAGCTTCATGGGCGGGCAGATCGCCCACCCGAAGCAAATGCCTTGCTGGATCACGCACACCAACGAACGTACGCACGAGATCATCCGCTCCGGCTTTGACCGCAGCCCGATGTTCACTGGCAAGATCGACGGCGTGGGGCCACGTTACTGCCCGAGCGTCGAAGACAAGATCAACCGCTTCGCCGGCAAGGAAAGCCACCAGATTTTTCTGGAACCCGAAGGCTTGAGTACACACGAGATTTACCCCAACGGCATCTCGACCAGCTTGCCGTTCGACATTCAGTACGCGCTGGTGCGCTCCATGGCCGGCATGGAAAACGCCCACATCCTGCGCCCCGGCTACGCGATCGAGTACGACTACTTTGACCCGCGCGCCCTGAAAACCAGTTTTGAAACCCGGGCCATAGGCGGGCTGTTTTTCGCCGGCCAGATCAACGGCACGACGGGGTACGAAGAGGCGGCGGCCCAGGGCATGTTTGCCGGCATCAATGCCGCTCTGCAGTGCCAGGGGAAAGAAGCCTGGTTGCCCAAGCGCGATGAAGCCTACCTCGGTGTGCTGGTGGACGACTTGATCACCAAGGGTGTGACCGAGCCTTACCGCATGTTCACCAGCCGGGCCGAGTTCCGCCTGATGCTGCGTGAAGACAACGCCGACATGCGCCTGACCGAAAAGGGCCGCGAGCTGGGCCTGGTGGACGACGCACGCTGGGACAGCTTCAACCGCAAGCGCGACGCTGTTTCACGTGAAACAGAGCGCCTGCGTTCCATCTGGGTGAATCCGCGCAGCCTGCCGGCGGCCGAGGCTGAACGTGTGCTGGGCAAAGCCATCGAGCATGAATACAACCTGCTGGACCTGCTGCGCCGACCCGACGTGGACTACGCCGCCCTGATGTCGCTGGAGGGCGGAAAATACGTGAACCCAGAGCTGGCCCCGGTGGATGCAGCCGGTGTTCCACGTGAAACATCAGCGGTGGCTGACATGGCGCGCAGCGTGATTGAGCAGATCGAAATTGCCGTCAAATACGCCGGCTACATCGACCTGCAGAAGATCGAGGTTGAGCGCGCCTCGCACTACGAGAACCTCAAGCTGCCGGCGGACCTGGACTACCTGCAAGTGACTGCGCTGAGCTTTGAGGCGCGCCAAACGCTGGCCAAACACCGACCTGAAACATTGGGGCTGGCCTCGCGGATATCCGGCATCACGCCGGCGACCGTGTCCCTGCTGCTGGTCCACCTGAAGAAAAACCTCTGGAAGAACACCGTCTCGCTCAAGGCGACCGAGCCGGTCGACGCCTGATGCGCGCCCGGGAGCAGGACTTGCGCGCCGGATTGAGCGCGCTGCAGCTCAGTGTGAGTGATGTGCAGGTGGCCCGGCTGCTGGACTACCTGGACCTGATCGGCAAATGGACGCGGGTCTACAACCTGACGGCGGTGCGCGACCCGGCGGAGATGCTGACGCACCACCTGCTGGACAGCCTGGCGGCGCTGGCTCCTTTGCGGCGGCATCTCGCGCAGGCGGGGCAGGGCCGGGCCAGCCTGCTGGATGTCGGCTCGGGTGCGGGGTTGCCGGGCGTGGTGATTGCCATTTGTTGCCCGGACGTGGCGGTGACCTGTGTGGACACCGTGGCCAAAAAAGCCGCCTTCATCAAACAGGCCGCGCTGGCGCTGAAGTTGCCCAACCTGACTGGTCAACACGCGCGGGTCGAAACCATCACCCAGCCTTTTGACGTGATCTGCGCGCGGGCCTTTGCGTCGCTCCATGATTTCACCCAATGGTCGGCCGGGGCGCTGGCACCGGCCGGTGTCTGGATGGCCATGAAAGGCAAACATCCGGCGGATGAAATCGCCGCGCTGCCGCCGTCGGCAGAGGTGTTTCACGTGGAACAACTGGCCGTTCCAGGCTTGAACGCCGAGCGTTGCATCGTCTGGATGCGCCAAAAAACCACGGGTTGAGGGACAACCGCAGCGTTTTTTCAGCGGGGTGTGGCGAGCGGGCAGGTTTTTCCGCAGGGCCGCCCCCAGGAAAATGCGCCCTCTCGGGGGGCAGCGCCTTGCGCGAAGCGAAAAGCGTGGGGGCAGGTGGCATCGCTGACGTAAACTCACGGCCTCACTCCGGGGATTTTCATGCTGGGCTCATTTGCTGGCGTCGCTGACTACGGCGCTTTTGTCATCGCAATCATTGTTTTTTTGCTGATTCCCGGGCCTGGCAACTTGGCACTGATCACCTCCACCAGCAAGGGCGGCATCCCCGGCGGCCTGGGCGCCACCTTCGGCGTGATCGCTGGGGACCAGGTGCTGCTCTGGGCCGCGGTGGCCGGTGTGTCGGCCGTGATGGCGGCTTACCCGACGGCCTTCCACATCGTGCAGTGGGCGGGCGCGGTCTACCTGGCCTGGCTGGGCATCAAGCTGCTGATGGCCAAACCCGGCGACGCGCCTATCCTGCAGATCAAGCCACGCCACTACTTCCGCCAGGCGCTGCTGATCACCCTGCTCAACCCCAAGGCGATTGTCTTTTATATGGCGTTTTTTCCGCTGTTCGTGGACCCGGCATTGCATCAGGGCATGACGACGTTCGCAGTGATGGCCGCGACCATTGCCGGCCTGACTTTTCTGTATGGCCTGACCTCGGTGCTGATCACGCATTTTCTGGCCGAACGCATACGCGCCAATCCCAAAATCACCAGCTTGCTGAACAAGGCAGCAGGCGTCTTTCTGATCGGCTTTGGCTTGAAGCTGGCTGTCTCCAAGTAATCCCCGAATCGAACCAGAAGAACAACAGATGGCCAAGATATTTTGTGTCGCGAATCAAAAGGGCGGGGTGGGTAAAACCACGACGACAGTGAACCTCGCTGCCGGTCTGGCCAAGGTCGGCCAGCGCGTGCTGATGATCGACCTGGACCCGCAGGGCAACGCCACCATGGGTTCGGGCGTAGACAAACGCAAGCTGGAGTTGACGGTCTACGACGTGTTGCTCGAGTCCGCCTCGATTGCCGAGGCCCGGGTGCACAGCGAGAAGTGCGGTTACGACGTGCTCGGTGCCAATCGCGAACTGGCCGGCGCCGAGGTCGAACTTGTCGAGGTCGAACGGCGTGAAAAGCGTCTGAAGCTGGCGCTGGCGGCTGTTGCCGACAACTATGACTTCGTGCTGATCGACTGCCCGCCGTCGCTGAGCATGTTGACGCTCAATGGCCTGTGCTGCGCGCACGGCGTGATTGTGCCCATGCAGTGTGAATACTTTGCGCTCGAAGGGCTGACCGACCTGGTCAACACCATCAAGCAGGTGCACGCCAACCTCAACAAGGAGCTGGCCATCATCGGCCTGCTGCGCGTGATGTTCGACCCGCGCATCACCCTGCAGCAGCAGGTCAGCGACCAGCTCAAGGAGCATTTCGGCGACAAGGTGTTCAACACCGTGATTCCGCGCAACGTGCGCCTGGCCGAAGCGCCGAGTTACGGCCTGCCGGGCGTGGTGTTCGACCCGGCCTCCAAAGGTGCGGTGGCCTTTGTGGCCTTTGCCGAAGAGATGGTCCAGCGCATCAAGGCCATGTGAGCATGGTTTTCAAGTCAAATCGGCCTCTGGCCCTTATACAGCAAACGCAGTCAGCTCCTGAAATAATAGCAAACAGGCGGCCGGCACCATGAAGCCGTCGAATGTCCTGATCCTGCCGGGCTGGCAAAACAGTGGCCCCGGTCACTGGCAGAGCTTGTGGGAAGTTGCGCATGGCTACCAGCGCGTTGAGCAGCACGACTGGATGCAGCCGCTGCGCGGCGACTGGATCGCCCGCCTGGAGGATGTGGTGCTGGGCAGCGACGAAGACGTCGTGCTGGTCGCCCACAGCCTCGGCTGCATCCTGACCGCTGCCTGGGCCGCGCACTCGCGCAACACCCATCGCGTCAAGGCCGCGCTGCTGGTGGCGCCCCCGGACGTGGACCGCGAGGAAGTGCGGCAGATGCTCACGAGCTGGGCGCCAGTGCCCATGCACACCCTGCCGTTTCCCACGGTGGTGATGGCCAGCAGCCGCGACCCGTATTGCCGGCCCGACCGCGCGTGCGCTTTCGCCGCTGCCTGGGGTTCGGAGTTTGTCGACGCGGGGCCGCTCGGACATCTGAACGCCGACAGCGGCCTGGGCGACTGGCCCGAGACGCATGAAAAACTGCAGTTGCTGATGAGCAGCGCCGCACCCCCCTGAATCAACAGAAAGACGAAACCACCATGGTCACCAAAAAACCCAAAGGCCTGGGCCGCGGCCTGCAGGCGCTGCTGGGACCCACCGTCGGCGAGTCCGCCCACGCGCTGGAAAACGGCGCGAGCAGCGCCACCAGCCCGGGCCAGCCGGCCTCGCTGCTGCTGACTGACCTGGTGGCCGGCCAGTACCAGCCGCGCACGCGCATGGACGAAGGGGCGCTGTACGAGCTGGCCGAGTCCATCAAGGCGCAGGGCATCATGCAGCCCATTCTGGTGCGACGTCTGAACAGCGGCGCCAACGACGGCAAGTACGAAATCATCGCCGGTGAACGGCGTTTCCGCGCGGCGAAGATCGCCGGCCTGGACAGCGTGCCGGTGCTGGTGCGCGACGTGCCCGACGAGTCGGCTGCGGCCATGTCGCTGATTGAAAACATTCAGCGAGAAGACCTCAATCCGCTGGAAGAAGCTCAAGGCCTGCAGCGTCTGGTGAAAGAGTTTGGGCTCACTCACGAGCTGGCCGCGCAGGCCGTGGGCCGATCACGCAGCGCCGCCTCCAACCTGCTGCGGCTGCTGAACCTGGCCGAGCCGGTGCAGACCATGCTGATGGCTGGCGACATCGACATGGGCCACGCGCGTGCGCTGCTCTCGCTGGACCGGGCCACGCAGATCACCGCCGGCAACCAGATCGCGGCGAAAAAACTGTCGGTGCGCGAGGCCGAAAGCCTGGTCAAAAAACTCGGCGCCGAGTTTTCGCTCAAGCCGCAAAAAGCCACCAAGGAAAAGTCGCGCGACACGCGCCGCGTCGAAGAAGAGCTGGCCGACCTGCTGATGGCTGAGGTTGAAGTGCGCATCAAAAAGCAGGTCAAGCGCAACGGCCGCCGCGAGGATGTGGGCGAGCTGGCCATCGCCTTTGGTTCGATGGACGAGCTCAATGGCCTGATCGAGCGGCTGCGCGGCGGAAAATAGGCTGCGGCGTCTTCTGGTTTCGACGGGGCAAGTGCGGCTCCGTCCTACGCCCAATGGGGGCTGCACAGGTGGGTGCGAGGTCCGGTCCGACGGCATCATGGTGGCATTGAAAATTTCAAACCGACCCATGAACCCCATCGCCACCCACCCGATCTCCCGTCCCTCGCTGGCCCTGCTTGGAACCGAGCCCTGGCGCGCCGCCTATGAATTTGTGCAGCACAAAGTCGCCCGCAAGGCGCCCGTGGCGCCCGGCGACGGGCATCCGGTCATCATTTTCCCCGGCCTGGCGACCGATGGTAAGGCCGTGGCGCCGCTGCGCGACTATTGCGAGGCGCTGGGCTACAGCGCGATGGACTGGGGCCGTGGGTTCAATACCGGGCCGCAGGGCGACATTGATGCCTGGCTGGCGGAGCTGGCGGACCATGTGTCGGGTCTGCTCACCGGCCATTCGCAGCGCGCAACGCTGATTGGCTGGAGCCTGGGCGGGATTTATGCGCGCGAGCTGGGCAAGTTGATGGCGCCCCGGCTGCGCCAGGTCATCACCATCGGCACCCCGTTCAACGGCTCGCCTGACCACACTCATGCGGGCTGGCTGTTCCAGCTGCTCAGCGGCTTCGCGCCGGTGAGCGACCCGGCCTTGAGCCTGCGCCTGCGCACCCCACCGCCCTTGCCGACCACCTCGATCTACAGCCGCTCCGACGGTGTTGTGGCCTGGCAAAGTTGTCTCCACGACAAGACCAACGCGCAGGTCAGCGACGTGGAGGTCAAGGGCAGCCACATCGGCATGGGCTGGAATCCGGCCGTGCTGCGGGTGGTGGCCGAGCGGCTCGCCAGCCAGCGGTGGCGCCAGGTAACGAACCCACCGCCATGGCGTTGATCGAGAACATCCCGCGAGAAAACCTCAACCTGCTCGAACAAGCCCAGGGCCTGCGGCGCCTGGTCAAGGAGTTCGGACTTACGCGCGAACTGGCGGCGAAGAAGGGTGGGTGCGGTGACCCGCTATTCAAAGGGTAGCAAACCAGTGTTGCCGTCCTACGCCCGATGGCGGCGTGATGACCGGCATGGTTATCTTCGCATCGGCCACCATGGGTATCCACTTGCACGCACCTCCGCACATCGACCATGGACCTGTTCAGTCTGATTCAATGGCCGGCCATGGCCCTTACCGTGGCCGCCGCCTGGCTGGTCGCTTCGCGCTCGCGCGGCAGGCGCAATGCGGGCTTCTGGGTTTTTCTGGCGAGCAATGTGTTGTGGGTGGCTTGGGGCTGGCACGCCGGTGCGCCGGCCTTGATCGCCCTGCAGTTTGCCCTGGCGGCCATGAACATCCGCGGCGCGATGAAGACGAAAGACCAAGAGCCCGACTAGGAGCCTGTCGGACTTGGGGCGTCGAAAGCGAAAATCGGCCCCAGCGAGGACAGTTTTTGCCGGATTTGCAGGCCCATAGCCCAGCTATGGGACAAAAAGACGGTGAAAAATGGACCGCTGCGGTCAATTTGCAGCCG
>NZ_JBDNGU010000032.1:0-17085 GCF_041689105.1 Polaromonas sp. | reverse complement strand
GGGTAGCTCAGCCCCGTCATCTCCACGATTTGCATGATCTTGATGCCTTTTTTGTACAACCTCACGACTTGCTTGCGACGCTCGTGAAGTTGCTCCAGTGTTTGCTTTCTTGCGCTTTCTTTTTCCATCAAGCTTCGACACAAAAAATCGAAGAAAGTTCAGACTTTATGGGGCCTTATCTATAGTGGGCCCTGTTCCAGGTCACAGCGCTTGACCTACCGAAAAACAGGGGTGGCAGGTTGCGAACTGCTCTCTTGCGGCATCAGAGAGACGTTTCCAGGGACCAGCGATGGACCCCAGCCGCGCGGCGCACACCGGTGAATCTACCTGGCTGGCTGAATGTCGGTAACAACAATAGCCCCGCCAGCTTTCTCGGCGCTGAAGCGAACTTTTTCGCCAACTTTTGCTTTGCTCAGCAGTGCGACGTCCTTGACCTGAAACACCATAGTCATGCCTGGCATGTCGAGGTTCTTGATTTCGCCATGCTTGATCGTGACTTTATTGTTTGTCAGGTCAATCTTTCTGATTTCGCCGGCAGCCATATCGGATGACGTCGCCGCCACCGCAGTCGTTTTTGCGAATTCGGCGCCTGTTGGTGCGCTCGCATGAGATGCAGCCTGAGCCGTGCCAGCCAGCGTGGTGACGAGGATTAGCAGGGTGTTGAGAGTTTTCATGGATTTTTCCTGGAGAAGTTAAAGGTACTCGGGGGATGGCCCCGTCTGCGTCGGCTCAGTGCTTGTGTTCAGCAGAGTGCAATTTTTGTTGAGCCGTCCGGTCGGCAGCTACGTTTACCGCGCCTTTCATACCCGCGTCGTAGTGACCGGGCTGCAGGCAGGCAAAGTCGATTTTTCCTGTTTTCGTAAACTGCCAGATGATTTCACCGGTTTTGCCTGGCGCCACAGAAATCATGTTTTCATCGGCATGCTCCATCTCCGGATTTTTCTTCATCACCTCGTAATGTTCTTTGAGTTCCCTGGCAGTGCCCAGCACCATCTCGTGCTTGATCTTGCCGGAGTTCTGCACGACGAAGCGAATGGTCTCACCTTGCTTGACAGCAAGGTCAGCCGACGTGAAACGCATGTTGTCCGTCATGTCAACGTTGATGGTGCGGGTCACATTGGCTGATTTCCCGGGTTTTCCGATGGCGCTTCCTTCATGACCGCCTGTATGAGCGCCCGAGGCGAAGCTTGCTGCCGAGGCAGCGCCGAGGAGAAGGGCCAAAGTGGCGGTGCGAAGGCGATAGGTCATAGTGATTCCTGAAAGAGGAGGAGCTGGTCCAGCTCCTGGGACATCAAGGCCCGGCTGAATGCATACCCGGGATCTTTGCGAGGCAGACTCTGCATCACAGGTATGACTCTACAAAAGGGGACCCCACATCACGATGACTCGAAGATTACGAATTTGTTATCAGATAGCCAACAAAAGGGAGGCAGGGGTGAATCCATGAAATGCGGACTAGGTCCACGTTGGCGAACACGGTTTATCCCACCACCGGTTGAAATGCCAAAGTGAACGTCGTTTCGCCGCCCCGAGAACTGAGCGCCTTCACCTGCCCGCCGTGGGCTGCCATGATAGAGCGCACAATGGCCAGTCCCAGCCCTGTACCACCGTCCAGGCGCGCGCGGCCAGAGTCAATACGATAAAAGCGGTCAAAAATCCGCTCCAGATGCTGCGGTGCAATGATGTCGCCAGAATTGGTCACCGCAAGAGTGACTTGGTCCGCCTTTTCTTTGATTGCGACATGGATCGTCGATTTCACGGCTGCATGGCGTATCGCGTTTGACAGCAAATTTGTGATCGCGCGCTGTACCAAAAGGCGTTCCGCCATCACTGTGGCCGCGCCAGCCACTTTGACGCTCACACCGCGTTCTTCCGCGATCAGCGACAGATAGTCGGCGATCCGTAAAGACTCTTCGACAAGGTCTACCCGTTCGCGGTGCAACGGGTCCTGATGGTGGTCCGAGCGGGCAATGAAGAGCATCTCGGAGATCAGGCGCGACAGGCGCTCGAGCTCTTCAATGTTGCCTTCGAGTACCTCTTGTAGTTCGGCGCCTGTGCGGGGAAGAGACAGCGCCACCTGCGTTCTTCCCATGAGCGTGGAAACCGGCGTACGCATCTCATGCGCAAGCTCCCCAGAAAAGTCTTGCAAGCGCTGGTAACCTGCATCGATACGCTCCATCATGCCGTTGAACTCTTCTGCGAGCTCGTACAGTTCGGTGGGCAGGCCGGCGGAAGATATTCGGTGGCTGAGGGATTGCACGCCGGTGGCTGCGGCCAGGCGGTGGAACCGCCGCAAAGGCGCCAGGCTGGTGCGCGCTATGAGCCAGGCGCCGAGCGCGACGATCATCAACAAAAGGGGCCAACCGACCAGTGTGGTCTGGATAAACCCTTTCAGCAGCCGGCGATCATGGCGGCGGTCGAGCGACAGGTAATACTGCACCTCTGTCCCGTTGCCGAGCGTGCTGCGCCCCCGGATAGCGTCAAATCGCTCTCCTGTCGCTGCCACCCATGGTTGGACCAGTGTCGAATCGGGTGGGATCGCGATCAGTGATTGCACTGATTGTTGAGCGAGCAGCGAAAAACTCGCCACGATTTGACCACTGGCGGGGTTGGCCAGCGCTAAATGCAGGTCGTCGTGGCCAATCAGTAAATCGCTGAAGCGGTGTTTGTTGGCATTCAGGTCTTCCAGCGAGGGACTCTCAGACAGAACATGAACCAGTAGATCGCGCTTGCCCAACAGCTCGGTTTTAGTCCGGGCATCCAGCTGATGAGACAGGGCGTAAAACCCGATCACGATGGCCGTCCCTGTCACCAGAAAGCCAAAGAATGCGCTAGCCAGCGCAATGCTGGCCGCAAGAGAATTCCCAGCCCAGAATCTGAGGCGTCGACCGGGTGTCACAGTGCGCCTCGCCGCTCCAGCACATAGCCCACGCCGCGCACGGTGTGGATCAACTTCTCGTCAAAAGGGTCATCGATCTTGGCGCGCAGCCGCCGTATCGCCACTTCCACCACGTTGGTGTCCGAGTCGAAATGAATATCCCAGACCAGAGAGGCTATCTGTGTTCTCGACAGGACTTCTCCGGTTTTCTGGGCTAGAAGGGACAACAGGGCAAACTCCTTGGCCGACAGGTCAATGCGCTGGCCGGCGCGGGTCGCGCGGTGGCGTACCGAGTCGATTTCCAGATCTGCTGTGCGCAGCACTTGCTCTATGGCGGCGGGTTGACCACGTTTGAGGATGGCCTTGACGCGCCCCAGCAGCTCGGGAAACTGGAACGGCTTGACCAGGTAGTCGTCAGCGCCGAGGTGGAAGCCGCGCACCTTGTCGTCCGTGTCTCCGCGCGCGGTGAGCATGAGCACCGGCAGTTCCCGGGAACTGCGTAACGCCGAAAGAACCGTAAATCCGTCTATGCCCGGCAGCATGGCATCAAGAATGACGAGGTCATGGTCGCCGGTGACAGCCGCGTGCAGCCCGTCCGTACCATTGTGGGCAACCTCTACCGCATAACCGTTTTCGCTCAGGCCTTTGCGCAGATAGTCAGCGGCCTTGGGCTCATCTTCAATAACCAGAATTTTCAAAACAAGCCTCGATTGAAATAACGCATTTGTAATCTCCGGGTCAGGACCGTGTCGCCCCTGCATATCTACATTAAGAACCGTGATGCAACATTTGCATCGCAGTGGTTCCCAAGGTTGGGGCTGCACTTTGCAATCGATATTAAAGGAGTTTGATCATGTCGTTCCGTAAAACCGTATTTGTCCTCGCACTTGTGAGTGCATCCATTCCTGCCGCTTTTGCCAACAGCGGCAGCACGTGGGTCGGCGGAGAGTTGGGCTTTGAAAGTCACCCCGTTCAAAGTAGCAAAACCCGTGCAGTTGTCCAAAAGGAATTTGAAGCCTTTCGGGCGGACCCAGTTACTGCTGACGGCGGCACGCTGGTAGGTGGTGAGGCTGGGTATATCCGTGCCCAGCACAGCTATGCTTTTCAAGGCGGCAAGCTGGTTCATACCGACACCATCGCGCACAACACGCCGAAGCCGTCTCTGGTCATGACGGATGTGGAACGTCAACTGTTCCAGAAACAATACATCAACTGAAGGAAGCGATATAGCGGGGCCGGCTGAGTTTCAGCCGGCCCTTTTTGCACGCCTGTCGATTTGGCATACTGCATGAGGGCCGACCCAAACGGTTCATTCGCGACCAGCGAATGTGTGGGTGTCATTCAAAGGTAGAACGCGACAGGCCTGAGAGAAAATTCTCAGGCCTGTCTGTTTGTGCGGCAAAGACTTGTTGATCGGCGATTGCCGCTTGATCAATCGCCTGCTGCTTCAAGTATCAAGATCCTATTTTGGCGTTCCCTGGAGCTTTGGTTCTTTATGGGGTTTGGCTTCACGCGCCGCCGCTCGTTCTTGACCTTTGATTTCAGGTGCGTTGGCTTTCGGGATGCCGGAGCCCTCACCACGGGCAGTCGCGCCTTCCGCTGGTTTTTTCAGGGGGATTGCGGGCCGCGCGTTTTTGTGTGCCTCGCCGTGGGCTTGTGCTTTGCTGTTTGTGAGCGGTGTCGCTTCCTGTGTGTCAGTGGCGGCAAATGCGGTGGAAAGCGTAAGGATAAGGCCAGTGCCCAATAGTATTTTCTTCATCAGTAGCTTTCTGTTAAGCGGCATAGTGCCAGTTTGAAACCAATCGTCTTCCGGCTCCTCTGTATGCTTTGCACCGGTCCAATTAGTGCGAAGCGCTTGCCAAAAGACGAGTCAATGTGATGCGATTTCCGCACTACATAAACAAGTTTAGTAAGGCGGAGGCGGCAAGCCCCTGACCGCCCGATTACAAATTCGTCATATACGATGAGTCGCTGGAAGGTTCTGATGACTTTGTTTGGGCGGGCTCAGAAACGGATAAACCATCTGCTGCGCATACGCATGCGGCACAGGATCACCTTCAATACCTATCGGACCGAGCGGCTCCTTGGGATCCGAAAACGTTCCAAACAATCGATCCCAGACTAGCCAGAACTCTCCAAAGTTCACCTGCGCGTCCTCGTACCTTTGGCGGTGATGCCAGCGATGCAACTGGGCCACTCCCAGCACATGCCGGAATGGGCCCACCCGGTAGTCGAGATTTGCATGCTGGAAAGCAAGGTGAACCGCAAGAATTGCAAACCAGCCACCGACCACCAGCGTCGGTGCGCCCAGCAGGCCCAACACCAGTAGGCCGGGGCCGGCCATCACCGCTGCATGAAGCGGATGTCGACGCTCGCCGTTAAGCCAATACAGACGATGGGATGAATGGTGGATGCTGTGCAAACGCCATAGGAACTCATGACGGTGACTCAGCCGATGCATGGCATAGAGTGATATATCCAGCGGGAGTCCTGCGAGAAAAACCTGCGCAACAAAAGGCCAGTCGCTGGGCCAGTAGAGTCCTGGCCAGTCAACAACTCCTCGCAGCCAGACAAGTGTCAACACCGCCGCATGCAACACCGCCAGGTTGACCACGGCGTGCACAACGTCAGCTGGCCAGTCGGCGTCAGACTCCTGCCATTGCTGCTTGTACGGAAGAAGCCGCTCCAACAAGGCGACAGCGGTCAACCCTATCGCAGCGGCCATGGACAGCCAGAGCAAAGGGATGGGGGTGCCCGGCGCAAATGCGACGGCAATGACCACAGCGGTCATGATGAGGGGGGAAGAACCAAAACGAATCGACAAGCGGGCGGCAGGTGGCATGGGTAACTCCAGATTCCAGATGGGATTGAAATTTCGTTTTCCCGTCTCAAACCTGGCCGCGCTTGATCAAACCTGCTGTTTTCCAAAGTCAATCCTCGCGACGGGCTCAGCATTCAGGGCCTGGACGATCTGCTGCATCGGAAAACCCACGTCACTGACAGGAATCACCACACTGGCGAGAGCGTTCGGCGTGATGCCGAAAGCAGACACGAAGGTGCGGCTCAGGTGAGCGCTGTCGGCAAAGCCAGCAAAGTGCGCGGCTTCGGTGAGGTTGCCGCCCTGCGCCAGGCTGCGAACTGCAGCCTGCAGGCGCAGCCAGCGTACATAGGGCCGAAACGGTAGACCCAGCGTATCGGTAAACCAGTGCAAAAACCGTGATGGCGAAATCCCCACCCATTTCGCAACCTCGTGCGCCCGCAACGGTTTGTCCAGGCTTTCCTCAAGGTGCCTCAGCACTTTGGTAAGCCGTGCGTCGGCTTCGATTGGCTCCGGATCTGAAGCTGCCTCTCCGTTCGCCGCGTTGGGCCCTGGCGAGACCGACAGGATGGCACTCAATTGCATGGCTTCGTGGAGCGTGAGCGCAGATAGACTGCCACCGGCGCGCTCTACGCACCATTGCGCGCCCTCTATCTCAGGGGTGATATAAATCGTCTGCAGCCATACGACAGGCTCCACCCGACGTACGGCAGCACTGCACGCCACATAGCCAGGGCCGCGAACCGCACCTTGCTCACCGACGGCAACCAAGTCAGTATCGAGTGACCATGCTATTTGATGCGCATGGTGGTGATGGGCCCGGTTCTGGTTGACAGGTCCCGCGTACAAGGCCCATCCGCGATGAATGCTCAACTGGGGTTTGGGACCGGTTGAAGTTGCCATCGGGGCTCGGGAGGTTTTGTTAACTTTTTTCTTGGCTCTAAGCCGCATTGCTTTTGACATTCGCGCGGACGTCGACCCCTTCCCGGGGCACCCGCAATTCTGCGAGAGCAATGCCCTGCCACCAGATCGAGAGCGCCCCGATCGCGGCAATGCTCAGCAAATTTGCCGCCTCTACCACCAACACCATTGCCAGCGCCTGTTCGTTTGGCACGTCCATGAGACCCAGAACGAAGATGCCGCCGATGATGAAGCTGCCTGCTACTCGGGCAAAGTGGCCCAGGATGATCAGAAATCCCAAAAATACCAGAATGAAGACATATTGCGCGGGTGCCAGCACCACCCCAAAAGCCAGGCCAGCCCAGAGAAAGTGGCTCGCCGCCAGGAGCTTGATGGCAAGGCTGGCAAACATGATGGCTGTTCCCCGCCACTTATTGTTCGGCCAGACGATACCGTCGCTGAATGATAGGGCCAGACGTGAAATGGGCTGGCTCAAACGGGCAGGCAAGCGTTTGATGAGTCCGGCACCCCTCCCGTGTTGCGAGAGCATGCCGCGTTTATAGGCCCATAACGCACACCCCACCAGCACAAAAAACAACAGGCTGCCTGCGCCGCTCCAGATCAAGCCGGTCCGGATACCCCCCGTCGGATCGGCAAATGCAACTGCGAATAAAGCAATGGGCACCAGACAGGCAAAAATCACACCGTCGGTGATGCGGTCCAGCCCGACGGTGGCCAGCACGGCCGGCAGTTTCAGTTGATCACTTCGCGCAATGATCCACGAACGGGCAATCGTTCCAAAACCAAACGGGATCAGGCTGGCGATCAGGTAGCCCGCCATCACGGCACCGAACAGGCGCAGGGTGCTGATCAATTTTAACGGGCTCAGAATCTGGCGCCATTTCCAAGCGCGCACCAGTTGCTCCGTGACCAGGCTTGCCGGCACCAGCGCAAGGTAAAAAAGATCAGCGCCGGCCAGCGTGGTGACAAAGCGGTCGAGATCGAAACGACGCAATACCCACATAAGCGATGCCAAACCGACCGATGCACCAGCCCAAGGCAGCCAGCGGCGGCGGGATGGCGCTGGCGCTGCGACCGTCATTTGCGCACCTCGATACCGTCAAGATAATCAATATGGCTTTGGGGTAAGCGTCGCTCTCGCGCTGCATCGCGAATCAAGGCCATGTACTTCTTTCTGGGCTTGCCTCGCGCTCCAAGGGAGCGTCGCACCTGATAGGTAACCGCGGGCACGCGGTTGCCCGCTTGATCTCCGATATCAATCCACAAATAACCATATAGCCTGCCTTCACTGTTATCGCGACGGGCTTTGATCGAGGCGCCTCAGCACCATGGTCAGCCGCGCGACGATTGCGCGTGGCTCTGGAACTGAAACGGCTTCTCCGATTGACGCCCTGTCTATGGCGACACCGACAGGATGACACTTAATTGCACGGCCTCGTGGTACGTGAGCACAGCAAGACTGCAAGACGCCTCCAGCAAAGATTGGCCGTCGCTTGCGTACGATGACATGGACTGTGCAGACAGCCCATGTCATTGTTCCTTTTCTTTTTTTTGCTTTACTTCGCGGGCTGAATATCTGTGACAACAATGGCACCGCCGGCTTTCTCTGCCTTGAAGCGGATTTTGTCACCGACTTTTGCTTTACCCAGCAGTGCGGCGTCCTTGACCTGGAACACCATGGTCATGCCAGGCATGTCCAGGTTTTTGATCTCACCGTGTTTGATGGTGATCTTTTTGTTGTCCATGTCTACTTTGCGGACTTCGCCATCAGCCATGTCAGCCGGCATCGCAACGGCAGCGTCTTTTTTTGCTTCTCCGGCGGCCATGGGCGCGCCAGCGTGAGAGGCCGAATAGGCAGAGGCAGCTCCGGTGAGCATGGCGGCAAGAATCAAAAGGGTTTTGAGGTTTTTCATGGTGTGTTCTTTCAGGATTTAACGGAAGGGTTTGAGGGGTAAGACTTGTAAACGCGCGAGCCGCCATCTTCGAGAACAAGCAGTACGTCGTAGGCATCAACACGTCCGCGGTAAGGCGCGGTGTCCATGCCGGGTGAGCCGACCGGCATGCCGGGAACAGCCAGGCCGATGGCCTTGGGTTTTTCTTTCAGCAAGCGTTGAATCTCGCGAGCGGGCACATGCCCTTCGAGGGCATAGTCGCCCACTTTTGCGGTGTGGCAGGAGCCCATCTTTTCCGGAATGCGCAGCCGGGTACGAGCTGCTGCGTTGCCGCTGTCGTTGACTTTGACTTCAAAGCCGTTGGCTTCCAGGTGAACCACCCAGTCTTTGCAGCAGCCGCAATTCGGGTCTTTCCAGACCTCAACCTGCGGGCGGGTTTGTGCCACAAGCCATGGGGACGCGGCTACAGCCGTGAGGCCCGCGATGGTCTGGAGAATCAAACGTCTTTGCATGATGGTTTCCCGTGAGATTTGGTGATGCTTGGTAATGTTTAGCGGGCGGCAACTGTGATCTTGCCGACCATGCCAGCCTGGTAGTGGCCGGCGATCAGGCAGGCAAAGTCAAAGCTGCCAGGTTTGTTGAAGGTCCAGATGATCCCGCCGGTTTTACCCGGCGCTACGTGTGCCATGTAGGGCTCCTCGTGCTCCATGCCAGGAAACTTCATCATCAGCGCGGCATGTTCGTCCAGATCCTTTTTGTTGCCAATCACCATTTCATGCATGACCTTGCCACTGTTCTTGATCACGAACTTGATGGTCTCGCCCTGCTTGACGTCAATCTTGTCGGGCGTAAAGCGCATGTTGTCCGACATGTTGAAAGTGATGGTGCGGGTGACGGCTTTGGCTTCACCTGCGATGCCCCACTCCTTTTGCTCTTTTTTGACAGGGCCGGCTTTTTTGGCATGGGCCTCGTCACCGTGGGCGAAAGCCAAAGTGCTGGCGCCAGTGATGAGTGCAGCCAGGAGGGTAGAGGTTAATTTATTCATGTTGGGTTTCTTTCAGTAGAGATAGGTGTTCAGTGCTTCATGCCGCCCATGCTGCCCTTGCCACCCATGACGGGCTTGCGGACCTGGACTTCAACGTCTTTCATTGGCATGTTCTGCGCTTTCATGGTTTGTCCGCCTTCGGCTGCAAAACGTGCTGGATTCGGCAGGGCGCCTGTCCACTCGTAGGCCACTTCACCGGGCGGGTGTTTGTACCAGCCCGGGTCTTTGTAGTCGCCGGCTTTCTGGTTCTTGCGCACCTTGACCACCGAGAACATGCCGCCCATTTCGACCGAGCCAAACGGGCCGGCGCCAGACATCATGGGTGCAGTGTTGTCGGGTATCGGCATCTCCATTTCGGTCATGTCGGCCATGCCGCGTTCACCCATGACCATGTAGTCGGGTATGACGTTGGTGATGTCTTTCACCACCTGGCGGTGGTCCACACCGATCAACGTGGGCACGTCGTGGCCCATGGCGTTCATGGTGTGGTGGCTTTTGTGGCAATGAAAGGCCCAGTCGCCTTCTTCATCGGCCAGAAACTCGATCTGGCGCATCTGGCCCACAGCCACGTCGGTGGTGACTTCATACCAGCGGGTGGATTTCGGTGTCGGTCCGCCGTCGGTGCCGGTTACCAGAAACTCATGACCGTGCAGATGGATCGGGTGGTTGGTCATCGTGAGGTTGCCCATGCGGATGCGGACCTTGTCGTTCTTGCGCACCACCAGCGGGTCAATGCCGGGAAAGACCCGGCTGTTCCAGCTCCACAGGTTGAAGTCCAGCATGGTCATGATCTTCGGTGTGTAGGCCCCCGGGTCGATGTCGTAGGCGTTTAGCAAAAAGACAAAGTCGCGATCCACCTCATCGATCAAGGGATGCTTTGCCTTGGGGTGGGTGATCCAGAAACCCATCATGCCCATGGCCATCTGCGTCATCTCATCGGCATGCGGGTGGTACATGAAGGTACCGGGGCGCCGCGCCACGAACTCGTAGACAAAGGTCTTGCCCACCGGGATTGCGGGCTGGTTCAGACCCGTTACGCCATCCATGCCGTTGGGCAGGCGCTGGCCGTGCCAGTGAATGCTGGTGTGCTCCGGCAGTTTGTTGGTGACGAAGATGCGCACACGGTCGCCTTCCACCACCTCAATCGTCGGGCCGGGCGACTGGCCGTTGTAGCCCCACAGGTGGGCTTTGAAGCCGGGCGACATTTCGCGTACCACGGGTTCGGCCACCAGGTGGAATTCCTTGACGCCTTGGTTCATGCGCCAGGGCAGCGTCCAGCCATTGAGCGTGACCACCGGGTTGTAGGGCCTGCCGGTATTGGGAACCAGCGGCGCCATGGTGTCGGGTTTGGTTTGTATCACCGGCTCAGGCAGGGCTGCCATGGCGACCCGGCTGACCGCCGCAGCCGCAACGGCCGTCGTGATGGCGCCCGCGCCTGCGAGAAAATTTCTTCTGTTGTTCATGTGTGTGATCCGTTTGATTTTTTTCAGTGGCCAGCTTCGGCGGCGGCACTGCCGCCAGCCACGGACATCGCGCCCATGGCTGTGGGTTTGCCGGTCATGGATGCGCTGAGAGCGGCATCGGCAAGCCAGAACTGCTGGTAGGCATTGATCGCTGCCATGACGCTGGAAATCTGGCTGCGGTTGTCTGCCAGCAGCTCGAACACGCCGATCAACATGCCGTTGTAGCGCAGCACGTTTTCGTCAGCCATTATTTTGCGCAGTGGCACGATCTCGTCGCGGTAGTGCCTGGCAACGTCGTACGCGGTACGGTAGGCCGAATAGCTTTCACGCAGTTGCGACGACGCACCGCGAACGGTACTTTCATAACGGCTGGCAGCCGCCAGTGATTGCGCGTTCATTGCGTCGCGCTTTGCCGAGCCCCAGTCGAAGATCGGCAGCCGTATGTCAAGCTCGTAACCTTTGCGGTTTGACCGGGTTCCTTCGGCGTTGTCAAACACCGTGTCACGCCGAATGCCAAGCTCGACATCAATCAGGCTGGTAATCAGGTTCAAGCCCTGGGATTGTCCAGCGGCGTCCAGCTGGCTGCGCGCCATTTGTACATCCAGTCGCTGTGCGCTGGCCCCCGCGCTGACTGCTGCGGCCTCGCGTGATGCCTTGGGCAGGTCGGGCAGGCGCTCGGGCAGCTTCAATTGAGCCGCTTGTTCGTCAGTCAGGCCAAGGAGGCGGGTCAGTTCTTCACGGGCAGCGGTTGCGGCATGTTGGCTGGCGGCCAGCTGCGCGGTGGCATCGGCATAAAAAACCTGCTGGCGTGCCCGCTGCAGCTTGTTAAAGTTGCCCACTTGCTGCATCCGCCTGGCCAGCTCTGCACTGGCCTGTGCGCTGGCGCGGACCTGCTGCGCATATTGAAGCGACTGCTGCGCCCCCACCGCCCGTACCCAGGCCTGGCGGACCTGCGTGACCTGCTCGACGACGTTGGCGCTCAGTTGCACCCGGGCTTGCGCGACCTGGCTGCTGGCAATCGCCTGACGACGCGGCAAGGTCAGCAGATCCAGCAACCCAAACGACAGCAGGCGGCCTATCTCAAGCTCGCTACCAGAGCGAACCCGTTCGAAATTGAAAATCGGGTTGGCGATTCGGCCGCCTTGATTGGCCAGCGACATGTCGGCCCAGCTTTGAGCCAGCAGCGTCTGCATCGCCGGGCTGTTGGCCAACGCCAGCTGCACGGCTTCATCCATGCCCAGTGGATTTGCAAGCAGCTCGCTACTCAATGTGGCTCTGGCCTGCCGTTGTTGGTCGGTGCGGCTCAGCGCCAGCTTGCCTTGTGTAAAAGCGCTGGCGCCACTGTTGGTGTCGCTGATGGTCTGGTCGATATTGACCGACGCGCAGCCGGCAAGAACAGCAATTGCGGCGCCTGAAACGCACAGTTTAAAGAGTGATGTCATGGTTTTGCTCCACGGTTTCCGGCAGGGGCAGGGGGCTCTGCTTCAGTTCTGCTCGCCTCCTTGGCATAAGCGCGCCAGCCGCCAATCCGGGCCACGGCGTCATTGGCCTCTTTCCAGTTGCCGGTCTTTTCGTCGGTGTAAGGCTTGTAGCCCTCCAGGGCCGACTGAAAGGCCACGGGGGCTGCCACGGCTGCTGGGGCATTGCCGGCAGACGCGGGCGCTGCCGGGGCGGGCTGGGAATGCGCAGCGGCAACCCACAGCGGCAGGGTGAGCAAGGCAAGCTGCTGAGGCAGCTTGAAAAAGCAAGGAATGGTCACAAAAATCTCCTGAAATACATGCGGGGCGATTGAAAAATCGCGTTGTGCCGGGATGCCAAGGGCTGTCAGGCCCTTGCCGGTGCAAGTACAGGCCCAGTTCGGGCCTGGAGGTCAGGAGATGGGTGGTTTTTGGCCCTGCGCGGCGAACGCGCTGGCAAAAAGGGTGCTCGGCGACTGCTGCAGCGTGGGTGGCGACAGCACGGCAAGCTTGCGTGTGTCCTGCAGCGACAAAGCGACCGTGTGGCAGGCCTGGCACGCCGTGCAGGTGTCGCAGTGTGCATCGACCCCTACGGCATTTCCCGCAGCGCCATGGCCTGCGCAGTCCGGTACCGCCTGGGCCGCCTGCTCCTGCAGACTTGCAGGGTCAAAATGGCGGTTGGCCCCAGCTGGATCGGTATGGTCCGCTACTGTTTTCGTAGCAATCTGAAGCTGCGCCACGCCGCTGGTTGCCATTTCAGTCGCCATCACGTCACCGACCCAGCCGCGCAAAGGCAGCAGGGCGATCAAGAGGGCGAAGAGCAAATGGCGCATACGGTAATGATAAGTCGGCTTCGGGAAAGTTCAATTGTTCAGTGGCTATTGCTTATTGCTGCTGCAAGGTCTTTGTGCGCCCATCCGCTCATGCGTGGTGGTCCCGGCGCAATTCCTCGCGTGCCTGCCTGAACACGGAATATGCCCCGGTGATCGCCAGCGCCGCCATCGCGGCGGCGACGGCCAGATCGGGCCAGGCGCTGCCTGTGCCGAAAACGCCGAGTGCGGCCAGCATCACGGCCACGTTGCCGATGGCGTCGTTGCGTGAACACAGCCACACGCTGCGCATGTTGGCGTCGCCTTCGCGGTACGCATACAGCAGGGCGGCCACCCCCACATTGGCGATGAGCGCGAGCAGGCCAATGGCGCCCATGGTCAAAGCCTCAGGCGCGCCGCCCTGCGTGGCGACCCAGAACGCGCGAGCCAGCACAAACACGCCGAAGCCCAGCATGCTGGCGGCCTTGAGCAGGGCGGCGCGGGCACGCCACACCAGTCCCATGGACAACACCGCCAGCGACACGCCGTAGTTGGCCGCGTCGCCGAAGAAATCAATCGCATCGGCAAGCAGTGAGACAGAGCCCGACTGCAGGCCAGCGCCGATTTCGATGCCGAACATGGCGAGGTTGACGGCCAGCGCGACCCACAGAATGCGTCGGTAGCGCGGGCTGTTGGCTTGAGCCGCGCTGGGCTTGGGGTCGTGGTCACAGCAGTGGGCAGACATTGAAGGTTTCTCCAGAAATTGGGCTTGATGGCATGATTGGAAACCCTCAAGTCACTTCAAGGTCAAGCGATGCCGGTTTCAAGTCCATCCTCCGCCCGGGGTTACCAGATCGGCGAGGCTGCGCGGCAAAGCGGCGTCAGTGCGGCGAATATCCGGTTTTATGAGAAAGAAAAGCTTCTCAGCCCTCATGGGCGAAGCGATAACAGCTATCGATTTTATAGCGATGGCGACGTGCACCAGTTGCGCTTCATCCGGCTGTGCCGGGCTCTGGACATGTCGCTTGACGAGGTGCGCACCCTGCTGGGCCTGGACCTGAACAACAAGGCCGATTGCGAGGCTGGGTGCGAGGCGCTCGACGGCCACCTTGGCCATGTGCGTGAGCGGCTGGCGGAGTTAAGGGCGCTGGAAAAAGACCTCAAGGCCCTGCGCAACCGCTGCGACGGCAGCAGCGCGCACTGCCACATCATCGAGGCGCTGCACGACCTCGCCGACGCGCAGGCGCCCGGCCCGGCCGGTCCCACCGCGAAAAAGCGCCACGTTTAACGCGAGGTTGAAGGCGTGTTCGCCGTGATGTAGGTCAGCCGTTCCGCCAGCAAGTCCGCGTCGGTATAACCATTGGTGAGGACTTGCGCCTGACCGCCTGCGACCGCGAGCAGTGTCGGAAAGCCCTGCACACCCCAGCGCTGGGCCTGTGCAAAATCGTCACGCGTGCGTTGCTGCATCGCCTCGCTGTCAAAGTCGCGCAGAAAGTTGATATGGCCCCAGGCTTCTTTGGTGCGGCCATGCACCTCGTCCCAAATCTCACCGAGCACCGCGGCCTTGGTGACATCGCGGCCATGGGCGTAGAAAGCCTGCTGAATCGCGTGGTACATGGCCAGGGCCAGTTGCGGGGCGTGCTCGCGCACGGTCACGACGGCGCGGCAGGCGGGCTCCGTGTCATAAATGAAATCCTCGCGTTCTAACAGCGCGTCTGCGAAAGGCTGGCCCGAGCGCTCGGCGACACCTGCCCAGGCCTGGCGCAGTTTGGCCTTGAGTGTCGCGTCCATGACCTGCGTGTTGTAGGCACGCAAGCCGCCCAGCACGAGCTGCATCGTGATGTCGGGGAAGCGTTGCAGCAACTGACCCAGTGGCACGCCAAAGCCATAACACCAGGAGCACATCGGGTCGCCCACATAAATCAGGGAGACGGCGGCGGGGGCTGTGGGCGTGTTCATTTCGGGGCCTCCTTGTCGAGCTGATGTTGCGCATGCTCCAGCCACTGTTGCAGGCTGCCCAGCAGATCCTTCTGGCTGAAAGAGCAGCTTTCCTCGCTGAAAAGCGCGCTCGACTCCAGCCGGTCCAGCAACTGCTGAAGAACCGGTGCAAACCTGGGCGGCAAGGCCGCAAGCAATTCGCTCTGGTCCCGGGCCAGCTGTGAAAAGGCCGCGACAGTCAACGTGTCGCTGCGCAATTGCAGCAGCCCGCTCTCGATGGTCTTGAGTTGTTGTGTGGGTGTGCTCATGGCTGTCAGGATGCCACAGCGTCGAGCGGCATGGCCTGCCTGGGTTCAAAGGCCAGCGTCAGTAACGCCAGCAAGCCAAACGGTACGCCGACCCAGCTCAGCTGGGACAGGTCCAGGTGGCCGATCAGCGAGCCGCTGATCACCGCCCCCAGCGCGGTGCCCACATACAGCATGGAGCCATTCAGACTCAGCAGCAGCGGTGCCTGCACCGCCGACAGACCGGCCAGCCGACTCTGCTGCGGCGCCATCATGCCGAAACCGGCGATGCCCCAGAGCACCAGCGTGACCAGGGTGGCAGGCGGGTGGCCGCGCGTCAGGGGCAGGACCAGCATCATGGCAACCAGCAGCACCAGCTGCGCACGCAGGCTTCGAATCGGGCCGAAACGGTCATTGGCCCAGCCGCCCGACAGGGTACCGGCGACACCCGCCAGGCCAAAAACTGCCAGCGTGATCGACAGCTGTGTCGGTGACATCGGGTTGAGCGCCTGCAGCACCGGCCCGACATACGCAAAAACGCTGAAGATCGCCATGAAATACAGCAGCGTGCGCAGCCAGACACGCAACACGGCGCTCTGGCGCGCCACTGCACCAAAGCCTGCAAAGCTGGCGCTGGCGCCAGTCATGTTGGCAGGTACCCACCAGCTTGCGGCCACCAGCATCACTCCGCTGGCGACCGCCGACGCCCACACCGGCACGCGCCAGCCGTATTCAAAACCCAGCCAGGCACCGATCGGCACGCCGACGGCATAACTGATGCTCATGCCCAGAAAGGTGATCGACAAAGCCCGGCCGCGCTGCGCCGGGGCTACCAGGCTGACCGCCAGGGCCGAGGCCGCCGCAGAAAACATGGCGCCCGCCCCCATCAGGATGCGCCCCAGCAGCAGCATGGTGAGATTGCCAGAGAGCGCGCACACCACACAGCCAGCGCCAAAAAGTGTCAGCGCAAGCTGGATGACGCGTTTGCGCGGCCAGCGGGCGGTCAGGATGATCAGCACCGGCGCCAGCACCGCCGTGGCAAGTGCGTAGGCGGTCATCGCCTGGCCTGCCGCAGCCAGGCTGACATTGAGCGATTCGCTCAGCGGCACCAGGATGCCGCCGAGCACAAAAGCGCCGCTGCCTATGACGAGGTTGCAGAGCGCGAAAAGATACAGGACAGGCGGCATGGTTGCACAGAGGAAAAAGGCAGTGACAGATGGTTTTGTTCCGATCCGGAAAATGCGGCAGAAATATCAACAAAAATGGGGCTCACCCCTTGTCAGGTGGGCGCAAGCAGCTATCGAAAAAGGAGCGGCTGGCAGGCACAAGCAGGGGCGGCAGCGCCAACAATCAGCGATTGTGCCCTGATGACACGAAAGGCGTGCGGCGCCAGAATTTGGCCATGCCGCCACGGGCTTTGCGCTGTTTGGCCCGGCACTCCAACTGGGTCTTGCATTGAGGCGAAGCCTGGCGGCGCCGCACAGCGCTCAGTCTTGCTGCGTGCCCAGCGTGAAGTAAAACGTTGCACCTTGACCCGGCGCAGAGTCTGCCCAGATGCGCCCGCCATGCCGCGTGACGAT
>NZ_JBDNGU010000031.1:0-12201 GCF_041689105.1 Polaromonas sp. | reverse complement strand
GGCGTAGTCGCTGACCGGCACGCAGCTGCAGAACAGGTTGCGGTCGCCATAGACGTTGTCGACCCGGCCCACGGGCGGCCAGTACTTGACTTGCTTGAGGGTGGCCAGCGGGAAGGCAGCGGTCTCGCGTGAATACGGCCGATCCCAGTCCGCGCCCAGCAGGCTGGCGGCGGTGTGCGGCGCGTGTTTGAGCGGGTTGTTGTCCTGCGGCCAGTCCCCGGCCTCGATCTTGCGGATTTCTTCGCGGATGGCGATCATCGCGGCGATGAAGCGGTCCAGCTCGGCCAGGGTTTCGCTTTCTGTGGGCTCGACCATCAAGGTGCCGGGCACGGGAAAGCTCAAGGTGGGCGCGTGGAAGCCGTAATCCATCAGGCGTTTGGCCACGTCTTCGGCGCTCACGCCGCTGGCGTCTTTCAGCGGGCGCAGGTCCAGGATACATTCGTGCGCGACATGGCCGCGTCCTTCACCGGTCTGGCTGGCGTACAGCGTGGGGTAGTGGTCTTTCAGGCGCGCGCTGATGTAGTTGGCGCTGAGAATGGCCATCTCGGTGGCCTGTTGCAGGCCTTCGGGACCCATCATGCGGCAATACATCCAGCTGATCGGCAGCACGGAAGCGTTGCCCAAAGGCGCTGCTGATATGGCCCCCACGCTTTTCACTTCGTGTAATGCGCTGCCCCCCGAGGGGGCTGTTTTTCCTTGGGGCTGCCCGGCGGAAAAACTCGCCCCTCCGCCCGGATAGCCTGCCGTCGCATGGCCCGGCAGATAAGGCACCAGGTCGGCCACCACACACACCGGGCCGACGCCGGGGCCGCCACCGCCGTGCGGAATGCAGAAGGTCTTGTGCAGGTTCAGGTGGCTCACGTCGCCGCCGAACTCGCCCGGTGCGGCCACACCGACCAGCGCATTCATGTTGGCACCGTCCACGTACACACGGCCACCGTGGCTGTGGACCAGGGCGCACAACTCTTTCACCTGCGTCTCGAACACGCCGTGGGTGCTCGGGTAGGTGATCATCATGCAGGCCAGTTTTTCGCTGTGCTGTTCGCACTTGGCTTTGAGGTCGGCCATGTCGACGTTGCCCTGGGCGTCACAGGCGGTGACCACCACCGTCATGCCGGCCATCTGCGCGCTGGCCGGGTTGGTGCCGTGGGCCGACGAGGGAATCAGGCAGATGTTGCGGTGGCTCTGGCCGTTGGCGTCCAACCAGGCCTTGATCACCAGCAGGCCGGCGTATTCGCCTTGGGAGCCGGCATTGGGCTGCAGGCTGATGCCGGCATAACCCGTGGCCTGGCACAACCAGTCGCGCAACTGTTTGTCGAGCTCGGCATAACCCAGCAGTTGATCCTGCGGCGCAAACGGGTGAATGTTGGCGAACTCGGGCCAGGTGACGGGAATCATCTCGCTGGTGGCGTTGAGCTTCATGGTGCAGCTGCCCAGCGGGATCATGCTGCGGTCCAGCGCCAGGTCTTTGTCGCTGAGCATGCGGATGTAGCGCAGCATGCCGGTCTCGGAGTGGTGGGTGTTGAACACCGGATGCGTGAGGAAGTCGCTGGTGCGGCGCAGCTCTTCGGGGATCAATGGCTCCACGCCTTTTTCAAAGTCGCTCAGGCGCGGCATCGGTTTGCCTGGTTTGACAAAGAAGGACCAGAGCATTTCGAGGTCTTCCCGCGTGGTGGTTTCGTCCAGCGACACGCCCAGGTGATTCTTCAAGCGAAATCTGAGGTTGGCCCCCGACTGGCGTGCGCGGTCAGCTATCGAATTGGTAGCATCACCGGTCTTGATGGTGGCCGAGTCGAAGGCGCTGTGGTTGGTGATCTCGTAACCCATTTGCTGCATGCCGCGCACAAAAATAGCCGTATAGCTGGCCACACGCAGCGCAATGCGCTTGAGGCCTTGCGGGCCGTGGTAGACGGCGTACATGCTGGCGATGACGGCCGGCAGCACCTGCGCGGTGCAGATGTTGGAGGTGGCTTTTTCGCGGCGTATATGTTGCTCGCGCGTTTGCAGGGCCAGCCGGTAAGTCGGGTTGCCATGGACATCGACACTGACGCCGACCAGCCGGCCGGGCAGTGAGCGCTTGAACTCATCGCGGCAGGCCAGGTAGGCAGCGTGGGGTCCGCCATTGCCCATGGGCATGCCAAAGCGCTGGGTGCTTCCTAGCACGATGTCGGCATCCCATTCGCCGGGCGGCTTGAGCAGGGTCAGCGCCAGCAGGTCGGCGGCGACGCACAGGGCGGCCCCGTCGGCATGGGCATGGCCGGCCAGCGGGCGCAGGTCGTGGATGCTGCCGGTGGTGGCGGGGTATTGCGCCAGCACGCCGAAGTAGTCGCCTTCAGCCATCAACTGGGGAACGGTGGCGGCCGCGGTACTGACCTTGACCTCGATGCCCAGCGGCTTCGCACGCGTCTGGATCACCTCGATGGTCTGCGGGTGGCAGTCACCAGCAACGATAAAGACGTTGCTTTTGCTCTTGACGCTGCGTTTCGCCAGGGTCATGGCTTCAGCGGCGGCTGTGGCTTCGTCGAGCATGGATGCGTTGGCAATCGGCATACCCGTCAAATCGCAGACCATGGTCTGGAAGTTGATCAGCGCCTCCAGGCGGCCCTGCGAAATTTCGGCCTGGTAAGGCGTGTAGGCGGTGTACCAGGCCGGGTTTTCAAGAATGTTGCGCAGTATCACGCCGGGGGTCAGTGTGCCGTAGTAGCCCTGGCCGATGAAACTCTTGAAGACCCGGTTCTTCGCGGCCATGGCCTTGAGCTGCTTGAGCGCGGCTGCTTCCGTCACGGGCGGTGGAATGGCCATGGCGCTGCTGCGTGCAATCGAGCGCGGAACAATGCTGTCGATCAGTGCGCGGCGCGAGGCCGAGCCGACGACGCTGAGCATGTGGGTTTCGTCGGCCTCGTCGATGCCGATGTGGCGAGCAATGAATTCGGCAGGATTTTCAAGCTCGCCGAGCGGCTTGACGGTGGACATCAACATGAAGGCTCCGGGGAAATAGGGTGGTTGTGTATGGCCTGAACGTGTCATCCCGGACCTGACCTGGGATCCATGGATTGCGGATCAGGCCTGCAACGACAGGGGATGACGGGGAAGGCGATGCTCAGGCTTCTTTGGCAAACTGCGTGTAGGCGGCTTCATCAAGCAGCGCGTCGAGTTGCGAGGCATCTGACAGCTTGACCTTGAAGAACCAGCCGGCGCCCAGCGGGTCGCTGTTGGCCAGCGAGGGGTCGTCGCGCAGCGCCTCGTTGACTTCAGTGACTTCGCCGCTGACCGGCATGTAAACATCGGCGGCGGCCTTGACCGACTCGACCACGCCGGCCACGTCTTTTTGTACAAAGCTGCTGCCGATAGAAGGCAGATCGACAAACACAACGTCGCCCAGTGCGTCTTGCGCGTGGACAGTGATGCCGACGGTGGCGAGGTCGCCTTCAACGCGCAGCCATTCGTGGTCTTCGGTGTACTTGATCATGGTCTTCTCCGTTAATAAATGGGAACAGGGGGCAAATTCATCTGCGGATCATCCGTGAATCATCCACGGAAATAGCGGGCGGGAACAAACGGCATGGCGGCGACTTCCATGGGCACGGCCTTGCCGCGCACGATGGCGTTGAGGCGCGTGCCCAGTGCGGCACAAGCTGGCTCCACGTAGGCCATGGCAACCGGTTTGTTGATGGTGGGGCCGAGCAGGCCGCTGGTGACTTCGCCAATGCGCCGGCCGTCTGGTGTTTGCAGTTCGGTGTGTTCGCGCACCGGGACGCGCTCCAGCGCGACCAGGCCGACACGTTTGCGGCGCAAACTTTTGGGCTCGTCCAGTTGCCCCAGCACCTTGGCGGCGCCCGGGAAGCCGCCGGCACGTGCGCCGCCGCTGCGCCGCACTTTCTGGATCGCCCAGTTGAGACTGGCCTCCACCGGTGTGGTGCGGGTGTCGAGGTCGTTGCCGTAAAGGCACAAGCCGGCTTCGAGGCGCAGCGAGTTGCGCGCGCCCAGGCCGACAGGTTTCACTTCGGGCTGGGCGAGCAGGGCGCGCGCCAACGTCTCGGCCTGCACGGCTGGCACCGAAATTTCAAAACCGTCTTCACCGGTGTAGCCGCTGCGCGTGAGAAAACAGTCGCAGCCGGCGACCGCAAATCGCCCGCCTGTCATGAACACCAGCTTTTCAACGCCGGGCGCCAACCGCGCCAGCGCCGTCACGGCCTGCGGGCCTTGCAGGGCCAGCAGGGCCATGTCCGGCATGGCGATGACTTCGCAGCGATCGCCAATGTGTTGCTGGATGTGCGCGATGTCGCCTACCTTGCAGGCACCGTTGACAATGACAAAAATATCTTCTCCGCGGTTGAAGAACATCAGGTCGTCGATGATGCCGCCTTCGTCGTTGAGCAGCAGGCCGTAGCGTTGTTTGCCCGGCGGCAGGTCGATCACGTCCACGGGAATCAGGGATTCGAGCGCGGCCGCAGCCTGCGGCCCGACCAGGCGAAGCTGGCCCATATGGGAGACATCGAACAGGCCGGCCGCGCTGCGTGTGTGCTGGTGTTCGGCCATCAGGCCTGCCGGGTACTGGACCGGCATCGAGTACCCTGCAAAGGGCACCATGCGCGCGCCCAGCTCAACGTGGAGCGCGTGCAACGGTGTTTTCAGCAAGGGGGTGTCGGTGGCGGATGAGGATGCGGACAAAGGCGTTCTCCGGGGCAAATAGACAACACGGCCTGGCGAGCCGTGGGCTGCCCCTGCTGTCCTGTTTACCTGAGAGATTCACCTGGCGATACAGGCTTGCTCCTTCGGTGGGCCATCCAGAAGATGGCCTCTCTCCAGTAGGGAACGCCGTTCGTCAAATGTTTGCCGAAGGGCGGTTGCCAGTCCTTTTGCCTGAGCGTTCAGCCCGCCATAAAGGGTGGGCATGCGCCTTCGGCGGTTTTCACGGGGAAAACTCTCTCCTGACGGCCTCAAGTGTAGCCCAGGAGCCTGGCCGCCCGTGTTCAACGGCGCACCGAACGACCGGGAGATATCCACTCTTTTCAAGCAGGAGCCGCGGATCTGGCTTTGCCAGTCCGCAGGCGCAGCGGCCCCCTCGGGGGGCAAGGAGCTACACGCAGTGAGCGACTGTGGGGGCTCTATTTGTAGAGCAAGTCCCGAAACCCCAGTGAAATCGTCGGAACATAGGTGATCACCATGAGGCAGGCGATGATGACCAGCACGAAGGGGAGCAGGTGTTTGATGATCTGGTCCAGCGATATTCGCGCCACCGTACACGCCGCAAACAGGTTGACGCCAAAAGGCGGCGTGATCATGCCCATGGCCAGGTTGACAACCATGATCAGTCCGAAGTGAACCGGGTCCACGCCGAAGTGCATGGCCACAGGCGCAAGGATGGGCGCCAGCACAATGATGGCTGCGCTGGTTTCGATGAACATGCCAATGATGAAAAGTGTGGCGTTGACCCCGAGCAGGAACAGCACGGGGGACTGCAGCACGGCTTCCAGGTAGCGCCCGATGGCGTCGGGAACGCCGGCGCGGGTGATCAGAAAGGCAAACAGCCCGGCATTGGCAATGATGAACATGATGACGGCGCTGGAGATCACCGACTTGCGCAGCACCACGATCAGGCTGGCGAAGCTGATTTCCCGGTAGATCACCACACCGACGACCAGTGCGTAAAACACCGCAACGGCGGCGGCTTCGGTCGGCGTAAAAATACCGCCGTAGATGCCGCCGAGAATGATGACCGGCATCATCAGCGCCCAGCCAGCTTGCCAGGTGGCCCTGAAAAAGCCCAGCCTGCCGTCGCCGTCGTTTTTGCCCCAACCCTTGATCCGGCAATACACATACACAAACGCCATCAACGACACGCTGATCAGGATGCCCGGGCCAATGCCGGCGACAAACAGCTCGCCAATCGAGACCTCGGCGCTGACGCCATAGAGGATGAGCGGAATTGACGGCGGAATCACCACACCGAGTTCAGCGCTGGTGGCTTGCAGCGCCGCTGCGTAACTGGTGGGGTAACCGTGTTTGACCAGTGCTGGAATCAAAATGGCGCCGACCGCAAAGGTGGTGGCCACCGAAGACCCGGACACTGCGGCAAAAATCATGCAGGTGAGTACACAGGTCATGGGCAGGCCGCCCTGAACACCACCGACGATGCTTTTGGCGAACTCGACGAGCCGGCGGGAAATGCCGCCGGTCTCCATCAGGTTGCCGGCCAGAATGAAAAACGGAATCGCGGCCAGCGGAAACTTGTTGATCGCGTTGAACATCTCCTTCACGGAGATCAGCATGTGGGCGTTGGTTGCCTGGATGCCAAAGACGGCTGCCAGGCCGATGGACACAGCCACAGAGATCGTCAGCGCAAAACAGACGATCATCGTCGTCAACATCACGGCGGTCATATTGTTGGCCCCCACGCTTTGCACTGGGTGTCAAAGCTGCCCCCCGAGCGGGCTTGATGCCCCAAGAGCGGTCTGTCGGTCATCATTGCGCAGTCTCCAGTTCCTGCCGCTGCGGGTCGATCAAGTTGCCGATGATGCCGATCACGCAGAACATGGCGCCTATTGGCATGGCCACGTAACCCCAGAACATGGAGATCGATTCAAGCCCCGCCATCGACTGCACGCGGCCGCGCAGCGCATAGTCCCAGCCCCACCAGATGATGATGCCGATCAGCAGCAGCGCCGCCATGGAGACCACCCAGTCCAGCACGCGTTTGACTTTGACCGGACTCCAGCGGTAGAGCACATCGACGCTGACCATGGCGCCCTGGCGGAAGGCGGCCGGAATGCCCATAAAGACCATCCAGATCAGCGACAGGCGGATCAGGATTTCAGTCCACTCGGCGGGTTGTTCAAGCACAAAGCGCGTGATGATCTGGAACATGCCCAGCGACGATGCGACCACTAGCATGAGGCAGGCCACAACCGTGGAAAACCCCGTGGTCCAGCGTTCAAGTTTGAGAAAAGCGTGTTTCATGAAATACCGGATTAACAAGGAAAACGCCCGCTGGCCCAGAGGCTCTGGGGGCTGCGGGCGTATTGAGCTACAAAGTACGTAGCAAGCAAGAGGCTTACTTGACGTTGCGGATCTTGTCGATGTTGGCCTTGCCGAACTGCTTCTCGAACTCGGCGTTTACGGGGGCGAGTGCTGCGACAAATTTGGACTTGTCGACATTTTCGATCACGGTCATGCCTTTGGCGCGCAGGTCAGCCACGCCTTTCGCATCGTCTTCATCCACACGGGCACGGTTGGCATTGGTGCCTTCAGCGGCCGCTTGGAGGAAGGCCGTTTTGTCGGACGGGCTGAGCTTGTCAAAGGCCGCCTTGTTCATGACCCAGATGCCGGGCGAATAAACGTGGCCGGTCAGGGACAGGTGTTTTTGCACCTGGTCGAATTTGGCAGCGATGATCACGGACAGCGGGTTTTCCTGGCCGTCCACGGTGCCTTGCTGCAGGGCGGTGAAAACTTCAGGAAAGGCCATGGGCGTGGTCACGATGCCGAAGCCCTTGTAGGCCGCAATGTGGACCGGATTTTCCATGGTGCGCATTTTCAGGCCCTTCAGGTCCTCGGGCGCCTTCACCTCGCGCTTGTTGTTGGTCATGTGGCGGAAGCCGTTTTCAGCCCAGCCCAGCGCCTTGAAACCCTTGGCGTCAAATTTGGTCAGCAGGTCCTGGCCAATAGGGCCGTCCAGCACGGCGCGGGCGTGCGCCTTGTCGCGAAACAGGAAGGGCACGTCGAGGATCTTGGTTTCAGGCACGAAGTTGGGGACCGGACCAGTGGAACTGAAGGCCAGCTCCTGGGTGCCCAGTTGAGCCGCTTCGATGGACTCGCGCTCGCCGCCCAGTGACCCGTTGTAGAAGGTCTGGATCTTGTAGCGGCCGCCCGTGCGCTTTTCCACTTCGCGGGCGAAGGTGTCGATGGCCACCCCCTGGTGCGAGTTTTGCGCCGTCGAGATGCTGATTCTCATCGTGGTTTGCGCCGCGGCGCCTGCCACCAGGCCAAGCGCCAGGGTCATCCCAAGGGCGAGCCTGGAAAACGCGGGTTTGAAAAATGTCATGAATGTCTCCTCGGATGAAAGGGAAAGGGATGAACGGCGAAAGTTGTCATACAACTTAAGATTTTCACCTCGCCGCTTGCTTCACCGCATAGGGGTTTTCGCTGACGTAGGCGCGAATGATGTCGTCAAAGCTTTCTTCAGGCATCAGTCTCAGCGCGGCGGCGCGCGATGCATGAATGTGGGCTGGCCAACTGGTGACAATGCTGGCGATCGCCGCGTCGGGCTGCCAGTCAATGAGCGATGCTACATGAGGGCCGGCCACACGTTTTAGCGCGGCGGCCATTTCTCCGGGGGTGGTCTTGAGTGCTGGCAGATTGATGGCGGTGCGTGCGCCCCAATCGGTGTCGTCGGCCTCAGCCGCCCGGATCAAGCCGTCTATGGTGTGCCCCGGCGAAGACAAGGCCACGGGCGTTTCCGGCGCAACCGGGCACACGGCGCGCACGCCGGCCAGCGGCTCGCGGATCATGCCGCTCAGAAAGCTCGATGCGGCGCCGTTGGGTTTTCCGGGCCGCACACTCACCGTCATGAGGCGAACATTGCGGCCTCGGATGAAACCTTTGCGCGCGTAATCGGCCACCAGTTGTTCGCCGATGAATTTCTGGATGCCGTAGCTGTTTTGTGGCGTCGGCAGGGTGGTGTCCTCAATTACCTCGGGCAGAGGCTGCTCCGACGAATTGCCGAACACGGCCAGCGAGCTGGCAAACACCAGAGTGGGTTGTGTGTTGAGCCGGCGGCAAGCCTGCAGCAAGGCGCGCGTGGCGTCCAGGTTGCTGCGCATGCCCAGATCGAAATCGGCTTCGCATTCACCGCTGACTGCCGCCGCGAGGTGAAACACCAGCGATGTATCGGCTGTGACCACTGTGGCCGACGCGGCGCCCTGCTCCAGCAAGGTGTTGAGGTCTCCCTCGATGGCACGCACCCGGCTGTCGGCGATGAGGTCCGCAGGAGGAGGCGCGCGGTCCACCAGTGTGATGCGTGTGATGGTCTGTGCTGCGCTTCCCGCCAAGGACAAGACGCTTTTGCCAAGCAGTTCGCGGGCAAGACGGACGCCGAGAAAACCGGCGCCCCCGGTGATGACGATGTTCATGGAGGAGAGTGCTTTCGCTGTGCTTGAGGGGGTTGGGACGCGAACCGGAGGACTGACGGACTACATGCCGCTGTAGTTCGGCCCGCCGCCGCCTTCGGGCGTGACCCAGACGATGTTTTGCGTCGGGTCCTTGATGTCGCAGGTTTTGCAATGCACGCAGTTTTGCGCATTGATCTGCAGCCGGTCGCTGTTGTCAGGGTTTTTGACGTATTCATAGACACCGGCCGGGCAGTAGCGCGCTTCCGGCCCGGCATAAGTGGCCAGGTTGATGCTGACCGGCACACTGGCATCTTTCAGGGTCAGGTGCGCCGGTTGCTGCTCTTCATGGTTGGTGTTGGACACAAACACCGAACTCAGGCGGTCGAAGGTGATCTTGTTGTCGGGCTTGGGGTAGACGATCTGCGGGCACTCTGATGCGGGCTTGAGCTTGGCATGGTCAGGCACTTTGTTATGGATGGTCCAGGGCGGGGCCTTGAAGCCCAGCTTGGGCAGCAGCCACAGCTCGATGCCGTTCATGATGGACGACAGGTACAGGCCCTTCTTCATCCACTGCTTGGTGTTGCGCGAGACCTCCAGCTCGTCAAACAGCCAGCTCTTTGCAAACGCCTCGGGGTAGGCCGAAAGTTCGTCGTGCTGGCGTCCGCTGGTCACCGCCGCATAGGCGGCTTCGGCGGCCAGCATGCCGGTTTTCATGGCCGCGTGGCTGCCTTTGATGCGTGCGAAGTTGAGAAAGCCCGCTTCACAACCGACCAGCGCGCCGCCCGGGAACACGGTCTTGGGCAGGCTCATCAGGCCACCGCAGGTGATCGAGCGCGCGCCGTAGCTGATGCGCTTGCCGCCTTCAAGGCATTGCCGGATCGCGGGGTGCGTCTTCCAGCGCTGCATTTCTTCAGACGGGCTGAGCCAGGGGTTGCTGTATTCGAGGCCGGTGATGAATCCCAGCGTGACCTTGTTGTCTTCCAGGTGGTATAAAAAGCCGCCGCCATAGGTCTGGCTGTCCATCGGCCAGCCGAGCGAATGCACGACGTGGCCGGGCTTGGCCTTGGCCGGGTCGATCTCCCACAACTCCTTGATGCCAAGGGCGTAGGTTTGCGGGTCTTTGCCCTCATCGAGCTTGTATTTTGCGATCAGTTGCCGGCCCAGGTGGCCGCGCGAGCCTTCGGCAAAGATGGTGTATTTCCCGTGCAGTTCCATGCCCAGCTGGAAATGATCGGTGGGCTGGCCGTCCTTGCCGATACCGAGGTTGCCGGTGGCCACGCCTTTGACGGAGCCATCCTCGTTGTAGAGCATTTCCGCAGCAGCGAAGCCGGGGAATATCTCCACACCCAGCGCTTCGGCCTGCTGGCCCAGCCAGCGCACAACATTGCCCAGGCTGATGACGTAGTTGCCTTCGTTGTGCAGACATTTGGGAATAAGAAACTGAGGGGTAGAGATTTTGCCGGTCTGGCTGAGAAACAGCATCTCGTCGCCGCTGACGGCTTGCGTCAGCGGGGCGCCGAGCGCCTTCCAGTCAGGAAACAGTTCGGTGATCGCGCGCGGGTCCATCAGCGCGCCGCTCAAAATATGCGCGCCTGGCTCCGAGCCTTTTTCCAGCACGACGACCGACAACTCTGTGCCTTTTTCGGCGGCGAGCTGTTTCAGGCGGATCGCGGTGGTCAGACCGCCGGGGCCGCCGCCGACCACGACCACGTCGTATTCCATCGCTTCACGGGGGCCGAACTGGGCCAGTATCTCTTGGTTGTTCATGGTGGACTCGCTGATAATGAATTTCAGGAAGGGTTGCCAGTCAGAAAACCGGTAACTGCTTCCCGAATGATTTTATGTCGTGAATGAAGTGAATCGAACAGTCCTTCACCTTGGTGTGTCTTTAATAGAGAGGAGTCACTTATGGCTTACAGCCTGGATCTTTCAGGGCGTGTCGCGCTGGTGACGGGCGCGTCGGGCGGCCTGGGCGCGCAGTTTGCCAAAACCCTGAGCCGTGCCGGTGCGGCGGTGGTGCTGGCCAGCCGCCGCATGGACAAGCTCAAGGACCTGCGCGCGCAGATCGAGGCCGAAGGCGGTGATGCGCATGTGGTCATGCTCGACGTCACGGACACCGCCAGCATCAAGGCTGCCGTCGCGCACGCCGAGACCGAGGTTGGCCCCATCGACATCCTGGTCAACAACTCGGGCGTCAGCGCTACGCAGCGCATTCAGGATGTGGGCGAGGAAGACTACGATTTCATCTTCAACACCAACGTCAAGGGCGCTTTTTTCGTCGCGCAGGAGGTCGGCAAGCGCATGCTGGCCCGCTCACGCGGCACGGCGCCTGGCACTTTCTCCGGCGGCCGCATCATCAACATCGCCTCCATGGCTGGCCTGCGCGTGTTGCCGCAGATTAGCGTGTACTGCATGAGCAAGGCTGCGGTGGTGCAGATGACCAAGGCCATGGCGCTGGAGTGGGGCAAGTTCGGCATCAACGTCAATGCCATTTGCCCAGGCTACATCGACACCGAGATCAACCACCACCACTGGCAGACCGAGCAGGGCAAAAAGCTGGTGCAGATGCTGCCGCGCAAGCGCATCGGCAAGCCGGAAGACCTGGACGCGCTGCTGGTGATGCTGGCCAGCGGGCAGAGTCACTCCATCAACGGCGCCGTCATCGCCGCCGATGATGGTTTCGGCATCTGAACAGCAACGCCCCGACCCATGAAAATAGAAATTCCCGAAAACAAGAAGCAGGTCTTCGAGATGCGCATGCCGATCCGCTGGGGCGACATGGACGCGATGGGCCATGTCAACAACGCCAGTTATTTCCGCTACCTGGAGACGGCGCGGATTGACTGGATGTATTCCATTGGCTGTGTGCCCGACCCGAAAGGCGAAGGCCCGGTCATCGTGAATGCGTTCTGCAACTTCTACAAGCAGCTCGAGTACCCCGGCGATGTCCTGATCAGGATGTATGCGAGCGACCCCGGGCGCACCACGTTTGAAACCTGGGGCACGATGGAGCGGGTCGATCAGCCCGGCGTGATTTACGCCGCCGGCGGCGCCACCACCATCTGGGTGGACTTCCCGAGCCAGAAAGCCGCCG
>NZ_JBDNGU010000030.1:0-5112 GCF_041689105.1 Polaromonas sp. | reverse complement strand
GCCGGCTAGTTCTGCCCTGTGCCGGTCGGCCCAAATGCGCCATGTCTGGTCGTCGACCCGGGATGCGGCGACCTGCCAATCGAGGCCGGCTCGCTCGACACACACACGCAGCCCTTCGTCGCTGGCCAGGTCGAGGCCCTCGGCCCAGACGCCGCGCGTCACAGAGAGGATGTACGAAGCTAGCTGGCCCCCGTCCGCAGCCAGGTCAGCCAGCGCCATCGCGCGTTCGAGTCCGCGTCCGTAGGGGTCGTAGAAGTTGCCGAAAGGCATGCCGAGGCGCAGGGCCTCGCGCGCCGGATCGAAGCGAAAGTACCGCGACTTGGACTCTGGAATGACAAAACCAGCCATTTTCATTGGCAGCATGAGCCGGGGGCGTACCCGTACTGGGTAACGCTGCTCTAGCGCGAACACGCGCGGCGCGGCAAGGTAGGCATAAGGACTGCGAAAGGTGCAGTAGAAATCTATTTCGAGCAGGGGTGCGCTCGTGTCAACATGCAAGCTTGGCGACGAGGACTCTTCGCGATGCGTTAGCAGGCCCACGCTGGCGTTGGTGCGGCGGTGGCCGCCCACGAGCAGGTCATGCTCCAGATGAGACAGCCGGTCCACACCCCAGTACCAGTTGGCTCCGAAGCCGATCATGCCACCATGAAAGTGACCCTCGCGCAGGAGCCGCTGCTGGTTGCGCTCCAACTGATCGAGCGCCTCTTCGGAGGAGATCATTGGCGACTTTCGGCAAATCGCATTAAGGCGCGCGTCATCGACGGTGAACAGCGCCTCCCCTAGCGATTGTGCCAAGTCCAGGTAAAGGGTTGAATCTTCAACGGCGAGCAGGCACCGCGCCGCCAATGCGGCTGCAGCTTTCGAGGGCGTCTGGCCGTTTGTGCTGAAGTGGAGTTCTAAATATCGGCACAGGTCCTGCGCGTCGCGCAGGGCGTGGCAGTCGAGCATGTCAGCGCGTGGCGAGTATTCGGGTGGCGCCACAGGTACCGTGAGGCATTCGATGTTGACGTCGTATTTGGTCTGCAGGCGCGGTAGCACCTGCAGCAGAAGATGGCTCCATGGGTCGTCGACGCGGTGATAAAAGCGGAGCGCGGCGGAAGGCATTGGAGTCGGCGCTACGGCTACGGTGCCAGAAGCCCGGCCTCACGCAGCAGCACGCGGTTCCTGCCTGATTCGGCCAATACTGCGGACTTGAAGTCCTCGCCGGAGGCGTAAGCGACATTCATTTTCATCTGCTGCATCGCGCTGCGATATTGCGGTCCCGCGACGGCCGTTTTGCAGGCCTGCTCAAGTGCCTGCCGCGCCCGTGCGTCCACTCCGACCGGTAAGATCACTCCGCCCTTGATTGACCAGCTGACAGGATAGCCGAGTTCTTTCAAGGTTGGCGTGTCGAGCGCCTCCGGAACGCGCTTGTCTGTCGCAATAGACAGGCGCCTCAGATTGTGTGTCGTCGCGACAGCGTTGGTGCCGAAATAAAGATCGACGTGGCCGCCCAACAGATTAGTGACTGCTGGTGCCTCGCCCTGAAAAGGGATGTGTGTCAATTCCACATCGGCCTTGCGCGCGAAATCCATGGCTGCCATATGCGGCAGCGTGCCAGGCCCGACGGTGGCATAGTTGACTTTTCCGGGATTTTCTTTGGCGTAACTTACAAGCTCGCGAACCGACTTAAAGCGCGATCCTTGGGTGGTCAACATGAACACCGGCAGGTCGAAGGCCTGGCAAATGTAGTCAACAGAATCGAGCTGGTAGGGCACCTTGCGTATCTGCGGAAGCGTGGTCAGCGCGGCGACGGCGATGAAGCCGATGTGATAGCCATCCCTGGGCGCCGCGCTGATGGCGCCAACTCCGATGGCCCCGCCCGCTCCGGCTCGGTTCTCTATGACGATAGATTGGTTGAGCGTTTGCCCCATCGCCGCGCTCAGCGCGCGTCCGGCCAGATCGGTAGCTCCGCCTGGTGGAAAGTTGACGATCATGTTGACCGGCCGCGCGGGATAAGTCTGAGCCGTGGCGCCGAGCGAAACGGCGGCGAAAAGGGCAAAGGCAGTGATTCGGATGAGTCGCATGAATTGTCTCCTTGAAATTTTTTGCAAACGCGTTACGTGGTGTGAGCCAAGAACTTGGTAGAGAGGTAAGCATCGAGGCCTTCAGTGCCGCCTTCGCTGCCGTAGCCGCTTTCTTTAACACCGCCAAACGGTGCCTCGGCGAGCGAGATTCCCAGCGTATTGATGCCCAGCATTCCGACCTGCAATTGATCTGACAGCGTCATCGCGGTCGCGGCCGAGGTGGTGAAAGCGTAGCCCGCCAGGCCGAAGGGCACGGCGTTGGCGCGCTGCAGAGCTTCATCCAGACTTGAGAAACCAACGATTGGTGCAACCGGGCCGAACGTTTCGACTCGCATGGCGAGAGCGTTATCGGGCAGATCGGTGAGCACGGTGGGTTGCCAGAAGAAGCCAGCGCCATCGTGCCGCTTTCCCCCCGTAGCTATCCGGGCCCCGCGCTGCAGGGCATCGTCAACAAAGCTGGTCATGGCTTCGAGCCGGCGCGCATTGGCGAGCGGTCCCATACCGGTGGTGGGCGCCAGACCGCTGCCCAGCTTCAGACCATGCGTAGCCTCGACGAAGCGCTCGAGAAATTCCGGATAGACCGCCTGCTGGACGAAAAACCTCGAAGCTGCGACGCAGACCTGACCGGCATTGCGAAAGCGTGACGCCACGCACAGTTTTACGGCCGCCTCAATGTCGGCATCGTCGGCCACAATGACCGGTGCGTGGCCGCCGAGCTCCATCGTGCAGCGCTTGGCGCCGTGCAGCGCGGCTGCCGCTGCGAGTTGTTTGCCGACGGCTGTAGACCCGGTAAAAGTGATCTTGCGGATTTGTGGCGCACGAAGCAGGAAATCCGAAACCTGCGCGGGCACACCAAAAACGACGTTGAGCACACCTCTCGGAAGACCTGCATCGACGCAGGCGCGCGCGAGTTCCAGCGCGGTGCCCGGCGTTTCTTCCGCTGGCTTAATGACGCAGGTGCAGCCCGAGGCCAATGCGCCAGCTATTTTTCGCGCAGGGGTCAGCGCCGGAAAATTCCAGGGCGTGAAGGCGGCAACCGGGCCAACGGCCTCGCGCATTACTAGGTGACGCGTGCGCGGCTGGCGCGACGGAATCACGCGGCCGTAGATCCGTCGACCTTCCTCCGCATACCACTCGAATATTTCGATGGCGCCGACAATCTCACCACGCGCTTCGGCCAGGGGCTTGCCTTGCTCCATGACCAGGATATGCGCGATGATCTCACTGCGTTCACGCATGAGCCGCGCGGCGCGAAGCAGGATGCCGCAACGTTCGATTGCTGGTGTGCGGGACCACGAGGCGAAGGCATGATCAGCGGCGACAACAGCACGCTCCAGGTCGGCCGCCGAAGCGTGCGGCAGCCGACCCAAGAGTTGGCCGGTGGCCGGGTTGAGCACGTCTTCGGAGGTACCCTCGCTGCCTCCGCTCCATTCGCCGTCAATGAGCATGCTGAGTTCGGCGAGACGCGCGCGCGCAAAGTCGGCGGCAGGGCTGGGGATGGATTCGTTCGCAGGCATTGGGGCGAGGTCTCTCTGGCGTTGGTTCGGAGGTTTAGGCACGGGAAGTTGGCAACGGGCTGTCGTCTGCCAGCTCCTGCATTTGTTGCACAAGTTGCATCAATAGCTGTTCGCGCACAGGTAGCAACGCGGGGTCGCTCCAGCGGTTGTTGAGTTCAAGCGGGTCGTCGTGAAGGTCGTAGAGCTCACCCCATTTAACGCCGCGATAAACCGTAAGGCGCCATCGATCTGTCACCAGTGTTCGCATACGCACGGGGCGATCAAAACCAAGGAAGGCGCGCTGGTTGTCCTCTTCGACGATGATTGCCTCGCGCACTCCGGTTGCCGTACCGTCGATGACCGGCAGCAGGCTGCGCCCCTGCATGCCGTTAAAGGGTTGAACGCTTGCACGGGCGAGGATGGTCGCGCCGATGTCCACAGTTCCTGCAAGCGCAGCAGACTTGGCAGGCGCGTTGGACGTGGCCTGCGGGTCGGCCCAGATGAATGGTACCCGGATCAGGCCATCGTAGTGAATCGGCCCCTTAAACATCAGCTGATGGTCGCCCATGTAATCTCCGTGGTCACTGGTGAAGACCACCACCGTATTGCGATGCAGGTCAAGACGTTCGAGCTCTGCTAGAAGTTCGCCCACGGCGTCATCAATCATGGTGATCGAGCCATAAGTCAACGCCAAGGCTTCGCGAACATCTCGCTCGGTCACCGCCTGCAGCATCCACGAATTTCGGTCGGCGCGACCCTCATCGCGCTCGGCCAAGAGATGCGCTAGCGGTGGAGGAGGCGTTCCGACATTGGGCTGGTAAGCCGGGGGTAGCTGCATTTCCTTGGGATCGTACATGTCCCAATACTTGCCTGGTGGCGTGAAAGGATGATGCGGATCGGGGAATGAACAATGCAGGAAGAAGGGCGCGGCACTCTCACCTGTCGCCGCTTGGCGACGAAGGACCCCCAGCGCTTGTTCCTTGATGTAGGTTGTCGAGTAGAGCTCTTCGGGCACGGCGGTGCGCCACGCCTGCAGCGCCTCGATACTGCTCTGCGGGATCGCATTTTCGGGGCCCACCAGTTCAGTATCGGCGTTCGGGTGCCGGTTGTTGCGCCAGCGCCCGTAATGGCCGTGCGCGCCGTCGGCATGCATCATGGTTAGATGCACTTCGTCAAAGCCGTAGTACGGCAGCGAAAGATCATGGGTCGGATCAGATTGCCACCGCGAGATGCGCTCCTGGTCGTACGAAATGCCGTTCTTCTCAGCGTGGCGCGCCTCGGCCAGATCTTCGGGTGGCGGGATACCGACTCCGGGCGGCCGGCGCAATATGGGACCCTCGCCCAGCATTGGCTGCAGGTGGATTTTCCCGCTAGACGCTGTCGTGTATCCCGCTGCACGCAGTAGCTCGACAAAGGTGGTGGCCTCTGCGGAAAGTGCAATTCCGTTGGAGCGCACGCCATGCAGCGAGGGCATGCGGCTGGTCATTAAAGTGGCGCGATTGGGCATGCACGCGGGATTGGCGACATAGAAGCGCTCTGAGCGCCAGCCG
>NZ_JBDNGU010000029.1:0-2391 GCF_041689105.1 Polaromonas sp. | reverse complement strand
GGGGGTTCCTTCATGGCGCTGCCTTTTCTGATCTGGATCAAATTGTCTGGCTCCGTTGTGGGGGTGCGTTTGATCCAGATCAAGCTCCCCTGGAGGTGCGCGCTGCACAGTCAGACATCACCATGAGAATCCTGCGATGACCTCTGAAATGCCCGTCCTGCTGCAACGATTTGACATCGCTGGGCCCCGCTACACCTCCTACCCGACGGCGGACCGTTTTGTCGAGGCTTTCAGCGCTGCGGACTACGGTCAGGCCCTGGTCCAGCGCCGCGATGGTCCATCCGTGCTGGCCTTGCCGCTGTCGGTGTATGTGCACATTCCGTTTTGCGAATCGGTTTGTTATTACTGCGCCTGCAACAAGATCATCACCAAGCACCACAGCCGGGCAGCGAGCTACCTGCGCTATCTGAGCCGCGAGATTGACCTGCACACGGCCCAGCTTGGCACGGGACAGACCGTGACTCAGCTGCATCTGGGCGGTGGCACGCCCACCTTCCTGTCCGACGACGAATTGCGCGAGTTGATGGCCATGCTGCGGCGCAGCTTTGCCCTTGCGCCGGGTGGCGAATACTCGATCGAGATTGACCCAAGGACGGTTGACGCCACGCGCTTGCGCGCCCTGGCCGATCTCGGCTTTAACCGTCTGAGCTTTGGTGTGCAGGATTTCGATCCGGATGTGCAAAAAGCCGTGCATCGCATCCAGCCGTTTGAGCAGGTCAGCGCTCTCATGGTGCAGGCGCGTGAGATTGGTTTCGACTCCATCAACATGGACCTGATCTACGGCCTGCCGCGCCAGACGCCCGAGTCTTTTGCGCGGACGCTGGCCCAGGTGGTGCAGTTGCGACCCGACCGCATCGCGCTGTACGCCTACGCGCATCTGCCTGAGCGTTTCAAGCCGCAACGACGCATCATCACAGCCGATTTGCCGGGGGCTGCTGCCAAGGTGGCCATGCTGACGCAGTCGCTCGCGGCTTTCATAGCCGCAGGTTACGTCTATATCGGCATGGATCATTTTGCGCTGCCCGAGGACGCGCTGGCCGTGGCCAAGCGCCAGGGTCGTCTGCACCGCAACTTCCAGGGTTACAGCACCCAGCCTGACTGCGACCTGATCGGCTTGGGTGTTTCGGCCATTGGCCGCATAGGTGCGACCTACAGCCAGAACGCCAAGACCATGGAAGAGTACTGTGACCATCTGGACCAGGGGCGGTTTCCGGTGGCACGCGGGCTGGCGCTGAGCCGTGATGACCTGGCGCGCCGCGCCGTGATCATGGCGCTGATGTGCCAGGGGCAGGTGCTGTTTGAATCGATTGAGCTGGCCTGGCTGCTTGATTTTCACAGCTACTTTGCCACCGAACTCAAGCAGCTGGGTGAGCTTGCTGAAGCGGGGCTGCTGGTGATGGATGACGCCGGTATCCAGGTCACGGCCCAGGGCTGGTTCTTTGTGCGGGCCGTGGCCATGGTGTTTGACCGCTACCTGCAGGCCGACCGCAACCGCGCGAAGTTTTCGCGCATCATCTGAACCGTCGCCGCGCATGAGCACCACGCTGGCTGTCACTGCGCTGTTGATGGGGCTGGCCGGTGGTCCGCATTGCGCGGCCATGTGTGGCGCGGCCTGCGCGGGCATTTCCCGGATGGGACCGCGCCAGGATTCCGGCTCATCTTCGCGCTCGCTCTGGAGTTTTCAGGTCGGCCGTCTGACGGGTTATTCGCTGGCGGGCGCCGCTGCTGCGGCCGCCGTCCAGAGTCTGGCCTGGCTCACCACACAAACAGCAGCGTTGCGGCCGTTCTGGACCCTGTTTCACCTGATCGTACTGCTCTGGGGCTTGATGCTGTTGACCCAGGCGCGCCAGCCGGTCTGGGTCAGCCATGCCGGCCGGGTAGTCTGGTCGCGTATCCGGCCGCTGGCTGCGGCGCGTGGCGGCATTTTCGCTACCGGCGCGTTGTGGGCCTTCATGCCCTGCGGCCTGCTCTACTCGGCGCTGCTGGTGGCCTCGCTCAGTGGCGGGCCGCTCCAGGGTGCGCTGTCAATGGCGCTATTCGCGGCCGGCAGCAGCCTGTCTCTGGTGCTCGTGCCACTGATATACGACAAGCTGCAGGGCCGGGGCAACCAGGCGCGGCAGGACTGGGGCACCCGGGCGGCCGGCGGTCTGCTGATTCTGGCGGCCGCCTGGGCCTTGTGGGCAGACGCCTTCCGCCGCTTTGCCGAGTGGTGCGGCCTCGGGTAGCTGGCCCCCACGCTTTTCACTTCGCGTAATGCGCTGCCCCCCGAGGGGGCCTTCGCGCCTTGGGACGGCCCGGCGGCGCGGCATGTCGCCCCCACGCTTTTCACTTCGTGTAATGCGCTGTCCCCCGAGGGGGCCTTCGCGCCTTGGGGCGGCCCGGCGGCGCGTC
>NZ_JBDNGU010000028.1:0-81890 GCF_041689105.1 Polaromonas sp. | reverse complement strand
TGGCCATGTAGAGACGGTGCGCGAGTTGCTGAAGACGTCGATCGACGTCGACCATGTCAACCGCCTGGGCTGGACTGCGCTGCTCGAGGCCATCATCCTGGGTGACGGCGGCGCGGCCCATACCCAGATCGTGCGCCTGCTTATCGCGCATGGCGCCAAGCTGCAACTCGCCGACGCGCAGGGCGTGACGCCGCTGGCGCATGCCGAGCAACGCGGGCAACGCGCCATCGCCGATATGCTGCGTCGTGCCGGCGCCAAGCTCTGAGCTGCGCCAACCAGCGATGGCACCGCGCGCTGTAGTCGTCCTGATTCTCTGGCTCGTCACGCTCATGTCCAGCCCCATCGCGCGCGCCGACAGCTCCGGACCTGAACTGGCGTCTTACTACGAGCGCCACATGGCGTTGCTGGCCGGCGTAGCCTATGGCTGGTTCGGCCGCGGCGCGCCGCAGCGCATGCGCGACACCGTGGTGCAGGTGGGGGTCAGCCAGGACGCGTACTTCGCCTTGCTCAAGGACGGCTCGCTCCTGACCTGGTCAGAAGCGCCGGCGCAGGCCGCGCTGCTGATGCAAGGCGTGGCCAGCTTCGCTGCGGGGCGCTCAGGTTGGTTCGCCATCGACCGGGCGCAGGTGCTGTGGTACGGCCGGGCGGCTGGTGTCGCCGTGCGGCGCGTCGCCGCCGACGTGGTGGCTGCGAGCATCGGCGACGGTGCCGATTACTACGTCACGCGCGACGGCACGCTCTATGTCAAGGGGCTGGCGCATCGCGGCCAGTATGGCGACGGGCGCCTTTCGGCGACCAGCGAATTCGTGGCCACGGCGCACGATGCCGTGGCCGTGAAGGCGCACACCGGGCACGCCTTGTACCTGCGCCGAGACGGTGGGGTCATGGGCACCGGTGGCAATCGTTTTGGCCCCTTGTCGTCACACGGCCTGGGCGACAAAGCCGACAGTTGGGGCCGCATCTTCGACGCGGCGGCGACGATCGCCACGGGCTCGCGTCACTCGGCCGCGATCCGTGCCGATGGCAGTCTGTGGGTCTGGGGCGAGGGCTTCGGCGTGCAACCGAAGAAGCTGCTCGGCAACGTGATGGCGGTGGCCGCGGGCGACACGGCAACGATTGCGCTCACCGGGGACGGGGCCTTGTGGCAGTGGGATGGTGCAGCCGGTCCGCGTCGTTTGGTACCGCGTTGACGGTGAACGCCTGCGCCCGCTGGCCGTGACCACCAGCCAACGCGCGCGCCTTGGTTTGTGGAGCGTGAAATAACCCTTCAATTCTGTCAGCGCGCGGTAATCGCCTCCAGCTTGGCCAGACACTCATCCAGCACATCTGCGGGCACCGTTTCAATACGCTTGGCACGTCGCACTGCCAGATCAAGCACCCGGCACTGGCTGATGACGACGGCCCCTTGGGTTGCAATACCGCAACCCATCAGCGTGACGGCCCATCCGGCCACACGCTCAAAATTTCCGCCCTGGGTGATGGGCGCCACCAGCGCGCGCCCACCCTGGTTGAAATCCTGGTTCGACAACACCAGCACTGGACGCGTGCCCCGCATCTCGCCGCCCACCGTCGGATCCACGGTGATCATGACGATGCCTCCTTGCTGGGTACTGGTGCGGCGCATCAAAGCGCCTCGTTGCCCATGGGCCGCATCTGCTCCCAGGCCACCAGGTCCGCAGGCATGGGCGCTTTGGGTTTGCACTGCGCGTTGAGTTCAGCCGCTGTGTATTTGCGGCGCTCGCGTTGCGGGCTCAGCAGCAGCTTGCCATCCGCTGTTTTGTCCAAGGTGACGATCTGCCCTGCGACCAATCCCAGGTCGCGCAGCAACGCGGGCGGGAAGGTGAGGCCAGTGGAGTTGCCTAGTTTGCGTAAAGAGACTTGCATGGTGGTGTGCGGTAAAGAGTGAGGCGGTCTTTGAGACTATAGTCGTTTGCTTTGTTGATGTCAAACGATGTTTTACATTGGGGTCAAGACCGCAGGCCCTCGTTCTACGAAGGAGATGCCGAAATTGGCCTGCTGCTTGAACTGCCCGGTAACAAGGTCTGGGCCATAGAAAGCAAACGCTCCAGCGCGCCCACGGTAAGCCGGGGTTTTCATCTTCCATGCGATGACGTGGTGGCGACCCGCCGCATCGTTGTAAGCAGCGCCAATGCAAAATTCCCCATGACCGGGGGCATTGAGCCTGTGCCCTTGCTGGTGTTGATGCAGGAGTTGCTGGCGTTGCGAGGGGTGGGTGCCTTGTCATAACATGCGGGGTGTCGCGGGCGAGCAGGCAGACATAGACCGGGGACGGCGATTGTGTGAGAAAGAATATACCTGACCCCGTGCACCGCGTATTGACGTAACTCCATGAAAACAAAGATGGTTTAAAGCTGGCGGGCGCCATATTATGTGACCACTCGCCATGTTATTGCGCAGTTTTGCGGGATACATCAAAGTTGGACTAAACGGTCGCTTGGGTAGATTGTTTCAACAAGGAAACACTGAATGACATTCATGAACCGCATCTTGAGAACAATCGCCCCGTCTTTCGCATGGCGTCGTCAAGTCGAAAATGACGAGTGGACAAAACAGATAATGCTCCAGGTTCACATGTCGTTCATTGACGACGAACACAGCAAAAACACTACGACTAGCAATTTTCTCCAGCAGCAGCCCGAGTCCCTAAGAAACGAGATGATGCGCGTTGTTCTAAACAGAATTTCCGCTGTCGTCGATTCAGCTGATCGAAAGCTCGCATGTCGGCGCTGGGTGCTCGAAGAGGCTAAAGCCTACGCACCAGTGCGCTCTCTTTTTGTTAGTACTGAGTCGTATCACGATGAGGTTGGCAATGGAGTCCGCCATCCCCTCAATCAGGGTTTGTGGGACTACGCCGATTCCCTAATCACGCAATCGCTCAAACCCTTGCTTGACGAACACGGTTCCGTAGAAGAAGTGAAGAATTTTCTTCGGCGTGAAAGCATGTGGCTTTATGCGCGACTTGAGTTTGCAAATACGGGGCGTCTATTGCTGGATGACAAACAACTGATTGACGGTGAGGATTGGGTTTGTTTGCTTCTAAAGTTGCTCGTGACAGAGGCTGAGGTCGACTACCTTGACTTTCTTGGGGTGCCTCAGCTCAGCGGCGTTAGTCAGCTACGTGCTGACATCGCGCGATTAAAAAACGTGTTATTCGGTTCGTCAGTGCAATGACCCCGCGAGGCCCAACCTATCATTCCACCGGCCTTGCACGAAAAGCCTTTCGGGCCGGTGAATTCAAATGTACGGCGTCATCAACAACCGCGCGCAAACCATGTCCGATCAACTGAACGTCACACTCGCCCTCGCGAAGCAGGCGTTCGATGAACTGCTCGCGTTGACCACTTTTGATGAGCTTGACCATTTTCAGTTCGCAACTGGCCCGAAGCTTGACCGAATAGTCGAGCTGCTGAATAAGCTGAATCGTCAGATCAACGATGTTGACCGAACTCTTTCTGAACTCGTTTCCGACTTAGCCGACCCGCCGCTCTTGTCTGTACCACCGGCGCACCGCAACAACTACTACGAAATCGTAGTCGAGCACGGGCCTGCGATCCAGCGTGCCCATCTAAAGGCTGCTGGTCTCGGCGAGTTTCTGGACATTCTCGAAACGACGGATGATGCAAACCCGAAACCATATCGGCTGCAAGCGCTGGCCTTTGCTTTGGAACGGTGGCGAGATTCTCGCGACAACGAGGAAGGCGAATTTGAGTGGATGCACGAGTGGTACGAACGTGGCTTCAACATAGACGGTGCAATCCAAGTCGTACAGACACCGTGGTTCCAACCTGATCGATGGGCGCAGAACCTTCGCCTGCTGCGCCCGGTTCTCATTGATCGCCGAACTGACTCACTGCGCGACCTCGCGCGGCACCGACTGACAGAAGTCTATAGAGCCTTCACCTTCGGTCTGTGGCTTGCCGCCATCGCGCTATCTCGCTCTCTCGTCGAGTACGCAATGAAGGCCAACGCAAGTCGCCTTGGCATCGAACTTGTGAGCGTCACTACCGAGGGTAGACGAGAAGACAAGTCGCTCTGGGATCTCCAGCAAGAAGTGTCTGTAGTGCTTCCGAGCTTGTCTTCGTCGATGGAAACCGTTCGCTTCACCGGAAATCGTATCCTCCATCCGAGCAAGCACGATGTCATGTCTCACCCAGTAGTGCTTCGTAGCGAAGCGCTTTCCTGCGTACTCGCCACAAAACAGATCGTCGAAGCCCTTTACTCCCAGCTACCGGAACCGACTCCCCCAAAGGAAGTGAAAGGGGTCAAGTCTTGACATCACACTTTTCAGCAGCATTTCACCAGCAGAGGATCACCAGCAGCAGCAGGGGGTCACGCCTTGCAATCGCGCACGCAGCAGGGGGTCACGCCTTGCAATCGCGCACGCAGCAGGGGGTCAGGTCTTGCAATCACGCATACAGCCTAACGGCAGTCCACACGGGCGCTGAGCGATAAAGCCGCGCAGCGCGGGTGACTTCAACGTTGGGCGCTGCAGTTCGGTTCGCGAGACAATGGGGCGCTGTCAAACCAGGAGTACGTTCATGGAGCTAACTGCAGTCCTTACCCACGCCGAAGAAGGTGGTTTCGTCGCACTCAATCCCGAGACCGGTACCACTGCGCAGGGGGAAACGGTCGAAGAAGCAGTGGCGAACCTCAAGGAGGCCACAGTCTTGTAGCTCACCGAATTTCCAATTCCCTCTATGGGCCACCCGGTCGTCACCATGTTCACGGTGCCCGAACCAGCCCATGCCTAAGCTGCAGAATGTCTCAGGCGCCGAGATTCAAATTCAAATCGTGGACGCCCATGAATCGTTCGTAACCCGCACCAGCATTGGCTTTGCGGCGTTTCGGCATTGATTAAAAAGGACACTACTGATGTAACCTGTAAAGGAGTAAACTGAACCGGTGGAAAACGTCGAAAACCTCATCCTGGAGAACCTCAGAGTCATACGTACCGACGTAGGCGCGGTGAAAGAGGATGCGCGCGAAATCAAGCAGCGCCTGGCGAACCTGGAATCCGCAGTTGGCGGTATCAAGCGCGACTTGGGCGACATGTACACCGAGAGCGCGACGCAACACACTCGATATGACAGGCTTGTCGAGCGAATAGAGCGGCTAGAAAAGCGGCTTGAGCTTCAATGAAAAAACCGCCTGCAGGCGGTTTTTTCATGTCTCCGTGCGGGTGACAAAACGGGGCTATCGCGGCCCCCTTTTTATTCCTCCGGCGACACCCCCAGCGCCACCAAAAACCGCGCAACCATGTTGTAGGTGGCAATCGCGCTGGTCAGCTCGACCAGCTCGGTGGTGTCGAAGTGCCCGCGCAGGCCTTCAAACACGTCGTCGCTGACCTTCACGTCCAGCGTCATCTGCGCGGCGTAACGCACTACCAATTGCTCGACTTCGCCCAGCGCGGGGTGATCGGCTGAGACGCGTGCATCGGCTTTGATCAGCACATTCAACGCATCCAGCTCTGCTTGCGTTCCGCCAGCGGTCAAAAAATCCGGCGCATGGTGCTTGTATTCATAGGCCGCGCCGGTCAGCAGCGCCACCGTGCAGATGCCGAGTTCGCGCAGTTTGCGGCTGGTCGGCAGGCCGGTACGCACTGCGCCCAGGTAGACGTTCCAGGCGCGCGCCAGTGGCTCGCTCCACAGCAGCGCCTTGTCGAGGTTGATCAGCGTGCCCCCACGGCGTTTCAGGATGGCGTCCACCAGGTCTTGCGGTTGGGGTTTGAGGGCGGGGGTCCAGTCGGGGATGCGCATGGGTGTCTTTCTGTTGTGCCGATGGGCTGCAGCCTCGGCGGATAATGCGGGGATGCTGATCCGATTTACCAAGATGCAGGGGGCAGGCAATGATTTTGTCATGCTCAACGAGACCCGCGAGCGATTGAACCTCACGCCCGGCCAGTACCGCTTTCTGGCGGACCGCCACTTCGGCGTAGGCGCTGACCAGATTTTGTCGGTGCGGCCGGCCAGCGAGGCGGGCATTGACTTTGAATACGTGATCCACAACGCCGACGGCGGTGAGGTCGAGCAGTGCGGCAACGGCGCGCGCTGCTTTTTGCGTTTTGTGCGCGAGCAGGGGCTGACCAACAAGGACAGCGTGCGCGTCAAGACCCTGAGCGGCGTGATCGAGCCGCGCCTGCAGCCGGACGGCCGCGTCACGGTGGACATGGGTGCGCCCATCTTTGAGCCGGAACGTGTGCCTTTCGACGCGACCGGGTTGACGCCCCAAGGCGTGTATTCATGGCAAAAATGGCCCCTGACCCTTGCCGGACAGGCGCAAGAAGCTCCTGTTTTTATAGCGGTTCTGTCCATGGGCAACCCGCATGCGGTGCAACTGGTGGACGATGTGGAGGCGGCGCCTGTGCTGCAGGACGGGCCGCTGATCGAGGGCCATGTGCGTTTTGCGCGCCGGGTCAACGCCGGTTTCATGCAAATCGTCTCTCGCAGCCAGATCCGCCTGCGAGTCTATGAACGCGGCGCCGGCGAAACCCTGGCCTGCGGCAGCGGGGCTTGCGCGGCGGTGGTCGCTGGCATACGCTTGGGCCTGCTGGACGCGCGGGTCGATGTGCTGACACATGGCGGCACGCTGACCATTGAGTGGCAAGGCGGCGTGGATGCAAAGACGGCGCCGGTGCTGATGACCGGGCCGGCCACCACGGTGTTTGACGCCTCGATAGAAGTCCCTGACCACCTTTGAACCTGCAGATTTTGTCGACTTAACGGAAAAACCAAGAACATGAATCCAAGCGAACGCTCCATCCACAACCCGATCACCGAAGACGACATTGCCAACTTTCTGGCCAACACGCCGGACTTTTTCGAGCGCCACGCCGAGCTGCTCGCGACGGTGCAGCTGTCCAGCGGCCATGGCGGCCGCGCGGTCAGCCTGCAGGAGCGCCAGGCCGGCATGCTGCGCGACAAGATCAAGGGGCTGGAGGCCAAGGTGGTTGAAATGATCCGCTACGGCAACGAAAACGTCGGCATCGCCGACAAGCTGCAGCAATGCACGCTCAACCTGCTGCTCACGGCCCACGCACGCGACCTGCCCGACACCATCGTGCGCGAGATCCAGGCGCAGTTTGGCGTGCCGCAGGCGGCGATCAAGGTCTGGCACGTCAACGGCATCTTTTCGATGGAAGATTTTTCGACCGGTGTCAGCGAGGACACACAGACCTTTGCCTCGTCACTGACCGCGCCGTACTGCGGCATCAACTCCGGCTTCGAGGCCGTCAGCTGGCTGCCCGACCCGGCGCAGGCGATGTCGGTGGCGCTGATCCCGCTGCGTTCGATGGCCCCCACGCTTGTCGCTTCGCGTACTTCGCTGCCCCCCGAGGGGGCTGAACTTGCTCGGGGCGGCCCTTCGCTGCGTCCCGGCAAGTCGCCACAAGCCTTTGGCATGCTGGTGCTGGCCTCGCCGGACCCTGAGCGCTTCAGCGCCGGCATGGGCACTGATTTTCTCGAACGGATCGGCGAGCTCGCCGGTGCGGCCTTGTCGCGTCTGCGGCCCCACGCCGATTAACCCAGGCCCGCAGCACCATGGCCGGGCAGGCGCCGAACCCAAGCAGGCTTGACGCTGCCATGCCGGAGGCGGTACATGACAACGACCCGCTGGTCGAGCGCTACCTCGAACATGTGCGGGTTGAAAAACGCCTGGCCCAGCGCACGGTCGAGCTGTACGCGCTGGACCTGCAAAAACTGCAGGCTCACTGCCGCCAGGCCGGCGTGACATTGCCCGGCGTGCAAAACATGCACATGCGGCGCTGGGTCGCGCAGATGCACGGCGGTGGTCGCAGCGGCCGCGGCATCGCGCTCATCCTGTCGGGCTGGCGCGGCTTTTACACCTGGCTGGGGCGCGAGGGCCTGGTCGCCAGCAACCCGGTGCAGGATCTGCGCGCGCCCAAGGCGGCCAAACCCCTGCCCAAGGCCCTGAGCGTGGATGAAGCGGTGCAATTGGCCGCTTTTGCAGGGCCGGGCGACGCCGATCCGGCGCTGCAGGCGCGAGACCACTGCATCACCGAGCTGCTGTATGGCTGCGGCCTGCGTATCGGCGAGCTGACCGGGCTGGACGCCGTGGCCAGCAGCCAGGCGCGCGGCTGGGTGGACCTGCAGGCGGCTGAGGCGCATGTGCTGGGCAAAGGCTCGAAGCGGCGCAGCGTGCCGGTGGGCAGCAAGGCGCTGGAGGCGTTGCAGGCCTGGCTGACCGTGCGCAGCGCATGGGCTGGTGACAACGCGGCGCTGTTCATCAGCCAGCGCGGCACGCGTCTCACGCCGCAGCACATCCGGGTGCGGCTCAAGCAGCGCTCGCTACAGGCGGGGCTGGCCACGCCGGTGCATCCACACATGCTGCGGCATTCATTTGCGAGTCATGTGTTGCAGTCCAGCGGCGATTTGCGCGCGGTGCAGGAGCTGCTGGGCCACGCCAACATCACCACCACGCAGGTGTATACCCGGCTGGATTTTCAGCACTTGGCCAAGGTCTACGACGCCGCGCATCCGCGCGCAACCGTGGCTGGCAGCAAGTCCGTCCCAAAAAGCAAAGTTTGAGCGAATGTGGGAGCTCTTCAGCCAAGCAGGGGCCGCGGATCTGGCTTTGCCAGTCCGCAGGCGCAGCGGCCCCCTCGGGGGGCAGGGAGCTACACGTAGTGAGCGACCGTGGGGGCCTTGTAATCCGGCACCATGAACACCGCCCGTTTGCTTTCGGCCGGTATGTTGGTCAACCGCTGCGCCAGGCGGGCCAGTACGATCTCGGGGCTGGGCCCCTGGCGTGGCACCAGCGCGTAGGCTACCCGCACCTGGGCCACACAGGCCTCGGGCAGGCCTTTGTAGGGCATCAGGCAGCGCGCCACAATGCGCGGCCCCAGCGTGGCCGCCTCTTCGGCGGTCATCGGCCCCTCTACCACCATGCCAAAGCGCTGCTCGCTCAGGCGCGCAGCACTGTCGATCTCCCGCGCCGTCGATAACAGCCGCGCCGCCAGCCGCAGGGGCAACTCTTCTGCCGCCCGGCGGCCAAAGTCGCGCTGCACCTGCTCTGTGTTGACCAGGTCAATCAGCAGCACCGCACTTTGGTGCTTGAAGCGTCCTGCGCGGGCCATCATGCGCGCCAGGCGTTCTGTGAACACGGCTTCATTGATCAGTCCGGTGGACGGGTCCACCCGGTCCAGACCCTGGATTCTTCGCAGGTTTTCGCGGCGGAGCTGACTGCGGAACATCAGGATCACCATGACAATCGGCAACTCAATCGCGATGCCGATCTGCATGCCGTACATCGTGAGAAAGCTGACGGGAATCAGGCCACTGAGACGGGCCAGTGGAAAGACTGAAAGCGCGAGCAACGGCAGGCCGCCGAGCAGCAGCCAGCCGCCGTAGCGATCACCGCGCCGTCGGGCCCAGAGCAGGGCCAGGACGGCGGTGATCATCGCTATGACAATGTAAGACACCACGAGCTGAAAGCGGTGCGAAGGCTCGATGACAACGATGCCTGCGCTCGCGACGATGCCCAGGCCGCCCAGACCCAGCAGGAGACGGTGCAGCGAGCGGGACCGTGCCGGCATGGACACCGCGGCAGAGGAGAACCAGAGCAACGAGGCCACCGTCAGCACTGGCAGCACCAGCGACGACAAATCGTTCCAGGCAGGCAGTTTGGGCCAGAGGTGCAGGCCGCCAATACCTGTCATTGCAGCCTGCGTCAGCGCCATCAGTGCCACGCTCACGACGTAGAGACCATAGGCTGTGTCGCGCAGCGACACGGCGCTGAGCGCTGCCAACATCACCGCCAGTCCCGCCAGCCCGAAGAAGATCCCCAAAATCAGCGAGGTGCGCTGCTCGCTGCGGCTCAGGTAACTTTCACTGACAAAGCGCAGTGGGGCGCTGAAGCTGTGTGAATTTTCAATAAGCACAAGATATTTCTTTGGCTCCTCGGCAGACACGCCTATGGGCAAAAGCGGATGGCGGTGCGGGACGGGCCAGGCATTGACGGCGATCGTATCGCCGGCGCTCTGCTCGTTCCACTGGCCAGCGCTATCCAGTGTAAAAAGCGACACGCGGTTGACCGACGGATAAGGAATCTCCAGGTACCAGCGTTCCGCGTCCGGCGCTGGTGGCAGCGTGAAGCGGATCCACAGCGACTGCCCTGTCGCGAGCGGGTAGATCAGTCCCGATCGGGTCGGCTGCCAGCCAGAATCACCGCCGGCGGCAACGCTGGCAGCTGGCAGCGTGGTGTCGGTTTCCAGCCGGTAGTCGCCCCAATCCATCAACTCGACGGGAAGTGCCGTACTGGAAAGATCCAGCACGGTGCGAGCCATGGCGACCGGGCTGACCAGTCCCAGCCCCAGTCCACAGACCAGCACCATGGCGGCAGCCGCAAGTGCGCGCCCGCAAGCGCGGTTGCGGTTTTCAAGATGGCCTATGCCAACGGAGTCGCCCAAACAAGTCATGTGCCGGAAAATAACAAAATGTGACAAACCCGCAAGTACACCATAGTTCACCGGTCTTTTCAATGCGACAGAGCCAGCCACGACAATAGCCGCATGAAATCAATACGACTCAGAGAAGGCAAGGAGCGCTCCCTGCTGCGCCACCACCCCTGGATATTTGACGGTGCAATTGCCAAAGGCGGCGCTGAGGCGGGCGAAACAGTGCGCGTAGAGGGTCACGACGGCCAGTTCCTGGGTTGGGCCGCGTTCAGCCCGAGTTCGAAGATACGTGCCCGGGTCTGGAGTTTTGACGAAGCCGAGTGCATCGACGCTTCATTTTTTATAGCGCGTATTGCACAGGCCATAAGGGCCAGAAGCCGTTTTGACGTACAAAGCGACGGCGTGCGGCTGATTCACGGCGAATCTGATGGCTTGCCCGGACTGGTGGTGGACCGTTATGCCGACACGCTGGTGGCCCAATTTTCAAGCTGCGGCGTGGAGCGCTGGAAAAGTGTGATTGTTGACGCCCTGCTCCAGGCGACCGGACTCACGCGCCTGTATGAGCGCTCGGATGCCAGTGTGCGCTCCCTCGAAGGTTTGCCCGAGGCGACAGGCTGGATAGCTGGCTCGGGTGATACCGGCATCACCATCACCGAACACGGCTGGAAGCTGAGCCTGGATGTCGCCGAAGGCCACAAGACCGGCTTTTACCTGGACCAGCGCGACAGCCGCCGCAAGTTCGCTGACCATGCGCGCCGCCTGCGGTTCCAGAACGTGCTCAACTGTTATTGCTACACCGGCGGCTTCACGGTCGCGGCGCTGGCCGGCGGCGCCGCGCATGTGACCTCGATTGACTCGTCGGGACCGGCCATCGAGCGGGCCAGGGCCAACGTCGCGCTCAACGGCTTTGACGCATCCCGCACCACCATGCGGGACGCCGACGTCAATGCCTCATTGCGTGAGTTCCTCAAGCAGGGCCGGACTTTCGACGCCATCGTGCTGGATCCGCCCAAGTTTGCGCCCACCGTGGCGCATGCCGAACGCGCGGCACGGGCCTACAAGGACATCAACCGTATTGCGCTGTCCGTCCTGGCACCGGGCGGGGTGCTGTTCACCTATTCCTGCTCGGGTGGCATCAGCGCCGACCTGTTCCACAAGATTGTGGCTTCGGCGGGTATCGACGCCGGGGTCGACGCGTTTATCACCGAACGCCTGGGCGGCGCGCCCGACCACCCGATGACCGTGAATTTTCCGGAAGGCGAGTACCTCAAGGGTCTGGTGCTGCTCAGAAAGTAATTTCCAAGCGAAAAATGGCTTTGGCCCAGGTCAGTAAAGGGTAAGCAGCTATCAAAAAAGGAGCATACTTGGCGCGTGAAGCGCTGCTGGGCTTGACACGCCCTGTAGAGTCAAACGGACGCCTTGGCTATTCATGCCCTGGCATCAGGGCTATGACCTGACCGCTAAACTCCCTGCTCCGGCCGCGCGCCCGCCGTATCTTTTCACCCCGCTTTTTCCGAGGCAGTCCCCATGAGTTTGATTCCTGTGACCATCCTGACCGGTTTTCTGGGCTCCGGCAAAACCACGCTGCTCAAGCGCATCCTGACCGAGGCCCATGGCCAGAAGATTGCGGTGATTGAAAACGAGTTTGGTGAAGAAAACATCGACAACGAGATTCTGGTGAACGACACCCAGGAAAACATCATCCAGATGAACAACGGCTGCATCTGCTGTTCGATCCGCGAGGACCTGCGCGAGACGCTGCAGCTGCTGGCTACCAAAAAGCGCAAGGGCTTGCTGGACTTTGACCGCGTGGTGATTGAGACCACAGGGCTGGCCGACCCCGGCCCGGTGGCGCAGACATTTTTCATGGATGAGGAAATCGCCGAGCAGTACCTGCTGGACTCCATCCTCACGCTGGTGGACGCCAAACATGCCGCCACCCAGCTCAATGACCGCCAGGAGGCGCGCCGCCAGGTCGGTTTTGCCGACCAGATATTCATCAGCAAGGCTGATCTGGTGGCAGATAGCGAGGTGAAGGCGCTGATGCACCGCTTGAGTCACATGAACCCGCGCGCGCCGCAAAAAGCCGTGCATTTCGGCGAGGTAGCTATTGCCGATGTATTTGACCTGCGCGGCTTCAACCTCAATGCCAAGCTCGACATTGACCCGGACTTTCTCAAGGCTGACGAGCACGACCACGCCGGGCACGACCATGCGGAGGGCGAGCACTGCGATCACCCCTCGCATGCCCATGACCACGGGCACGGCCATCATCACCGCCACGATGACGACGTCAAGAGTTTTGTGTTTCGATCGGACCGCGCTTTTGACCCGGCCAAGCTGGAGGACTTTCTGGGTGCCGTCGTCAACATCTACGGCCCGCGCATGCTGCGTTACAAGGGCGTGCTCAATATGCAGGGCACGGACCGCAAGGTGATCTTCCAGGGGGTGCACCAGTTGATGGGCAGCGACCTCGGGCCGGCCTGGGCTGCGGGGGAAAAGAAAAACTCCAAGATGGTGTTCATCGGCATCGACTTGCCGAAAGATATTTTCCTCCAGGGCCTGGAGCAGTGTCTGGTTTGAGTTAGGCTGTCTCCAAATTGCTCTGAAGGGCGGGAGGGTCTTATGTTTGTCTCCATTCTCCAACGTTTAGGTCTGCGGGCATCCCGGCATCCCGGCGAGCCGCTACAATCGCGCGCCGACTCCACTACCCGGACATCCCGACCAGGACCATCAGGGGGGAAAGTCAGGGTAAGTACTGGCCTTGAAACTGCGGGGACGGCGGCAGACAAACCAGACAATCAGGTAAAAGACAGGGTTGGGTTGATAAAAAAAGCCCAGCCAGGACGCCGCATGCGGGCCACCCCGAAGCTGCTTCCCCGAGGAGACACGATGTGAAAGCTCAAGCCAAAAAGTCCAAACCACCCGCCAAAGCCGTTGCAAAACCTGCTGGCAAACCCAAGACCACGGCCAAGGCCGTGACCGGGGTTGCCAAGCCTGCGGCGTCCAAAGCTGCACCTGCCAAAAAGGTCACCAAACCGGTGGCCAAACCGGTGGTTAAAGCCAATGCCAAAGTGGTGAACAAGCTGGTCACCACAACAAAAGCCAAGCCCGTCACAAAGGCCAAACCCGCCGCTACAAAGGCGCCAGCCAAAAATATCCCGGTCGCCGCCAAAAAACCGGCACCCGCCAAAAAGGCGGTCAAGCCCATCGTCAAACCCGCGGTCAAAACGGCCAAACCTGCCACCAAACCGGTGCCCAAGCCGGCTGTAGCCAGCAAGGCCACCGCCAAACCTGAAGAAAAAGTCATTATCAAAACGATCACCAAAGCGGCTGCGCCCGTCGCCAGCAAAGCAGCACCCAGCCCCGCACCCATCGCCGCAGCGCCAGCGCCGCTCCAGACCCCGGCCCTCAAGCCGGGACGCCGGGCCTCGCTGCGAAACTCCTCGTTCGCACCTCCGCCAGCACCCATGGTGCCGACCCATTCGCCCGATGCCGCCAAAGCCAGTTATTCGGCCATCGCCGAACGTGTGATCGCACCGCCGCCGCATGTGGCAGCCAAGAAGGATCCCAAGCTCGCCAACAATTGGAAGACCAAGGCCGCCGACCAGTTGACGGAGGAGGAGGTCAAGGCCATGCCTGACGCCGAGTACATGAACGAGAAGCAGTTGGCATTTTTCCGTTACAAGTTGTCCCTGCTCAAGCAGGACATCCACAACAGCGCTGGCGAAACCACCGAGCACCTGCGCGAAGACACTGTCGTGGTGCCAGACCCGGCGGACCGGGCCACCATCGAGGAAGAACACGCGCTCGAGCTGCGCACCCGTGACCGCGAGCGCAAGCTGCTCAAAAAGATCGAGCAGTCGATTGCCCGCATCGATTCCGGCGACTACGGTTATTGCGATGAAACCGGTGAAGCGATCGGCGTGGGGCGCCTGATCGCCCGCCCGACGGCCAACCTGTCGCTGGAAGCCCAGCAACGCCGCGAACTCAAGCAAAAGATGTTTGGTGACTGACTTTTTTCACTTTCACCCGATCTGACCGTCACCCATGGCTAAAGAAGACACCTCGCCAGGCTTGCTTTCAAAAGTCGTGAAGTTCGTTCGCAATCCGGCGACGAACTGGTCAGATATCGACAACCGGGAATCCGGCCGTGAAGAGGCCTTGAGCAAACAACTGCTCAAGGAAATGATAGAGCGCAAGCGCCGCAATGATTTTGTGCGCAAGCGAGAGTTCGACATGCTTCGCAAAATGCGCAAACGTGAAGCCATGACGGGCCAGGACCCGGGGGCCAGGCCTTCGTTCTTTCAGAGCAGCCTGCCGTCCAGGCCTGACGACCGGGCCGTGACCCTCAAGAAGATCGATGAGATCGAAGCCCAGATGTCGATGCAGTGGTGGAAGACCAAGCATGGCGCTCCTTCGGCCATGAACTCGGTCGCCTCGTCGCAGATGCCAGTGTCCACCTCTGCGGCCGGCGGCATGAGTGTTCACTCCCCACTGCTGGACAACGCACTGCCAGTCACCTACGCGAAAACTGCCCCCGACGAATTGACGTCCGCTCTTGCCAAGGTCAAGTCTGGCGCGGCCTCCGCAGCTGCTCCCGCCGTTGTGGTGGACATGCTTGCCAGCACGCCGGTTCCGGTCGCAAAACCAGCGTCAGCCCGGCCAACCAGCAGCCAGGCGATATCCGCACTGTCCCGCGACGACACGCCGTCAGGCTTTTCAGCCTCCAAATTTTCTGTGGTGGACGGTGCAGAAGTCGCGCACGACCCGGAACTCGAAGAGGCGTCCATCCGCTTTGCCAACGGCGACGATGCGGGCGCAGAGTCGGGGCTGCTCGAAACACTGACACCGCAAGGCAGCCGCGCCCGGCATTCCGATACCTGGCTGGCGCTGTTTGACCTGTACCGCGCAACCGGGCGGCAGGACAAATTTGAAAACATGGCGATTGAGTTTGTTGGTCGGTTTGACCGGTCTGCGCCCCAATGGTTTTCCTTGCCCGATATGGTCCGCCAGATGGCCACGCCGATCGGCCATGCCAGTAATGGGGCAGCCGCCGATTGGGTTTGTCCCTCGGTGCTGGGCATCCAGACGATTGCCGCGCTGAATGCGGCGCTGGGCCGCTCGCCCATGCCCTGGCGGCTTGACTGGAAAAACCTCAAGACGATCGACGCCAATGCGGTCGAGCCCCTGTGCAAGGTGTTCAGCGGCTGGGCCGCGCAGCCGGTGCAACTGCGCTTCATGGGAGAACCCGCGTTGCAGCGCATCTTGCAGGATGCAACACCTTCCGGCTCGCGCGAAACCGCGCAGAGCTGGTGGCAGCTGCGTATGGAGGCACTGCGGGTGACGCACCAGCCGGACGAGTTCGAGCTGACCGCGCTGGATTTTTGCGTCACCTACGAAGTGTCTCCGCCCGCCTGGGACAGTGCCCGCTGCGACTACAAGTCGCTGGATGCGCTGAACGTCGAGACGTCCGGACAGGCCATCGTGGGGGAGGTCTACCGCGATTCGGTGCCTTCCAGCCTGAGCAGCTTATTTGAAGGCGATACCCAGATGGACGGGCATTCGCAGATGAGCAATCTCTACGCGGTCGAGCTCTCGGGCCAGATCCAGGGCGATGCCATTGCCGTGCTCGACAAGCTCGAAGCCAAACTGATGGGTGCAGACATCATGGTGATCTCCTGCGCCAAGCTGATCCGGGTTGATTTTTCTGCGGCAGGCACCCTGCTCAACTGGGTGTCCGCCCGAGAAGCTGAAAACCGCGCCGTGCAGTTCACCGACGTGAACCGGCTGGTGGCTGCGTTTTTCAACGTGATCGGCATCACCGAACACGCCCGGGTTCTGTCGCGCATCGACTGACCGCCCAGCCCGGCCCGGCCCGTGCGTGGGCCGGTACGCCGCTTTTCCCCTGCCCTGAGTGGCCTTCTTGCACGGCTTCCGGCCATGCTTGCGGGTCGTCGTGGGGGCTCCAGCGGTTTCCTTTGCGCATTGAAGCTCGCCTCCCCGCCAGGTGTCTTGGCTTTCAGCTGTTTCAAACGTCTTTTGCGCGCCTTGAATGCGTCTGAAGCGTGCTGAACAGGCAAGGGCTTAAGACAACACTTTCATTACATGTGCTAAGTGCTTAATTTAGAACGTCTTTTAGTTCTGCCGAGCTTTGAAATAGCTTTCTAAGTACTTGATTTCATTGAAAAAATTTGTAGCAAAGCACTTGCACCACAAAACTTTCCTGATAAAGTGGGAAAAGGTGCAATTTAGTGGTGAAAAGTGTTTTTCAAAGGTTTGGCAGTGTTCCAAGGCGCGTCTTCTGTAGCTCTCGATACCAAGGGGCGGCTTTCTGTGCCGACCCGGTACCGTGACGTGCTCAGCGCCACTGCCGCGAGCCAGCTCACCATCACAAAACACCCGCACGGCTGCCTGATGATATTCCCGCGCAACGAGTGGGAGAAATTCCGCGAGCGAATTTCCGCATTGCCGATGGAGGCACAGTGGTGGAAGCGGATTTTTCTCGGCAACGCGATGGACGTCGAGATGGATGCTAGCGGGCGTGTGCTGGTGTCGCCCGAACTGCGCGCCGCTGCGGGAATCAGCAAGGACACGGTGCTGCTCGGCATGGGCGGCTCCTTTGAGCTGTGGGATGCGGCGACCTACGCGGCCCAGGAGGCCGAGCAGATGAAGGGTCCCATGCCCGATGTATTCAGAGATTTTTCATTCTGAAAGATGGCGGTGCAAGACACATGGACACATCGCACCGTCTTGTTGAACGAAGCAGTATCAGCGCTTCACATCCAACCGGACGGCTATTACATCGACGCGACCTTTGGTCGCGGCGGTCATTCCCGCCTGATTCTTTCGCGCCTGTCCGCCCAGGGGCGCCTGACCGCCTTCGACAAGGACCTCGAAGCGGTGGCAGAGGCGCAGACCATCAACGATCCGCGGTTTGCCATCCGCCACGAAGGTTTCATGCGCCTGGGCGAGCTGCCTTCGGCCTGTGCGGCGGGGGTGTTGCTGGACCTGGGCATCAGCTCGCCGCAGATCGACAACCCCGCGCGCGGTTTTTCATTTCGTGGCGATGGCCCGCTGGACATGCGCATGGATACCACGCGCGGGCAGAGCGTTGCCGAGTGGCTGGCCGATGCAGAGGTGGAAACCATAGCGGAGGTCATTCGTGAATATGGCGAAGAACGGTTTGCTGGGCAGATTGCAAAGGCGATTGATCGTCGCCGACAGGAGCGGGGCCCTATTGGAACCACCGCTGAGCTGGCCGAAGTCGTGGCTGGCGCGGTCAAAACCCGCGAGCCGGGCAAGGACCCTGCAACGCGCACATTTCAGGCTTTTCGGATTTTCATCAACGCCGAGCTTGAAGAGCTGCAACAGGCGTTAGGGGCCAGTCTCAAAGTACTGCAACCGGGAGGACGTTTGGTGGTGATCAGTTTCCATTCTCTGGAAGACCGTATCGTCAAGCAGTTCATCGCCGAACATTCGCGCGAGGTGTTTGACCGCCGCGCGCCTTTTGCCGAACCCAAGGCAATGCGCCTGAAGGCTCTGGAGCGTGTCAAGCCCGGCAGCGATGAGGTGGCAGCCAATCCGCGCTCGCGCAGCGCTGTGATGCGGGTCGCTGAACGGACCGATGTTCCTGTTCAGGCTCAAACCCAGCGGTACCCGGGGGCGTCCACATGAAGCGGTGGCAATTTCCCGCCCGGCCGTCCCAAGGGAAATTAGCCCCCTCGGGGGGCAGCGTATTACACGCAGTGAAAAGCGTGGGGGCTGCAGTGCGCCGCGAAGGGCCGCCCCGAGCAAGCACAGCCCCCTCGGGGGGCAGCGTATTACACGCAGTGAAAAGCGTGGGGGCTTTTTCATGACGCGCCTGAACCTTGTCCTGCTCATTGCTGTGCTGTTCAGTGCGCTGTACCTCGTGCGTACGCAGTACGAATCGCGCCGCCTGTACGTAGAGCTCGAAAAAGCAGCGGCGCAGAGGCACAAGCTTGACACCGACAGCGAGCGCTTGCGGGTTGAAAAACGCGCCCAGGCCACGCCCCTGCGCATCGAGCAGCTATCCAAGGATCGGCTGCAGATGCGAACGGCCACACCGGCCATTACCCAGTATGTGACCTACAAAGCCCCCACGCTTTTCAATGCGTGTAATGCGCTGCCTCCCGAGGGGGCTGTGCTTGCTCGGGGCGGCCCTTCGCCGCGCACGGACACGTCCGGGCCAGGAGGTGCATGTGAGTAGGAGCGTTCTTTATTCGTCCAGCCCCTTGCTGGCCAGCAAGACACCCGTCTGGCGCAGCAAGCTGATTGTGGCAGGCATTGCGCTGGCCTTTGCAGGCCTGGCCGGCCGCGCTGCTTATGTGCAGGTCATCGGCAATGATTTCTTCCAGCGCCAGGGTCAGGTGCGTTTCGCGCGCACCCTGGAGTTGCCGGCCAACCGCGGCCGCATTCTGGACCGCAACGGCCTGCTGCTTGCCACCAGCGTGCCGGCGCCAAGCATCTGGGCCATTCCCGAAGATGTGGATGCCAACCGGGCTCAACTCGCGGAGCTTGCGCGCCTGCTGGAGATGCCGCTGGCCGACCTGAACAAAAAGCTGGCCGACGAGGACAAGACATTTGTCTGGATCAAGCGGCAGGTGGACGAGCCGATTGCGCAGAAAATCCATGCGCTCGGCATCAAGGGCATCTACCAGCGCAAGGCATACAAGCGCCAGTACCCTGAAGGGGAGACCGCCGCCCATGTGGTCGGTTTCACCAACGTCGAGGACCGCGGACAGGAAGGCATCGAGCTGGCTTTCAACAAGGAGCTTGCTGGCAAGCCCGGCTCGCGCAGGGTGATCAAGGACCGGCTGGGCCGCGTGGTAGAAGACGTCGGCGAGCAGGTTCCGCCCGTGGAGGGGCAGGACATCCAGCTCAGCCTGGATAGCAAGGTTCAGTTTTTTGCCTACCAGAAGCTGCGCGACGCAGTGATTGCGCGCAAGGCAAAAGCCGGCAGCGTGGTGGTTCTCGACACCATCACCGGCGAGGTGCTGGCGCTTGCCAATTACCCGAGTTATGTCCCTGGCAATCGGCGGAATCTGACCGGTGAGCAGTTGCGCAACCGCGCGCTCACCGACACCTTCGAGCCTGGCTCGACCATGAAGCCGATCACCGTTGCGATGGCGCTCGAAGCCGGCCGCATCAAGCCGCAGACCCTGATTGACACCGGACCAGGCCGGTTTGCCCTCGGTGGCTTCACCATCAGCGACACCCACAACTACGGCACGCTGACGGTCGAAGGCGTGATCCAGAAGTCCAGCAACGTCGGTGCGCTCAAGATCGCGCAGAAGATGAGCCCGCACGAGATGTGGGACACCTACACCGCGCTGGGCTACGGCCAGAAGCCGCAGATCCAGTTTCCTGGCGCGGTGACGGGCCGCCTGCGCCCCTGGAGAAACTGGCGGCCTGTCGAGCAGGCCACCATGTCTTATGGCTACGGGCTGTCCGCCTCGCTGTTTCAGATGGCGCATTCCTACACGGCATTCGCCCATGACGGCCAGATCATCCCGGTCACCATGCTCAAGAGCAGCGAGCCCGCCGTCGGCGTCAAGGTGTTCTCCGCCGAGAACGCACGCGCAGTGCGCAAGATGCTGCAGATGGCCGCTGCGCCAGGCGGGACAGGACCGCTCGCGCAGACAGTAGGTTATTCCGTGGGCGGCAAGTCGGGAACCGCGCACAAACAGGTTGGCAAAGGGTACGCCAGCAACAAGTACCGCGCGTGGTTCACCGGCATGGCACCCATTGAAAATCCACGCATCATCGTTGCGGTGATGATCGACGAGCCGAGCGATGGCAAGTATTTTGGCGGTGTCGCCGCCGCGCCAGTCTTCAGCGAGGTTGTACAGCAAACCCTGCGCATGATGGGCGTGCAGCCTGACATGAGCGTCAAGCCGCAAATTGTCTTCAGCCCCGTCGAGGAGTCTTTCTGATGGAGCAACTGCACACGCCCACTCAGGCGGCGCGCTGGTTGCGCGAGCGCGTGACCGGCACGCTGCGCACGGACAGCCGCAAGGTTGGCGGCGGTGACGGTTTTATCGCCTGGCCCGGTGCAGCCACTGATGCGCGCAGGTACGTGGGCCAGGTGCTGGCCGCAGGCGTGCAGGCCTGCCTGGTGGAGCAGCAGGGCGCCGAAGCGTTTGGCTTTTCTGACAGTCGTGTGGCTGCTTATAGCGGCCTGAAAACCGCCACAGCTCCGATCGCCGCAGAATTTTTCGCCCATCCCGGCAGCAAGCTGGACATGCTGGCGGTGACGGGCACCAATGGCAAGACCTCTACCGCATGGTGGCTGGCCCAGGCGCTGGACACACTCGGCCGTCCTTGCGGCGTGGTTGGCACCCTGGGCATGGGCCAGCCCGGCGCCATGGTGTTCAACGGCCTGACAACGCCTGATCCAGTGTCGCTGCAGCAGCAGCTCAAACACTGGGCCGATGAGGGTTTCGCGGCCTGTGCGATCGAAGCTTCTTCTATCGGTATTGCCGAACACCGGCTGGATGCGACGGAGATCGATGTTGCGATTTTCACCAATTTCACGCAGGACCACCTCGACTACCACCAGACCATGGCGTCGTACTGGGAGGCCAAGGCGTCCCTGTTCCGCTGGCCCGGCCTGAAAGCTGCCGTGCTCAATATCGATGACGCCAAGGTCGCGAAACTGGCCGTGGCGCTGCACGACTCGGGCCTTGATGTCTGGACGGTCTCCTGCGCTGCGCCCGCGCGGCTGCAGGCCCAGGCCATTCACCACGGGCTGGACGCGCTGGCTTTCGATGTGGTCGAGGGCAGTGACAGGCACCGGCTTTCCGTGTCACTCGTCGGGCAATACAACGTGTCCAATTTACTCGGCGTGATGGCAGCCTTGCGCTCGCTCGGCGTGCCGCTGCAGGATGTGGTTCAGGCCTGTGCCGGGCTGTCGCCCGTGCCAGGGCGCATGGACGCGATTGCTCTGGCGGGGCGTCCGCTGGTGGTGGTTGACTATGCCCATACCCCGGATGCACTTGAGAAGGTGCTGGACGCGCTGCGCCCGCTGGCCAGCGGGCGCGGGGGACAACTGTGGTGTGTTTTTGGCTGCGGTGGTGAGCGCGATGCAGGAAAGCGGCCCCTGATGGCGGCGGCTGCCGAGAAAGGCGCCGATCATATTGTGGTGACCAGTGACAACCCGCGCGGCGAAGACCCGCAAAGCATCATCAGTCAGATATTGCGCGGCTTGAGCCACACCGGCGCGGCCGAGGTCCAGCCCGACCGGGCACTGGCGATTGCCCATTCGATCGATCGGGCGCGAGCCCGGGATGTGATTCTTCTTGCCGGCAAGGGACACGAGGACTACCAGGAAACCGCCGGTATCAAGCTGCCGTTTTCCGACCGGGCTCATGCCCAGGCCGCACTGGCACGCGACGCCAGCGCGGCATCTACGGCGGGAGGTCTCGCGTGATGACGCTGCAGCAAGCCCTGCAGTGGCTGCCTTCCGCGCGCCTCGTTGGAGACGGCGCGCTGCAGTTCCAGCGTGTTCACAGCGACACGCGCAGTCTGCGGCCCGGTGACTTGTTTGTGGCGCTCAAGGGCGAGCGCTTCGACGCGCATGACTTTTTACCGCAGGCGTCGAGCCAGGGCGCGATAGCGGCGATGGCCCAGCGGGGTCTCTCGGCCAGCCAGCCCGGCTTGCTGGTGGACGACTCGCTCAAGGCGCTGGGCCAGCTGGCTGCAGGCTGGCGCTCCCAGTTCAACCTGCCGCTGATTGCCGTGACCGGCAGCAATGGCAAGACCACCGTGACACAGATGATCGCCGCTATCCTGCGCGCCTGGAAGGGTGATGCCGCCTTCGCGACCGAAGGCAATTTCAACAATGACATCGGCGTTCCCCTGACCTTGTTGCGCCTGCGCGCCAGCCACGAGGCTGGTGTGGTCGAACTCGGCATGAACCACCCCGGCGAGATCGCTTGTCTGGCCGGGCTGACCCGGCCCACCGTCGCCCTGGTCAACAACGCGCAGCGCGAACACCTGGAATTCATGGCGACGGTGGGGGCCGTAGCCCGCGAGAACGGTGCGGTCATCACCTCGCTGCCACCTTCCGGCGTGGCGATTTTCCCGGCCGACGAGCCGTACACGCCGGTCTGGAGAGCACTCGCGACTCCGCGCCGCGTGCTGACTTTCGCAGAGCAGGGCGATGCCGATGTGACGGCGTCTTCCCGATGGACCGGTTGCGCCTGGCAGGTCCAGGCCAACACGCCCGAAGGCCCACTCGCCTTTTTGCTGCAGGTGGCTGGTCGTCATAACGTCAAAAATGCCTTGGCCGCCACGGCATGTGCCTTGGCGGCCGGGGTACCGCTGTCGGCGATCTCCGAGGGCCTGTCTGCCTTCTCACCGGTCAAGGGCCGCTCGCGCGCTTTGCAGCTGCGTATTGCCGGCCGCGCTGTCACGCTGATTGATGACAGCTACAACGCCAACCCCGACTCGGTGCGCGCCGCCATCGACGTGCTTGCCGAACTGCCGGGGCCGCGCCTGCTGGTGCTCGGCGACATGGGGGAAGTGGGCGACCAGGGCCCGGCTTTCCATGCCGAGGTTGGTCGTCATGCGCGTGAACGCGGCATCCATCAGGTTTTCACATTGGGTGAGCAGTCCCTTCATACGTCGCAACACTTTGGCGCCGGGAGGCATTTTGAGGGCGACCTGTCGGCCCTCCAGTCCGCGGTGAAAGCGGCGCTGCCGGAGCTGGGCAGTGTGCTGGTCAAGGGCTCGCGCTTCATGAAGATGGAACGTGTGGTGGAGGCCATCACGAGCTCCCTACAACAACAAAAAGAGGAAAACTCCCATGCTGCTTAGCCTGGCCCAATGGCTGCAAACCCTGTCGCCTGAATTCGGCTATTTCCGGGTGTTCCAGTACCTGACCTTTCGCGCCGTGATGTCGGCGCTGACCGCCTTGCTGATCGGCCTGCTGGCAGGGCCTTTTGTGATTCGCCGCCTGACGCACCTGAAAATCGGCCAGCCTATTCGCGAGTATGCGATGCAGACGCATCTGAGCAAAAGCGGTACGCCCACCATGGGCGGCGTCCTGATACTGCTGTCCATCGGCATCTCGACCCTGCTCTGGTTCGACCTGAGCAACCGCTTTGTCTGGATCGTGTTGATTGTGACCCTGGGGTTTGGTGCCATCGGTTGGGCCGATGACTGGCGCAAGGTCGTGCACAAAGACCCCGAGGGCATGCGGTCGCGGGAAAAATACCTGTGGCAGTCGGTCATCGGTCTGCTTGCGGCGCTGTATCTGGTGTTCAGCATTTCAGAGAGCTCCAACCTGCGCGTGCTGGAGCTGTTTTTCAGCTGGGTGCAGTCGGGCTTCGACGTGAACCTGCCGCCCAAGGCCGGCCTGCAACTGCCGTTCTTCAAGGAAATCAGTTATCCCCTGGGGGTGTTCGGTTTTGTGTTGCTGACCTACCTGGTGATCGTGGGCTCCAGCAATGCGGTCAACCTGACCGATGGCCTGGACGGTCTGGCCATCATGCCTGTCGTCATGGTGGGTTCCGCCCTGGGCGTGTTTGCTTATGTCACGGGAAGCGCCGTGTATTCCAAATACCTGTTTTTCCCGCACATTCCCGGTTCCGGCGAGCTGCTGATTTTCTGCTCGGCCATGGCCGGCGCCGGCTTGGCATTTTTGTGGTTCAACACCCATCCCGCGCAGGTCTTCATGGGCGACGTGGGCGCACTGGCCCTGGGTGCAGCGCTGGGCACGATTGCGGTCATCGTGCGCCAGGAAATTGTGTTGGCCATCATGGGTGGCATCTTTGTCGTGGAGGCTCTGTCGGTGATGGCCCAGGTGATGTATTTCAAGTACACCCGCGCCCGCTACGGCGAGGGCCGCCGCCTTTTCAAGATGGCGCCTCTGCATCATCATTTTGAGAAGAACGGCTGGAAGGAGACGCAGGTTGTCGTGCGTTTCTGGATCATCACCATGCTGCTTTGCCTCATCGGCCTGTCAACCCTGAAGCTGCGATGAACCCCAACGAGCCCCTCCGCCCCGGCGTTGTACCCGAACAGTCTCCTGTGACGTTCAGGCCGGCGCAGGTGCAGGCGCCTGCGTCAGAGGCAGCCCTTGCGCCAGTGTTGTCGGCAGATACGCCGCCAGCGGAGCCGCATGTGCAGGCCCCGGTGGTCGACGCGATCGGGGTACACCCCAAAGCGGCTGCTCAAGCGGGTGCGCGGCCTTTACCCGAGACCCTGACGGCCGCGCGCGACGCGGCTGCTTTTGTCGCTCAAATGTTTGCCGAGGTCAGTGCCCCCGACCAAGCTGAGACTGAAATGCCGCTGCCGCCCGACGAAGTCGCCGCGGTTGATGACGTCGCGCCTTCGGCCACCGGGTCATCCGGCGAGGTGACGGCATCGTCCCTGAACGGACAGCATGTTCTCATTCTGGGCCTGGGTGCTTCGGGCCTGGCCATGGTGCGCTGGTGCGTGCGTCAGGGGGCGCGCGTCACGGTGGCCGATACCCGCGAGATTCCGCCCCAACTGGCCCAGTTGCAGGCGGAGTTGCCGCAGGTGAGCTTCTGCGCCGGCGCCTTCGAGCCCAGTCTGATCGTGGGCTCCGACGTTCGTGCTGTGTTCAAGAGCCCGGGGCTGTCACCAGCGGCGGTTGCACTGGTGACTGCCGCTGCGCAGGCGCAGGGCCTGCCCTGTGGCAACGAATTGAGCCTGTTTGCGCGGGCGCTCGCGGAGCTCCGGGAAACGCGTGCTTATGTCCCTCAGGTGCTGGCAATCACCGGCACCAACGGCAAAACGACAACCACGGCGCTGACTGGCCAACTGGTCGTACATGCGGGCAAGACCGTGGCGGTGGCGGGCAACATTGGCCCCAGTCTGCTGGACACGCTGGCCCGGCAGCTCGATGCGGGCACCTTGCCCGAGGTCTGGGTGCTGGAGTTGTCCAGCTTCCAGCTCGACGGCGTGCAGGGTTTTGAGCCCACCGCGGCCACGGTGTTGAACCTGACGCAGGACCATCTGGACTGGCACGGCAGCATGGAGGCCTACGGGTCGGCAAAGGCGCGCATCTTCGGCAGCAAGGGCCTGCTGGTGCTCAATCGCGATGATCCGGCGGTGATGGCCATGTTGCCAGAACCCGTGCGGGTCAAGCTGCAGAAACCACAGTGGCGTGACTATGTGAGTTTCGGTCTCGGGATACCGCAGCGCCCGGGTGATTTCGGGATCGAAACCGTCAACGGCATGGCCTGGCTGGTGCGCGCTGCCGAAGCGGATGAGACGGTGAAGAAAAGGCGCCCCCACGCTTCGCTGCCCCCCAAGGGGGCCGTTCCCACCTTGGGGCGGCCCGGCGGCGTTCAATACAAGGACGAAGAAGTGGTCTTGCACATCCAGCGCCTGATGCCGGTGGAGGCCATGCGCCTGCGCGGTCGCCACAACGCTACCAACGCGCTGGCGGCGCTGGCGCTGGCCGGTGCGGTGGGCGGCACCATGGCGTCCATGTTGCACGGCCTGCGTGACTACGCGGGCGAGCCGCACCGTGTCACGCCGGTAGCGGTGGTTCGCGACGTCGAGTATTTTGACGATAGCAAGGGCACCAATGTGGGCGCCACGGTCGCGGCGCTGACGGGCCTGGGTGCCGAGCGCAAGCTGGTGCTGATCGCCGGCGGGGAGGGCAAGGGCCAGGACTTCTCGCCGCTGGCCGACCCGGTGCGCAAGTACGCACGGGCCGTGGTCCTGATCGGGCGCGACGCGCCTTTGATCCGCGCTGCGCTGGAAGGCACAGGCGTGACCCTTCTCGATGCCAGCGCCATGCCGGCCGCCGTTGAACTGGCAGCCCGTCAGGCTCAGGCCGGCGATGCCGTGCTGATGTCGCCGGCCTGCGCGAGCTTTGACATGTTTGATAACTATGGGCACCGCGCCCAGGTTTTTTGCGATGCTGTCCAGGCGCTCGCACGGGACGCAGGGGTGGTGGCATGAGCGTCGCGACACGTCTTGCCGGCTGGTTCTCTGGCCTGAGTGGCGCGGCGGCCGAGTTGCCAGTCCGGCTGGGTGGCCAGAGCTCGTCGCGCACGGCGTCCGCGCCGGTGCGCATGTCGGGTGTCGATCAGGCGCTGATCTGGGTCACCGTGGCCTTGCTGGTGTGGGGTTTGGTGATGGTGTATTCGGCCTCGGTGGCCATGCCAGACAACCCGAAGTTTGTGCGTTACGCCCATACCCACTTCCTGCTGCGCCACGCCCTGTCGCTGGGCGCCGCTGTCGCGCTGGCCTTGCTGGCTTTTCAGGTGCCGGTCGCGAGCTGGGAAAAGCTGGCGCCTTGGTTGTTCGTTGCCTCGCTGGTGCTGCTGATGCTGGTGCTGGTGCCTTTCGTCGGCAAGGAGGTCAACGGCGCGCGCCGATGGATATCGCTGGGCTTCATGAACTTTCAGCCGTCCGAACTCGCCAAGTTTGCCGTGCTGCTGTATGCCGCAGACTACATGGTCCGCAAGATGGACGTCAAGGAACGCTTCTTTCGCGCCGTCATGCCGATGGCCGTTGCCATCGGGATTGTGGGCCTGCTGCTGCTGGCCGAGCCCGACATGGGCGCTTTCATGGTGATCTCGGTGATCGCCATGGGCATTCTTTTCCTCGGTGGCGTCAATGCGCGCATGTTCTTCGTCATTGCCACGGTGGTGGTGATTGCGTTTGCGCTGATGGTGATGCTCAGCGACTGGCGCCGTGAACGCATATTTGCCTACCTCGATCCGTGGAGCGACAAGTACTCGATGGGCAAGGGTTACCAGTTGTCGCACTCGCTGATTGCCTTCGGGCGCGGCGAGATTTTCGGCGTCGGCCTCGGCGGCAGCATCGAAAAGCTGCACTGGCTGCCGGAAGCCCACACCGACTTCCTGCTTGCAGTCATCGGCGAGGAGTTCGGCTTCCTCGGCGTGCTTTGCGTCATCGGCGCCTTCATGTGGATGACCCGCCGCATCATGCACATCGGCCGCCAGTCGATCGCGCTGGATCGCCTGTTTGCCGGTCTGGTGGCGCAGGGCGTGGGCATCTGGATAGGCTTTCAGGCTTTCATCAACATGGGCGTGAACCTGGGCGCGCTGCCGACCAAGGGCCTGACCCTGCCGCTCATGAGTTACGGCGGGTCGGCGATTGTGATGAACCTGATTTCGCTGGCGGTGGTGCTGCGTATTGATTATGAAAACAGGCTTTTGATGCGCGGAGGCCGCGCATGAAAAGCCTGTTTCATCAAAACTGGCTCAGCGCGAAGCGCTGCGGCGCGTCAGCGGCGGTGATGCGCGGAGGCCGCGCATGAGTAGCCTGTTTCGCCAAAATTGGCTCAGCGCGAAGCGCTGCGGCGCGCCAGCGCCGTTGATGCGGGGAGGGCGTTCGTGAACAAGTGCGCGCTCATCATGGCCGGCGGTACCGGCGGCCACATTTTCCCGGGCCTGGCCGTGGCCGAGGCCCTGCGTGAGCGCGGTTGGCGCGTGCACTGGCTGGGTGGCAAAGGCACGGCTGAACGTCCCAGCATGGAAAGCCAGCTTGTGCCGCCGCGCGGCTTTGCTTTCGAAACCATTGATTTTTCCGGCGTACGCGGCAAGGGCCCGGTCACGTTGGCGCTGCTGCCGCTGCGCCTGCTCAAGGCCTTCTGGCAAAGCATTGCGGTGGTCCGTCGTGTCAAACCCGACGTGGTGGTGGGCCTGGGCGGCTACATCGCCTTTCCGGCCGGCATGATGAGTGTGCTGCTGGGCAAGCCCCTGGTGCTGCACGAGCAGAACTCGGTGGCTGGCATGGTTAACAAGGTGCTGGCGGGCGTGGCGGACCGCGTGTTCACCGCTTTCCCCGATGTTCTCAAAAATGCGCAATGGATAGGTAATCCCCTGCGACCGACCTTCACCCGGCAGCCTGATCCTGAAATGCGTTTTGCTGGTCGCAGCGGACCTTTGAAGCTGCTTGTGGTTGGTGGCAGTCTCGGCGCCCAGGCACTCAATCGCATCGTGCCGCAGGCGCTGGCTTTGATTCCACAGGCGCAGCGGCCTCAAGTACTGCACCAGAGCGGCGCTCGGCAGATCGAGGAGCTGCGCGAAAATTACCGCGCCGCAGGCGTGCAGGCCGAGCTGGTGCCCTTCATCGACGACACCGCGCAGGCTTTTGCCGAAGCCGACCTGGTGGTGTGCCGCGCCGGCGCCAGTACCGTGACTGAAATCGCCGCAGTCGGCGCTGCAGCGCTGTTTGTGCCTTTCCCCGCTGCGGTGGATGACCACCAGACCGCCAATGCGAATTTTCTGGTGAAGTCTGGCGGTGGCTGGCTGATGCCACAGCACGAACTCACTCCTGCCTGGCTTGCCGGGATGCTACAAAAAACAGAGCGATCTACGCTGGTACAACGGGCGTTACAGGCCAAAAAGATGCAAAAAATCAATGCCACCGCCGAGGTGGTCGCCGCGTGCGAGGAACTGGCGACATGAAACACGCCATCAAAAACATTCACTTTATAGGCCTGGGCGGCTCCGGCATGTCCGGCATCGCCGAGGTGCTGCACAACCTGGGCTACGTGATCTCGGGCTCAGACCTGTCCGACACCGCCACGTTGCGACGACTGGCCAGCCTGGGCATCAAGACCTTTGTTGGGCATGCGGCAGACAACCTCGCCAACGTCGATGCCGTTGTCACCTCCACGGCCGTGCAGGCCGACAACCCGGAAGTGCTGGCCGCCCGCGAAAAACGCATCCCGGTCGTGCCGCGCGCGCTGATGCTGGCCGAGCTGATGCGCCTGAAGCAGGGCATTGCGATTGCCGGCACCCACGGCAAAACCACCACCACCAGCCTGGTGGCCAGCGTACTGGCCGAGGCCGGGCTGGACCCGACTTTTGTCATCGGCGGCCGCCTGAACAGTGCCGGTGCCAATGCCAAGCTGGGCTCCGGTGACTACATCGTGGTCGAAGCCGACGAGTCCGATGCCTCCTTCCTGAACCTGTTGCCCGTGATGGCGGTGGTTACCAACATCGACGCTGACCACATGGAAACCTATGGCCATGACTTCGGCAACCTGAAAAAAGCCTTTGTCGATTTCCTGCATCGCATGCCGTTTTACGGCACGGCCATCCTGTGTACCGACGATGCGGCGGTGCGCGACATCGTGCCGCAGGTGTCCTGCCCGATCACCAGCTACGGCTTCAACGAGGACGCGCAGGTGCGCGCTGTGGACGTGAAAGCTGTTGACGGACAGATGCATTTCACGGTGCAGCGGCGCAATGGCGTGACCTTGCCCGACTTGCCGGTGGTGCTGAACCTGCCCGGTAAGCACAACGTGCTCAACGCGTTGTCGGCCATTGCGGTGGCGGTCGAGCTCAACATCCCCGATGCCGCAGTGCAGAAGGCACTGGCCGATTTCAAAGGCGTGGGCCGGCGCTTCCAGCGTTATGGCGATTTGCCAGCGCCCGCAGGCGGGACCTTCACAGTGGTGGACGATTACGGGCATCACCCGGTGGAAATGGCGGCGACGCTGGCCGCCGCACGCGGCGCTTTTCCGGGAAGGCGCCTGGTACTGGCCTTCCAGCCGCACCGCTTTACGCGTACGCGCGACTGTTTCGAGGACTTCATCAAGGTCATCGGGCAGGCCGACAGCGTGCTGCTGTCCGAGGTGTATGCCGCTGGTGAGGCGCCGATTGTGGCGGCCGACGGCCGCTCGCTGGCGCGCGCGCTGCGCGTTGCCGGCAAGGTCGAACCGGTGTTTGTCGATGACATCGAGGCCATGCCGCAAGCCATTGCCGACAACGCGCAGGACGGTGACGTTGTCATGTGCATGGGCGCCGGCACGATTGGCCTCGTGCCGGGAAAAGTGATTGAGTTGCTACAAAAAGCAGAGCAAGCTATCAAGGAAGGGAAAGGGCTTTGAGCCTGATAGACTCTAAATTCGGAAAAGTGGCAGTGCTGCTGGGTGGCCGCTCGGCCGAGCGTGAAATCTCGTTGATGTCGGGCCGTGGCGTGCTGGAAGCCTTGCGTTCGCGTGGTGTCGATGCCCACGCTTTTGATCCCGCCGAGCGCGAGCTCGGCGAGCTCAGGCATGAGAAATTCGAGCGCTGCTTCATCGCGCTGCACGGCCGCTTCGGCGAGGACGGGACCGTGCAGGGTGCGCTGGAATTGATGGGCCTTCCTTACACCGGCTCCGGCGTGATGGCGTCGAGCATTTCCATCGACAAGGTCACCACCAAGCGCATCTGGCTGGCCGACGGACTGCCGACACCCAAATACGTCCTGCTGCGACGCGGTGCCTTTGAGCGCAAGCAGGTGCTGGCCGTGCCGGACAATCTGGGCCTGCCGCTGATCGTCAAGCCTGCGCGTGAAGGTTCGTCCATCGGTGTCGTCAAGGTCAAGGGGTACTCCGGCATGGTCGACGCCGTAGAGCAGGCTGCGCAGCTGGATGCCGATGTGTTGTGCGAGCAGTTCGTCCGTGGCGACGAGGTGACCTGCCCGGTAATGGGCAGCGGCGACAGCGCGCGTGCGCTGCCGGTGATCCGCATCGTGGCGCCCGAAGGCAACTATGACTATCAGAACAAGTACTTCACCGACACCACGCAGTATCTGGTGCCCTGCGGTCTGCCGGCCGGCGAGGAAGAAGCCATTCAGGCGCTGGTGTTGCAGGCCTACCGCGTGCTGGGTTGCCGCGGCTGGGGCCGGCTCGACGTGATGATCGACGCGAAGACGCGCAAGCCCTACCTGCTGGAAATCAACACCTCTCCCGGCATGACCAGCCATTCGCTGGTACCCATGTCGGCGCGCGCGGCGGGCATCAGTTACGAAGACCTGTGCCTGGAAGTTTTGCGAACCGCCAGCCTTGACCACCAACCACAAGCCGGGAGCGCCGCATGAACCAGGCCCTGCCCGCACCGATGGACATCAAGCTGATGAATATGGCATCGCTGCTGCTGAGCCTGGCGTTTGTGGGCATGCTGGGAACGCTGGGCATCGCCTGGCTGGCCGAGCAAAACCTGTTCCGGCTGGCGGCGATCAAGGTGCGCGGTGACGTGAGCCACAACAACGCGGTAACGCTGCGGGCCAATGTCGTGCCCAGGCTGAACGGCAATTTTTTCACGGTGGACCTGGCTGCCACCCAGGCAGCCTTCGAAGCTGTTCCCTGGGTGCGCCATGCGATGGTGCAGCGTGAGTTTCCAAACCGTCTGGGCGTTGTGCTGCAGGAACACAAGGCCATCGCCTACTGGGCGCAGGAGGGTGACTCGCATCTGGTCAACAGTTATGGCGAAGTGTTCGAGGCCAACCCGGGTGATGTCGAGTCAGAGGACCTGCCGGTGCTCAGCGGTCCCCAGGGGCAGGCGGCGCTGGTCTTCCACGGTTACCGCAAGCTGTCGCCAGTGTTTGAAAAAATAGACGCGCGCATGGAGAAGCTGGAGCTGACCAGCCGCGGCAGCTGGCGGACCAGGCTTGACGATGGCGCCATGCTGGAGCTGGGGCACGGCAGCCTTGAAGAGATTGAAACCCGCGCCCGGCGCTTTGTCGCCACCTTGGCGCAGGTGACAGGCAAATTCGGCAAGCCCCTGGAGTCCGCCGATCTGCGTTACGGCAATGGGTATGCGATCAAGCTGAGGGGTGTCACCACGACAGTGCTGGGTGACAAGGCAAACGGGAAAGAAAAAAGGTAAAGATATGGCCAAAGAGTACAAAGATCTTGTTGTGGGGCTGGACATTGGAACCAGCAAGGTCATGGCGGTGGTGGCCGAAGTGCTGCCCGGCGGTGAGCTCAAGCTGGCCGGGCTCGGCATTGCCTACAGCAATGGCCTCAAACGCGGCGTGGTTGTCAACATCGACGCCACGGTGCAAAGTATCCAGCAGGCGCTCAAGGAAGCCGAGCTGATGGCGGACTGCAAGATCGGCCGCGTCTACACCGGTATCACCGGCAGTCACATCCGCGGCATCAACTCCAGCGGCATGGTGGCCGTCAAGGACAAGGAAGTCACCCAGGCCGATGTAGCCCGTGTGATCGAAACCGCCAAGGCCATCAACATCTCCACCGATCAGCGCCTGCTGCTGGTCGAGCCGCAGGAGTTTGTCATCGACGGCCAGGACGTGCGCGAGCCCATCGGCATGAGCGGCATCCGGCTTGAAGCGAAAGTGCACATCGTGACCGGCGCGCAGAGCGCCGCGGAAAACATCATCAAGTGCGTTCGCCGCTGCGGCCTCGAAGTCGATCAGCTCATGCTCAACCCGCTGGCATCGAGTCTGTCGGTGCTTAGCCGGGACGAGCAGGAACTCGGCGTAGCCCTGGTGGACATCGGCGCAGGCACCACCGACGTAGCGATCTTTACCGGCGGGGCCATCCGCCACACCGCCGTGATCCCGATTGCCGGCGACCTGATCACCAGCGACATCGCGATGGCCCTGCGCACGCCTACCAAGGACGCCGAAGACATCAAGGTCGAAAGCGGCTTTGCCAAGCAATTGCTGGCCGACCCGGACACCCAGGTCGAGGTGCCCGGTCTGGGCGACCGCGGCCCGCGCATGTTGTCGCGGCAGGCGCTGGCCGGCGTGATCGAGCCACGCATCGAGGAAATCTTCTCGCTGGTGCAGCAGGTCATCCGCGAATCGGGCTACGAGGAGGTGTTGTCCTCCGGCATTGTCATCACCGGCGGCAGCGCCGTGATGCCCGGCATGGTCGAACTCGGCGAGGACATTTTCCTCAAGCCGGTGCGCCGCGGCATCCCGCGTTATTCCAGCGCGCTGTCAGACATGGTGGCCCAGCCGCGCGCGGCCACCGTGATGGGTTTGCTTGAAGAAGCCCGACTGGCGCGCATGCGCGGCCACCGCGTCGCGCAGAAGGCAGGCAGCGTGCACAACGCTTTCGGCAAGGTCAAGGACTGGTTTGTGGGGAACTTCTGATGAAAAAATTCCATGTTTTTGTCTGGCGGAGTCCACGTTGCAAGCATTCCGGGGGCGCCGATCCCCCTGCATGAGGCGGGATCACCTGAAGACTTTCACTAAAAAATTTTGGCAACTGCAAACACACCGACAGGAGGCTCACATGAGCATCGAAATGATTGAAATCGAAGAGTTCAACCAGGGCACGCAAATCAAGGTGATTGGCGTAGGTGGCGGCGGCGGCAACGCGGTCGAACACATGATTGAACGCAATGTGCAGGGCGTGGAGTTCATCTGCGCCAACACCGATGCCCAGGCGCTGGGCCGTGGCAGCGCGCACAAGCAGATCCAGCTCGGCGGTAGCGGACTGGGCGCGGGCAGCAAGCCCGAAAAAGGCCGTGACGCGGCCGAGATGGCGGTGGAAGACATCCGCGAGGCGATTGCCGGCGCGCACATGCTGTTCATCACCGCGGGCATGGGTGGCGGCACTGGTACCGGCGCCGCGCCTGTGATCGCGCGCATCGCGAAAGAAATGGGCATCCTCACCGTCGGTGTGGTGACCAAGCCTTTCGAGTTCGAAGGCGGACGCCGCATGACCAACGCCGACCTCGGCCTGGCCGAACTCGAAGCCAACGTTGATTCGCTGATTGTGGTGCTCAACGAGAAGCTGCTTGAGGTGCTGGGCGACGACGTCACGCAGGACGAAGCCTTTGCCCATGCCAACGACGTGCTGAAAAATGCCGTCGGCGGTATTGCCGAGATCATTAATGTGCCCGGCCACGTCAACGTTGACTTCGAGGACGTGCGCACCGTGATGGGCGAGCCGGGCAAAGCCATGATGGGCACAGCCCGAGCCAACGGCCCGGACCGCGCGCGCATCGCGGCCGAGCAGGCGGTGGCTTGCCCGCTGCTTGAAGGCATCGACCTGTCAGGCGCCAAGGGCGTGCTGGTGCTGATCAGCGCAGCCAAGGGTTCGCTCAAGCTCAATGAGTCCAAGCTCGCGATGAACACCATCCGCGCCTACGCCTCGCCCGATGCGCACGTGATCTACGGCACGGCCTATGACGATGACCTGGGTGAAGACATCCGCGTGACCGTGGTGGCCACCGGCCTGAGCCGCCAGGGCGCACGCCGCACGGCACCTCCGCTGCAGGTGCTGCGTACCGGTACCGACAACATGCCGGTGCTCAACATGGCGGTGGGTGGCGGAACCGTCAGCGGTTCCCACCCGGGCGGCAGCAGCATGGGTTCGGCGCAGCCGGACTACGGCAACATGGCCGTTCCTAGCGTCTGGCGCACCAACCGCACGCAGGCGGCGGCCAAGGTCGATGCGCTGGCGTCCGGTGGCATGGACGACTTCGAGATTCCGGCTTTTCTGCGCAAGCAGGCCGATTGATCTCTCGACTCAAGGTGGAGGCATCACGCTGCGTCTGCGGTTCGGTCTGGACAGTAAGCGCAACTCCCCACTCCCACCCCTAACCCCTGCCCTCGCCCCGCTGGGCGATGGAGGGGGACTTCATTTGGCCGCGTGTGCTGCGCCCGCGTGCAAACATGACGGTCTGCTGGGATTCCCGTCCTTGAAGCGCTGCGCGCTTCAAGGACTCCGGATTTTTCTTCGGTATTGGTTTTCAATCCCCCCACCCCGTCGGGCTGGGCTGAGGAGCGGAGCCGAAAATGGATCAGGGCGAGCGATTGTCTGAGCCGAAGGCGAGTTCGAGCTCGACCCCATTTTCGGCGAGCACCGGAGGTTGCCCGTAGCATCGCTGCGGGACCCAGACCATCGGGTCGCCTTTCTTTTCCTTAGGTTTCTTTGGCGAAGCAAAGAAAAGTAAGTCGCCCGCCGGGGCGAGACCCGGCTTGCTGGCGGACCGCAGACGCCGAGGACCGTATGCCATGCATTCCGATTACCCATGCTTTACGCCCGCTTCACCCGCCCCCTTTAAAATAGATCCATGCTTCAGCAACGTACCCTCAAATCCCTGACCAAAGCGGTCGGTGTGGGCCTGCACAGTGGTCAGCGGGTCGAACTGACGCTGCGGCCGGCAGCGCCCGATACCGGCATTGTGTTCAGGCGGGTGGATTTACCCCAGCCGGTGGACATCGTGATCTCGGCGGAAGCGGTCACTGACACACGCTTGGCATCCACCATTTCCAGTGGCAGTGCCAAGGTGCACACGGTCGAACACCTGATGTCGGCCTGCGCCGGCCTGGGCATTGACAACCTCTACATCGACATCACAGCCGAAGAGGTGCCTATCCTCGATGGCTCGGCCTCGTCCTTTGTGTTTCTGCTCCAGTCGGCCGGCATTGCGTTGCAGGCTGCACCCAAACGGTTTATTCGCGTCCTGAAACCGGTTGAAGTGCGCGAAGGGCAGGGGCCGACGGAAAAGTGTGCGCGCCTGTCGCCTTACAACGGCTACAAGCTCGGCTTCGAGATCGACTTCGATCACCCGGCTGTTGACTCCACCGGTCAGCGCGTGGAGTTTGACCTGGGTACCGGCTCCTACACGCGGGACATTGCGCGTGCCAGGACCTTTGGATTTACCAAAGATGTCGAGATGATGCGGGCCAACGGGCTGGCCCTGGGCGGTGGCCTGGACAACGCCATCGTGATGGACGACTACCGGGTGCTCAACACCGATGGCCTGCGGTACAACGACGAGTTCGTCAAACACAAGATACTCGACGCCATGGGCGATCTTTACCTGTTGGGCAAACCGCTGCTGGCTGCGTACAGCGCCTTCCGCTCCGGCCATGCGCTCAACAACAAGCTGCTGCGCGAATTGCTGGCACATGCGGATGCCTGGGAAGTGGTCACTTTCGAAGACGAAAAGATGGCACCCCAGGGATTTGCGCAGCTGGCCCGCGCCTGGTAAGCGGCCGGGTACCAGACCATGCTGCTGTTTCGCTGGCTCTTCCTGATGCTGTTGCTGGCAGCCATCGTCTCATTTGTTTTTTATGCGGGCACCGGTCAGGCCCGGTTCAGACGCTACGGCTTGACCATCCTGAAGTGGACTTTGATCACCGCGTTTGGATTTTTTGCTGTTCTTATTCTTGAACGCATCGCGTAAGCAGCGATAGGGCATTCGCGGCAGGGCCATTCAACGCACGGCCTTCACTCCCACTGGCCAGGCTGCCAGTTCGCCACGGCGTCTGGCTGACAGAGAAGAACGAGAACGCCGTTGTGGTGCGAGCGTTTTCGTCTTGTTCAAGCCCACCAGTTTTTTCAGCTCGCTTTTCCGAGTTCGCGAAAGGAATGAAAGCTTGCTGCGACCGGATGGGACAGGACCTCATCGCCTCCATAGCCGCCCCGGTGCCAGACAAAACCTACCTCGCTTTTCTGTGCACACAAGGCATCCACATGAGTATCACCAAACAACAAGGCCTCTGCCGGCCTGGCGCCCAGATGAGCCAACACCATCAGCAGCGGGGCCGGGTCAGGCTTGGCTCTGACTGCGCTGTCGCAGCCGATCACGTGGCTGAAATAGTCTTGAAGCTTGAAGTGCGCCAGCATCTTCACAGCATCACCGTGGCGCTTGTTGGTGCATACCGCCATACGCTTGCCGAGCTTGTGGCAAGCCTCCAAAAAAGCAAGCACACCAGGATAAGGGCGGGATGCGGTGAAAGCCGATGTTTGCTGACGAATACGAAAAGCCTCAACAACCGGCTCCACATAGGCGAGGCTCTCGCCCCGGGATTCAAGCAGCTCCTGCACTATGCCGGGCAGGGTGCTGAATAAATTAGGTAGCAATGTGTCGGCGGGCCAAGGCGCCAGTCCACAGTCAGCCATCGCCATGCTCAGTGTGTTTCCAATGTCGGGCGCCGAATCAACCAGTGTGCCATCGAGATCGAAGACCAGTGACGGGTAGGCAGCGATCAGGTCGGTCGTGCTCATTGTCGGGACAACAGGCCATCGGGCGAAGCTGCATAACCCGTCAATGTGCGATCGGCATTGAGCATTCTCCAGCTCAGCATTTTTTGGGTGTACTTCAGCATCAGCTCAGCATAGGCCGGATTGGCCGCCTGATTTTTCATCTGCTCAGGATCCTTTTCCAGATCAAAAAACAGGGGGGGAAGTGCGGCAAAGTGAACGTACTTGAAATCCTCATCCTGTATCACTGCCAGTGCGCATTCATCCATCTCCAGGCCCAACGACGCCTCGGGCTTGGAATAAAAGACGTTACGGAAATCGAATTCATAGTGCACCTCGGTGCGCCAGTCCGATGGTGCTGCGCCTTCATGCAGAAAGGGCAACAGCGAGCTTCCGTCGCAGCTGCGTGGAATCGGTTGGCCCAGCCACTCCAGCACCGTGGGCATGGTGTCAACCGTTTCTGAAAAGTTCTGCACCAATGTGCCGCGCGAACCATTGGCGGCGACGTTGGGATCACGCACGACCATGGGGATGTGGTAACTCTCGTCAAAGTAGCCTATTTTGCCAAGCAGGTGGTGATCGCCAAGCTGTTCGCCATGGTCACTGGTCAACACAATCAAGGTGTTGTCCCATTGCCCAGACTGTTTGAGGTAATCAAAAACGCGGCCGAGCTGGTCGTCTATCTCAGTCATGAGTCCGTAGTAGGTGGCACGCATCTGGCGTACTTCGACCTCGCTCATCTGGCTGGCCAAGCCTTCCCCGTTCTGGAAAAAGTTTTTACGCTGGATGTTCTCGACATAAAAGCGGAGCAAAGGATGCTGGTCGAATTCATTCTCCACTGTCGCTGCGCGAACCGGCGGCGGGCAAAGCGCCGGATCGTACATGTCGTGGTAGGGTGCCGGCGCGGAAAAAGGCGGATGGGGGCGGTAGTAGCCCAGATGCAGAAACCATGGCTTGTTCTCAGCGCCGCGCATATAGTCCAGCCCGCGGTCCGTGAACCAGACCGTGTCAGACAACTCAGCCGGGATCTGGCTGGGCTTGCCGGTGGCACCTACATCCCCTGCATCCAGTCCTTTGGGTAGCCAGATATCCCACGGGTTGTCGGGCATGGCAAAACCCTCAGAAGCGACCCACGAGAAATAGGCCTCCATCTTGTTACCCCAGGAGCCAACCGGGCGCCAGCCTTCCATGTCGGCGCCCAGCACCTTGAAGCGCGGGTCCTGCGCCGCCGTCACGCGCGGGTCCGGTGTGGTGGTGGTGTAGCCGACCAGCGCCGGGTCATAACCGGCCTTGCGAACTTCCAGCGCGATGTTGGTGTGCCGTGCATCCAGTGGGATGGTATTTTGGACCGCCCTGTGGTTCATCATGTACTGCCCGGTCAACAGGCTTGCACGTCCGGGGCCGCAGGGGACGGCCTGGGTGTAGTGCCGGGCGAAGGTCACGCCTTCGGCGGCGAGCGCTTCGATATTTGGCGTTTTCACGACCGGGTGACCGACCATGGGCAGCGTGTCACCACGCCATTGGTCCACCACGATCAGCAGTACATTTTTTTGTTTCACTTAAAACCTCAATAAAACGTTGAAAATTAGCGTAACGTCGGATCCAGCCGGTCACGCAGCCAGTCGCCAACCAGGCTCACGGAAAAAGTGGTCAGCACTATGACGGCGCTGGGCGCCAGCAAGATCCAGGGGGCCGACTGCAGGTATTCGCGACCGTATCCGACCATGTTGCCCAGACTGGTCATCGGTGGCTGTACACCCAGACCCAGAAAAGACAGCCCAGCCTCAAGCAGGATCAGTTCCGGAAAGGTCAGCGTCACGCTGACGATCAGGGTGCTGGCGATGTTGGGCAGCACATGCAGGAAGTAGACGCGCAGCGGGGACGCGCCGATTTCGTTGGCGGCAGCGGCATATCCCTGCTCATTCGCTGCAATCGTCAGTCCGCGCGCAATGCGCGCTGCTCGTTCCCAGCCGTAAAAACCCATGAGCGCTATAAAAAGTGGCAAGGTGTTTCCCAGGAAGGCCAGAACTGCCAAGGCGATAACCAGGAAAGGCATGGACGCCTGAAAGTCAACCAGCATGAGCACGAGCTGTTCTACCCAACCCCTGAAATGGGCAGCCAGAAAGCCGAGCAAGACGCCAATCATGGCGGACAGCAGTGTGCCGATAAAAGCGACAAGCAGGCTGATGCGCACCGAGATGAAGAGACGCGAGAGCAGGTCCCGGCCCAACTCATCGGTGCCCAGCCAGTGCTCGCTGTTGCCGCCGAAAAATACTGGCGGTTGCAGCCTGGCCTTCAGATCGAGCTGGCTGTAGGCGTAAGGGGCAAGCAGATCGGCAAAGATGGCTATGCCAAGCATCGCCACAATCCACAGCACCCCGGCCACCACCAAAGGCGGATAGGCACTGAGCCAGGCCTTCCAGCGTGTTGTCGATGGGATGGTTTGCTGCGTCGCCACTAAATCGGGTACCCACGCCTTGCTCACTGGGTCGCCCTTGCGGTCTTGCCACCCGCACGCAAGCGTGGATCAATCCATCCGTACAGCGCGTCGACCAGCAGGTTTGACGACACCATGGTCGCAGCGACGAGGAGCAGCAGGCTTTGCACCACAGCCAGGTCCCGGTTGGCGACAGCAGAAACCAGCAGTCGGCCAACTCCCGGCCAGGAGAAGACGCTTTCGACCACAACTGCGCCAGCAATCAGGCTGCCCAGCATGAAACCGATGATGGTGACCGTCGGAATCGCCGCATTGGGCAGTGCATGCCGGCGTACCACCTGATGCCAACTCAAGCCTTTGGCCGAAGCCGTCCGGATGTAAGGCTGGCCCATGACCTCAAGCATGGCTGAGCGGGTAAAGCGTGCCAGGATGGCTGCGCCGCCCAGGCTGAGTGTGACGATGGGCAAAATGGCATGGCGCAAACTGGTGTTGCCACCACTGGGCAGCCAGCCCAGGTAGACAGCAAATACCAGAACCAGCACCAAACCAAGCACGAAACTGGGCACGCTGTAGCCGGCCACGGACAGACTCATCACCAGGCGATCAAGAAAGGAGTTGCGGTGGAGCGCAGCAAAGATGCCAGCGGGAATGCCAATCAGCAGCTTGAGCGCAAAGGCGGGCAAGGCAATCGCCAGCGTGGCCGGTATGCGTTCGAGAACCATGTCCATCGCAGGACGGCCGTCGCGCATCGACTGACCGAAATTTCCCTGCCGCAACTTGTTGAAGTAATCAAGATATTGGTGCCACAGGGACATATCAAGTCCCCAGCCCTTGCGAAAAGCAGCCAGCGCTTCGGGCGGGGCCTCCGCCGACATGATCATCATGGCCGGGTCACCGGACATGCGCAAAATGAAGAAAGCGAAGGTGAGGACCAAAAAGATGGTGACCAAGGCGCGTAGCAGGCGTGAAGCCATGTAATTCAGCATGCAGTGCCCGATGTCTGGCGAGTCAGTAAATGGCAGGCTGCCGTTCGACCGGCGCCAATGTCAACCAGCCCGGGAGGCTGTTGCCGGCATACCGGCATGGCCGACGGGCACCGCGGATGAAAAGCACAACCGGACGGAATCTCGACTGGATTCGGCGGGTCGCCTTCAAGCACAATGCGGGGCGACCCTTGACGCAGCCAGGGTGAGGCAATTGCCGACACCAAGGCCTGCGTGTAGGGATGGGCGGGCCGCTGAAAAATCTCTTCGGGAGCGCCCTGCTCAACAATGCGGCCCAGGTACATCACGGCCACTTCGTCACTGATCTGGCGTACAACCTTGAGGTCATGGCTGATGAACAGGAAGGCCATGCCAAAGCGCTCCTGGATATCCTGCAGCAGGTTGATAACCTGCGCCTGTATGGAGACATCAAGCGCCGAGATGGGTTCATCACAGACCAGCAGGCTGGGGCGCATGATGATGGCCCGCGCCAGCACCACGCGCTGCCGCTGACCGCCAGAAAGCTCATGCGGATAGCGGTCAAAAAGATTCGGTGTGAGGCCCACCGAGGCCATCAGGGCGGCGGCCTCTTCACGGCGTTCAGCTGCGTTGCCTTGAGCAAAGATCAGCAAGGGTTCTGAGACCTGGTCGATCACCGGCAAACGGCGATCCAGTGCACTCAAGGGATCTTGATAGACCATTTGCATGCGGCGGCGCAGAGCGCGCCAGCGCGCATTGCGCCGGGCGGGGACCAGTTCACCCTCAAAATGAACAGCGCCGCTGGTGGGTGGCAGCAGCCCCAATACCAGCCGTGCCGTGGTGGATTTTCCGCAACCCGATTCACCCACCAGCCCCAGCGTTTTTCCAGCTGGCAGCTCAAACGACACACCATCGACGGCACGCAGGGGGGCCGGCTTGCGCCAGCCGCCCTGCGCAACGGCGTAATGGCAGGCCAAGTCGCGAACTTCAAGCAAGCCTGTCATGCCGAGACGGTCTGCAGGCAAGACACGTGGTGCGTGAGGGAAACTTCCTGTTCCGCTGGCACGCTGGCTGCACAGCGGTCATCGGCTTGCGGGCAACGTGTGCGAAAGCTGCAGCCTGAAGGCAGACGACCTGGCTCAGGGACGCTGCCGGAAATTGCCACCAGGCGCCGGCGTGGACCGGACAGGTCTGGCATGGCTGCCAACAGACCGCGAGTGTAAGGGTGACGCGCGTTGTCGAACAGCTGACGCGCGGAGGACTGTTCAACGACGCGGCCGGCATACATGACCAGCACACGGTCCGAGACTTCGGCAATCACACCGAGGTCGTGGGAAATCAGCGCCATGGCCATCTGACTGTCGCGCCGGATTTCGGTCAGCAACTGCAGAATTTGCGCCTGAATGGTCGCGTCAAGCGCTGTGGTGGGCTCGTCTGCCACCAGCATGTCGGGCTCGCCGGCCAGCGCCATGGCGATCATGACCCGCTGATTGGTTCCACCCGACAGCTCATGGGGATAGGCCGACAGTCGCTGAGTTGGATTCGGGATATGTACCCGGTCCAGCAGCCGCAGCGCCTCTGCGCGTGCCGCCTGGCCGCGCAGGCCGCGATGCAGTTCCAGGACCTCAAGCAACTGTTTACCGATGCTGTGCACCGGATTCAACGCAGAGGCCGGATCCTGGAAAATCATGGCAATCCGCTTGCCGCGGATCGGTGCCAGCTGGTCCCCGGTGAGCTGATGGATAGGTTGTTGGTCGAGGTGCACACTGCCGGTGATGCGGGCCTTGCTTCCCAGCAAGCCCAGGACGGCCAGCCAGGTGACACTTTTTCCGCAACCGGATTCACCCACAATACCCACCGCTTCACCGCGGCGGATATCGAGGTCAACGCCATAGAGTACCGGCACCGTGGTGGGACCGTTATCGAAGGCAACAGACAAGCCGCGAATGCTGATCAGGGGTTTGCTGCCGGGCACCAGCTCAAGAACCGGCGCGGCTGAACTGGTTGCGCGTGGTGACCACGCCGGCTCTGACAGGATGGCGCTCATTTTGCCGGGAAGCGAATATTGCCAGCGGTGAAGTCCATCGTGAAGGTGGGGGACCACTTCCAGGCGATGTCCTTGCGCTTGCCGTAGAAAACCACATTGCGGTGCAGCACGGTGTAGGCGGGGTCTTCACGTTCTGCGATTTCCAGCATGCGATGAAACGCGCGGCCGCGGCTGTTCATGTCGGTCGAGTTCTCCAGCAAGGTGGACAAGGTGTTGAATTCCGAATTGGTCCATTCGCCCAGCTGCTGCTGCTGACCGTTGGGGCCATGCTGATTGACGATGGAACTGACCGGATCATTGAACGGTGCCGAGTTCGACCAGTCCCGAATGCCGCGCGGCGTGCTCTGGCCAAAAATCTGTTGCCAGTTTTCCTTCATCTGCATGTCTATCTTCAGGCCCACAGCGCGCCACATTTCAGCCAGTACCTGCGCGGTTTGCACCTGGTTGGTGTAGTAGTTGTTCAGCACGCGAAAGGGGATCGGTTCGCCCTTGTAGCCAGATTCACGTATCAGCTTTGCGGCGAGCTGCGGATTGTATTTTGGAACCGTCCAGTCTTTCTGGAACATCGGTCCGTAGTACTCCCACTGCAAACCAGCTGGTACGCTGGTGCGGTTAGCCCAGAGTGATTTGACGATGGCTTCGCGGTCGATGGCGTGCGCCATCGCCAGGCGAATGCGCGGGTTGGCCAACTGTGGATTGGTTTTGTCAAACACGATCAGGCGGTGATTCAGCACTGGACCACCGACCACCTCGAACTTGGGATTGGCTTCAATCGTCTTGATCTGGTCGGGCGGGACATCTGTGACGAAATCGTATTCACCACTGAGCAGGCCGTTGACGCGGCCAGAAACTTCGGGGACCACTTGATAACGTATTTCACGCACTGTTGGCTTGCCACCAAAGTAGGCGTCGTGAGCGGCCAGAACCAGCAGGTTGTCGGGCGTAAAAGTCTTGATCTTGAAAGGACCGGCACTGACGGGATTACGCGCCCAGGATGCCCAGTCTTTGGACGCCATGAAGGCGCGTTTGGAAATGATTTCGGATCCCGAACGGGCCAGCCGGCCTTCCATGGTCACGTCCGGCACGGCATTGATGAAGCGAACCGTGTGCTTGTCCATAATCTGGACTTTTTCCAGGGATGGCCAAAGTCGGCGGGCGATGGCTGGAACTTCTGGCGGCAGTGCTGGCGACATGCCTTTGGCTGCGTCAGGCGTCGCCGTCGTGGGCTTGCTGTCGTCAACCCTGATGGTGCTGGCGACCTGTCCACTGCGAACCGGTTTGGTATTGCCAAACATGTATTCCGGGCCAAAGGTGAAGACCACATCTTCAGCCGTCATTTCATCACCGTTATGAAACTTGACACCCTTGCGCAACGTCAGTTCTACCGTATGGTCGTTGATGCGCTTCCAGGAGGTGGCCAGGCCAGGAATGAGCTTGAGATCGCCCTGACGATCAAGGTCAATCAAGGCGGAATAGATCATGGGAAAGCTGCGCGAACCCACATTGCTCTGTTCGCGCAAAGGGGTCAGTGTGCCGGAGGTTGATACCTGTTGAACCGCTACCCTGACGATGGGTCGATTGTCTGTCTGAGCCGAAGCCAGAGAGGCGAGAAGGCAGGCCGCAGTGACTGCAGCCTGTCGCATAAAACCATTCATGAGTTTCTTCCTTGTGTTGAAGCAATGGAATTAATGTTAGGTGGCCAGCAAGTCAAATACATGACATCGGAAGTGTCCGGTTTGATGGAAGTGACATCGCCGCAAAGCCAAAGCCAAAGCCAAAGTTGATGCGGGTGTTGATGCGGCTTGATGGCGATGCGTGTGCTCGCGCCGGGCAGAGCGCTATGCAGCGTTCTTCCACCACCGGTTCTTCAAGGGCCTCGTTGTTTTGGAGGATGACCTGACCCTGGTGCAGCAGACGTTGGACGTGAATCGGCGCATGGTGGGGACCATGGCCTCCTGGCCGCGCTGAACGGCGTGACGTAGCCACCCATTTCAGATCTTGATCCCACGGCGCCGGCTCAGTGAAGCATTCCCCGCTCGGAAACGGATACTGCAGCGGTCGTGGGCCTTGGCAACCCCGCCCGCCGATCAGTGGTGCCGGCCGTCCTTGAACGACGCGGTCGATTTGCGGCTGAGCGTTGTGGCGCGCGCCAGAATGGCAGCTGATCCGCCCACATGCGCGTGGGTGATGGCCAGGGCCAGCGCATCGGCCGCATCCTTGCCGGGCAGCGCGGGTAGTTTGAGCAAACGTTTGACCATCTCCTGCACCTCCGGCTTGCCGGCCTTGCCGTAACCGGCCACGGCTTTTTTCATCTGCAGCGGCGTGTACTCGGCGACCTCGATGTTGCAGCTGACCAGGGCCGTGACACAGGCGCCGCGCGCCTGCCCCAACATCAGCGTGGCCTGCGGGTTGACGTTGACAAACACGATCTCGCAGGCCGAGCAGTCGGGGCTGTAGCGGGCGGTGATTTCACAAATGCCGTCGAACAGCACCTTGAGCCGAGCCGGCAGGTTGCTCCGGTCCAGGTGCGTGGTCTTGATGGTGCCACTTGCTACATACGTCAGGGACGGACCGTCCACATCGATCACGCCGAAACCGGTGATCTGCAGGCCAGGGTCAATTCCCAAAATTCTCATCTGCTCTTCTTTTGATAGCTGCCCACGTCCGTTGCATATGGGCTAAAGCCCAAAATACCACCGGACCGAATGAAAAAATACCGGTGCGGCAAAACACAGGGCATCAACACGGTCGAGCAGGCCGCTGGCGCCGGTGACCGACTTGCCTTGGCTGCCCCAGTTGGTGATGCCGCGGTCGCGCTTGAGAGCCTTCATCACCAGGTGGCCGAGCGAGCCGGCGACGCAGGCAATCAGCGCCATGGCCACGGCCTGTGCCGGCTTGAACGGTGTCAGGCCGGACATCAGGCCGCCAACAAAGCCGCCCACGGCCAAGCCCATCAACCAGCTCGACCAGTGAAAAGTTTGACTCACCTGGGGCGCTGTGGGCGGGCGGGGCCATTTGCGCGCCGCCAGGTGCTGAACCAGCATACCGGTCTGCACCACAAACACCAGGAAGAAAATCAGGAAGGCGTTTTTTCCAACATAACCCGGAAAGTCCAGCAGCAGCAGGGCTGGCACGTGGCTGATGCCGTAGACACAGACCATGATGCCCCACTGAAGCTTGGCGTTGCGCTCCAAAAAGCGCTGCGGGTCGTTGGCCAGTGCGCTGACCACGGGGATGGCGAGGAACACATACACCGGGATGAACACCGTCACCAGGTCGAAGCGCTCATTGATGACCAGCCAGAACTGCAGCGGCAACACCACAAAAAACGCCAGCACCAGGCTGCGGTGGTCGCCATGCCGGGTGGGCGAGAGTGTGATGAACTCGCGCAGCGCAAAAAAAGCCACAATGGCGAACAGCAGTGTGGCCACGGTTTCTCCCGAAGCCCAGCTCAGCCAGAACACGGTGCACACGACCCACGAGGTGTTGACCAAGCTGGTGAGCTCCTTGATGTCCTGGGTACGGATGTCGTTGTCGCCGTGGTCGCGCAAGGACATGACCAGCGCTGTGATGCTGGCGGCAATCAGCAGGCCGAAAACAATGACAAACAGCAGGCCGACCTGCTGCGAGGGGCTGAGGTTGCGCAGAAAGCTGCTCATCAGGAATCTCTCAAGGCGATGACGGCCTGCCGCGCCCGCGTCAGGAAACTGCCGCGGTCTTCGCCGGCTTCCAGCGCCAGCGGCGCACCGAAGGTCACGGAGCACAGGATGGGTACCGGCACCACTTCGCCTTTGGGCATGACCCGCTGCACGTTGTTGATCCAGGCCGGCACCAGCACCACCTGGGGAAAACGCTGCGCCAGGTTGTACAACCCGGACTTGAAGGCCTGCGGCTCTTCCTGGTTGCCGCGCGTACCCTCAGGAAACAGGATGATGGAGTCGCCGCTTTCGAGCGCATCAATCAGGGGCTCCAGCGGGTCCTGGTCGTTGGTTTTCGTACGGTCCACGTAGATGGCGTTGAACACTGCCGTGGTGATCCACTGCTTGAACGGCGTTTTGGTCCAGTAGTCCTTGGCTGCGATGGGCCGCGTGATGCTGCGCAGTTCCTGCGGCAGCGCGGCCCACATCAACACCAGGTCGGCATGGCTCTGGTGGTTGGCAAAATAAATGCGCTGCTCGGCCTTGGGCGGGCAACCCTGCCAGCGTGCCTGCGCGCCGGTTAGCGCGCGGATCAGGCCGAGCAGGAAAAGGCTCATCAGTTTGGCAGGTAGATTCATGGCACGGTCACCCCGCCCATGCGCGCCGCGATGGTGGAAGCGCGCGAAGCCAGGTAGCCCGAGCCGGGCCTCGTCTCGAAGTATTTGGGGCGCGGCAGCATCACCGCCAGTCGCGCCGCCTCGTAGGCGCTGAGTTTTGATGCTGGCTTGCGATAGTAGTGCTGCGCTGCGGCTTCGGCGCCGAAAACGCCTTCACCCCATTCGACATTGTTGAGGTAAATCTCCAGGATGCGCTGCTTGCTCAGCAGGGCTTCCAGCATCAGCGTCAGCGCCAGCTCCTGGCCTTTGCGCAGCAGTGTGCGCTCGCCGGACAGGAACAGGTTTTTAGCGAGTTGCTGGGTGATGGTGGAGCCGCCCACAATTTTGAGCGGCCTTGCGGCAGCCTTGCCGGCAGGTGCCGCCTTGCTGCCGAGCCGGCTGGCGGCTTTTTCGGCGCGCTGCTCGGCCTGGGTGTTTTTCTCCCAGGCTTTTTCCAGCGCTTCAAGATCCACACCTTCGTGCTCGATAAAAGTAGCATCCTCGGACACGATGACTGCACGTTTTAGGTTGTCGGACAGCTCTGAATAAGGCACCCATTGCTGGCGCCATTTCAGACTGCCTTTTTCGGCCACCAGGCGGTAGATTTCCGAGCGCTGAAAAGCCGTCGATTGCGGGTCCAGCAGCGCCATCAGTGCGATGCGACCGACGAAATAAAGCTGCACGGAAAGCGCCGCGACCAACACCAGCAACATCCAGCGGACCAGGGCTTTCATGCCAGCGCCTTTCGCATTTCCTGGAGCACCTGGGTCGAGGGCGGCCGCACGCCGCGCCAGAACAGAAATGACTCGGCGGCCTGCTCAACCAGCATGCCCAGGCCATCGCGTGGTACCGCGCCGTGGGAGCGCGCCCAGCTGGCAAAGCCCTGGGCCGCTGCGCCGTACATCATGTCGTAGGCCAGCGCACCGGGTTTGAGCACACGCGCGTCGACGGGGACCTCGCCGCCGCCCAGGCTGCTCGCGGTGGCGTTGATGATCACGTCAAAATCGCCCTCCAGCCCTTGTGGTGCCTGCGCGAGCAGCTCTGTTTTTTGTAGCAGCTGCTGCAGCGACGGATGGGCCGCATGGCGCGCTACCAGTTCAACCGCCTTGCCGTGTGTGCGGTTGGCAACCACCAGCCGGCGCGGCCTGGCCGCCAGCAGTGGGCCCAGCACGCCGGCCGCCGCACCGCCAGCGCCCAGCAGCAGGATATCGCGCCCGGCTAGGCTGACGCCAGCGTTGACCTGGATGTCGTTGACCAGGCCAACACCGTCGGTGTTGTCGGCTTCAAGCTGACGGTCGCCGCTGAACTTCAGCGTGTTGGCGGCTTGCGCCAGCTTTGCGCGCTCACTGGCCGTACCGGCCAGGTTGAAGGCCTCGAACTTGAAGGGCACGGTCACATTGCAGCCGCGGCCGCCGCCCGCGATCCACGCGCGCAGCGTGGCGGCGAAACCGTCCAGCGGTGCCAGTTGCCTGCTGTAGACCATGGCCTGGCCGGTCAGCTCGGAAAAGCGCGCGTGGATGGCCGGTGATTTGCTGTGTGCAACCGGGTTGCCCAGGACGCAGTAGTGATCCATCAGAAATGATCCATGCGAAGAGTTCAGCGTTCGGTGAGTTTTGTTTCGAGCGTTTCGTCGCGCGTGAACTTGAAGCGCGAAACCACCACGATCTGATCAGCCTTGCGGCGCATGGCGGCATTAAAAACGCCGAAAGGGCCGGTGCTGCGCGCAATGCTTTGAGCCCGGCGGTCCAGCGTCAGGTTGCCCGAGGTCTCGGCTACCTCGGTCGCCAATACCCGGCCGTCAAAGTTGATGGTGAGCACCATGGTCAGCTCACCATAGAGTTTTTTACCCGCCATCTGGGGAAAGTTGACCGTGCCCTTTTCCTCGATCTTGCGGCGCAGCGCGTCGTAATACACCGCGTAGACCTCTTCGCGCGTGGCAGGGCTGATGTAGCGCTTTTTCGGCCTGGCATTCTCTTCGTTGATACGACGCTCGATCTCGGCCAGGATATTGATCAACTTCTTGCGCTTCTCCTCGCGCTCGGCCTGCGCTGTCTCGCGCGCTGTCACCTTGGGGTCGGACAGCGGCATGGCCGCGAGCTCTTTCTTGATCTGCGCCAGCAGCAGGGTTTGCTGCTCCTGCATGGCCTCGATTTTGCGTTGCGCATCTTCGTTGGCGTCGCCGAGTTCGGTCAGCGCCGAGGGGGGCAGGGGGCTGGTGGCACGGCCTTTGTCGGTGTCGCCGCCGCCGGCCAGCGAAGCCTGTGCAATCGCCTTGGCCACGTCCGGCCGTTCTTTGGATTTGGCATTGACCAGAATCACTTCCAGCGGGGTGTCCTGGAACACGCGGTTGAAACGCTCGGGATCGACAAAACGCACGGTCAGCAGCACCGCATGCAGGGCGACCGAAAAGCCCAGGGCGATGTACAGGGTGCTGGGGGACTTCACAGGACAGGATTATCGGTGTTAAGCAGCCTGGTCCTGTGCGCCTGCCGCATCAGCTGGCGTTTCGTTCAGATCGACGGCAATCGAAATCGGACCGGCGGCGATCTCTGACTCGTTGTCTTCTTCATTCACCTGCTGCGCGGCGGCCTCATCGACCACCGCGTCGAGGCGCTCGACCACCGTGCCGCTCACGTCCAGCGTGATCTCATCGATCTCGCCCAGACGGATGCGCACCCTCGCGCCACGCGGCAGGCCTTGCGCGCCCATGGCCGGCAGCACCAGCGGCAGGTCGTCAGCACGCACCAGGTTTTCCTTGAAGGCCGTGGCCGTGAGTTCGGTGATGCCGTTTTGCTGCAGGTACTTCAGGGTCCAGTAACGCTCGATGCCGGCCTGGAAACCGTTGTAAGCGCTGTAGGCACCGTCAAAACCCGAGATGATGGAAAACAGTTCTGCGTCCTTGGGCTTGAAGGGCGCGGCAAGCGCAGCGGTGCGGCCGTGTGTCACACAGGCGATGATCTGCCACTGGTTGACCAGGTCGGTGTAGCGGCGCAGCGGTGAGGTTGCCCATGCGTAGCTTTTGACGCCTATTCCGGCGTGCGGCAGGGCCTTGGTGCCCATGCGCACCTTCACGCCGGGCGCCAGGCTGGCCTGGCTGCGGTAGATGCCGGGCACGCTGTGTTCGGCCAGCCATTCGCCCCAAGTGCTGTTGGCCAGGATCATGGCTTCGGCCACGATCAGGTCCAGCGGTGCGCCGCGCTTTCGGATGCTGATGCTGACCTTCTCGTTGCCTTCGGGCTCCTGGCCCGGTGGGTTGTCCAGGCTGAAGTTGTAGTCGGGCCGGTTGAAGTTTTCGGGCTTGCCGCGTACCACTTCGCGCTTGGCTTTGAGGTGGCGCGCCAGCCGGTGCAAAAACGACAGCTCGGTGGCCCAGGGCACACCGGCCGGCGGCGCGCCCGCTGTGGCGGCTTCGAAAAAATCCTCGGTGAACACCGTGTCCAGTTTGTCGTGACGCAGGTTGGCGGCTATCGGGACCTGTTCGAGCCGCGTGGCCGTGCCGGTGATGGCCAGCGTGGTTTCGTCGAGGGTGACATAGAGCGACAGGGCCGGGCAGTTGCGCCCCTCCTGCAAGGTGTAGCTTTGCACTACCTCGTCGGGCAGCATGGTCAGCTTGTCACCCGGCATGTAAACGGTGGACAGGCGCGCGCGCGCCAGCGTGTCGATGGGGCTGCCTGGCAGCACGGCCAGGCCGGGCGCGGCGATGTGGATGCCCAGCGTGATCGCGCCGCTGCCCAAGCCCTGCACCGACAGCGCATCGTCGATCTCGGTAGTGCTGGAGTCGTCAATGGAAAACGCCTGCACATCGGCCAGCGGCAACACGTCCTTGATGGGTGGCGCCTGCACCGTGGGAAAGCCGGTGCCTTTGGGAAAGTTTTCGAAGAGAAAGCGCTTCCAGTGGAACTGGTAGGGCGAGGCAATGGCGCCGGCTTGCTGCAGCAAATCGAGCGGTGCCTTGTGGGCGGCGCGCGAAGCCTCGACCACAGCCTTGTATTCCGGGCTGTTCTTGTCAGGCTTGAACAGGATTTTGTAGAGCTGCTCGCGCACCGGCGTCGGGCAACTGCCTTGCGCCAGCTCTTCCGCCCAGGCGGTGATCTGCGCGAGGACCTGCTTTTTCTTTTCAATGGCGGCCAGCGCCTGTTGCAGGATCTCGGCTGGCGCCTTGCGAAAGCGCCCCTTGCCGGCGCGCCGGAAATAATGGGGCGCCTCGAACAGGCGGAACAGGGCGGCGGCCTGCTGCACCGTGGATGCTGGTTTGGCCGGGTCGGCGCTGAAATAGTCGCGCGCCAGGTCGGAAAAGCTGAATTCCTCGTCGCTGGCGAACTCCCAGGCCAGGTCCAGCTCGATCTCTTCACTGACCTTCTGCCCGGCGGCGACCAGCTCGGCCGGGGTGGGTTTCTCAAACTTCAGCAGCGCGTTGACGGCCTTGAGCTTGACCCTTTTGCCCGAGTCCAGCTCGACCTGCAGCGAGCTGTCGGCCTCGGACAAAATACGGCCGGCCAGAAACTTGCCGGCTTCTTCAAACAATACAAACAAAACAACATCCTTTGGTTAGTCCGCCTAGTGTAATGAGGCAAGCTTTCCGCAGCCCTCAGGCGAGGTCCAGGAAGTCCATCATGTCCTGCATGTGCGTGTCAAAGTCGCTCAGCGCGTGGTCACCGCCTTCAAGCAGCTTGATGCGGGCACCGGGGTAACGCCCGGTCATCTCGCGCCAGTCCAGCACCTCATCGCCTTTGGCGATGATGGCCAGGTAATCGTGGGGCCTGGCCACCGGCCCGTGTTCCAGCGCCCGAAGCTCATCCACAAAGCCCGGTTCGAATAAAAAGCGCTCGCTCGGGTCGTGCCAGGCCGTCTGCTCGCCGATGTATTTCGCGAGGTCGCGTGCCGGGTTCACCGCTGGATTGAGCAGCACCGCGCGGCAGCCGCGGGTCTCGGCCACGTGCGTGGCGTAGAACCCGCCCAGTGACGAGCCGGCCACCGCCATCGACGTGTGCGGCCAGGAGGCAATGCCCGGGGCCACCATGGTCATTGCCTCGCGCGGGGAGGGGGGCAGTTGCGGGCACCACCACGTCACGGTGGGGTGGTGGGCTTGCATCCACGCTGCGACCTGCCTGGCCTTGGTCGACTGCGGGGAAGAGCGGAAACCGTGGAGGTAGAGGAGGTGGGTGGTGGGCATGGGGGTATGGTAGTTGCGCGGGCTTAGCCGCAATTGCCTCACCACCTTGGCCGAACTCCCTGCGTTCGGGCCGAGCTTGTCTAAGTCCTCTGTGATCTGAGTTGTCGTGGTTTGCCAACTGGCCGGGGGTTGCCCGGCAGCAACTCACTTTTCTTTTGCGTCGCCAAAAGAAAAGTAAGCAAAAGAAAAGGCGACCCGATGGTCTGGGTCCTTCCGCTTCGCTCCAGGCAACCTGCGGTGCTCGCCGAAAACGGGGTCAAGCTCGAACTCGCCTTCGGCTCAAACAATCGCTCGCCCTGATCCGTTTTCGGCTGCGCTCCTCGGCCCAGCCCGACGGGTGGGGGAGCGGAGACAAAAGACAAAAGACAAAAGACAAATACAGACTCCCGTCCGGAGTGCAGGAAGCGCGCAGCGCTTCCTGCACGGGAATCCCAATAGACAGTCATGTGTGCACGCGAGCGCAGCACACGCGGCCACATGAAGCTCCCTTCCATCGCCCAGCGGGGCGAGGGAAGGGCGGGGGGTTGGGAGTGGGGAGTCAGTCCTACTGCCCGCTGCGATCCCCAGGCGCAGCGTGATGCTACAAACAAGATAGCTGTTGGCGCCCGATACATAAGGGCTGGTGGACTATTTTATTCAACAACCCCGGTGCATGCTCAAAACTTGGGCATGCCTTTCATGCCGCCCATGCGTTTCATCATCTTCATCATGCCGCCGCCTTTCATTTTTTTCATCATGTCCTGCATTTGCTCGAATTCCTTGAGCATGCGGTTCACGTCCTGAACCTGTACGCCGGAGCCGGCGGCGATGCGGCGCTTGCGCGTGGCCTTGATGAGTTCGGGCTTGCGCCGCTCCAGCGGCGTCATGCTCTGGATGATGCCTTCCTTGCGGCGGATGTCTTTTTCGGCCTTGTTCATATCGACCTGGCCGGCCTTGGCGGCCATTTGCGCGGGCAGCTTGTCCAGCAGGCTGGACAGGCCGCCCATGCTTTTCATTTGCTGCAGCTGGCTCAAAAAGTCATTGAGGTCAAAGCCGCTGCCGGACTTCATCTTGGCGGCGAGTTTTTGCGCCGCCTCCATGTCCACGCCAGCGGTGACCTGCTCGACCAGCGCGACGATGTCGCCCATGCCGAGGATGCGCCCGGCGTGGCGCTGGGCATCGAAGACTTCGAGCCCGTCGATCTTTTCACTGGTACCCGAGAACTTGATCGGTGCACCGGTGATCTGCCGCACGCTCAGCGCTGCGCCGCCGCGCGAGTCGCCGTCGGTCTTGGTCAGGATGATGCCGGTCAACGGCAGTGCTTCCTTGAAAGCCCTGGCGGTGTTGATCGCATCCTGGCCCTGCATGGCATCGACCACGAACAGGGTTTCGACCGGGTTCAGCGCGGCATGCAGCGCCTTGATCTCGGCCATCAGGGCTTCGTCAATGGCCAGTCGGCCGGCGGTATCGACCAGCAGCACATCGAAAAAATGTTTGCGTGCGTAGTCCAGCGCGGCCAGCGCGATGTCCACCGGCTTTTGATCAACCGTACTCGGAAACCACTCGGCGCCGGCCTGCTTCGTCACGGTTTTGAGCTGCTCGATGGCCGCAGGGCGGTACACGTCACCCGATACCGTGAGCACTTTTTTCTTGCGCTTTTCAATCAGGTGTTTGGCCAGTTTGGCCGTGGTCGTGGTTTTACCGGCGCCCTGAAGGCCGGCCATCAGAATCACCGCCGGCGGCTGGGCAGCCAGGTTGATGTCGCTGATGCCTTCGCCCATGGTCGCGGCCAGCTCGCGGTTGACGATGCTGACCAGCACCTGGCCGGGTGACAGCGAACTCATCACCTCCTGGCCCAGCGCCTTGTCCTTGACGCGGGCGATGAAGTCACGCACCACGGGCAGCGCCACGTCGGCTTCGAGCAGCGCCATGCGCACCTCGCGCAGCATGTCCTGGACATTGGATTCGGTGATGCGGGCCTGGCCCCGCATTTCCTGGACGAGGCGTGAGAGTTTGTCGGTAAGGGCAGAGGCCATGGGCAGGCTCCACAGCTGGAGCAAAAGGAAGTAGATGAATAAAACCGGCCTGCGCTACAGGCAGCTACAGCTAAACTGTAGCCATGATTTTAACTTTGAGCGCTGGGTGGGGTCTGGCGACGGCCCTGGGCGCCGCGCTGGCCTATGCCGTGCTGGCGCTGGCCGCCCGCCGCTTGGCTCAGTCAAGCACCCGGGTGGTGCTGTTTCTGGCCTGGCTGCTGCACGCGCTCGCGCTGGCAGACGGCCTGCTTGGAGAACCACCGCGCTTCGGTTTTGCGCCCGCTTTGTCGATGACCGTCTGGCTGGTGCTCAGTGTGTACGCGGTTGAAAGCCGGCTGTTTCCACAGCTCAAGGCGCGCTGGGCGTTGGCCGGCCTGGGTAGCGCTGCCGTGTTGCTCGCGCTGGTGTTTCCGGGCTCCAGCTACCACCGGATCGCCTCGCCCTGGCTGCCGCTGCACTGGGCGCTGGGAATTGCCTCTTACGGCCTGTTTGCCGCAGCTGTGGTGCACGGCTGGCTGATGAACCGCTCCGAGCGGTCCATCCGCTCGGCCTCGCAGCCCGACACCGGCGTGCCCCTGCTGACGCTTGAGCGCCTGACCTTTCGTTTTGTGCAGGCCGGATTTGTGCTGCTGACGGCCACGCTGGCGGTCGGCTGGCTGTTTGCCGAAACCCTGTACGGGCCGGGCCTGGCCGGGCAATGGAACCACAAGACCGTTTTTTCCGTGCTGGCCTGGCTGACCTTTGCCGGTTTGCTGGCGGGCCGGGCACGCCTGGGCTGGCGCGGCCGCCAGGCCGTGCGCCTGCTCTATCTGGGCTCCGGCCTGCTGCTGCTCGGTTATGCGGGTTCGCGTTTTGTGCTTGAAGTTGTTTTAAAACGCGCATGAACCCATGAAATACCTGATCGTCCTTGTTGTGGTGCTGGTCGGTGTCTGGTTCTGGCGCAACAACCGGCGTACCGAACTCCGGGAGAAGACGCGGCGGCCTCCCGCCCCGCCCGTGGCCGGACCGAAACAGGCCACCGAGGTCGTGGCCTGTTCCGTCTGTGCGGTCCACCTGCCCCGGCCGGACGCCTTGCCCGGCAATCACGGCATGTATTGCAGCGAGGAACATCGCCGCCAGGGCGAGGCCTGAATGACGACAGACGCCGATTCGGACAACTCCTGGTTCGGCCCGACGGCCGGGGGCAACGGTGCCTGGGATGCAGGGGCCAGCGGCGAATCATTTGGCCGTCTGTGGCGGGCCTTCATGACGGCACGCGTCACCATTGCCAGCGTGCTGCTCGCCTTGCAGGCCTCGATTTACGTGCTCGGGCAACCCATGCCAACGACCATGATTTTTCTGTCCGTGGCTTATTTTGCGGCAACACTGGCGGTGCGCGTGTGGGGCCGCCCCCAGCGCCCGGGCAGCACCTTTGACGCCCATTGGGTGTATACGGTCGGCATCGATGTGGTGGCGTTTTCGGCGTTGAATTTTCTGCAACTGGGGACGCTGAATTACACCGCACTGTTTGCACTGCCGGTACTGTTGGCTTCCATCCTGGGGCCCCTCCTGCTGGCACTGGGGACGGCCGCCAGTGTGACCTTGCTGCTGCTGGCCGATGCCTGGTGGGTGTCGCTGCAAACGCAGGTTGATTCCACCGCCCGCTTCCTGCAGGCAGGCCTGAGCGGCTCCGGTTTTTTTGCCGTTGCGCTGCTGGCCAACCAGCTCGCCCTGCGCCTGTCGCGTGAAGAGCAGCGGGCCTACAGCAGCCAGTCCGCCGCGCGCATACAGTCCCAGGTCAATGAACTGGTGATCGACACCCTGGTCGATGGCGTGCTGGTGATTGACACCCATGGTGTCGTGCATGCGGCCAACCCGGCTTCCAGGCGCCTGCTGACGGCCCAGGGCGAGGCGCGAGCCGCCCCCTTCATGCTCGCCGCCGAATTCGCCTGGCAGCCGCTGGCTGAACTGGCGCACCGGACCTTCGAGCGGCAGGCGCCGCAGCAGGCCGACGTGAGCCTTGAGCATGCCTCGCGCCACGCCCGGCGGCTGCAGGTGCGCACGCGGCTGGCCGCTTCGCGCGATGGCTCGCAGGAAAGCCTTTGCGTCATGTTTCTGGAAGACTTGAGGGAGATGGAGGCCAGGGTCCGCACCGAAAAAATGGCAGCCATGGGCCGCATGTCGGCCGCCGTCGCCCACGAAATCCGCAACCCGCTGGCGGCCATCACGCAGGCCAACGCCTTGCTCGAAGAGGACCTGCAGGATGCCGGGCACCGGCAACTCACGGGTATGGTCGCGCAAAATGCCCAGCGCCTGGCGCGTATCGTCGAGGAAATTCTCAACCTGTCGCGTGTTCAGGAACAGACGCCCCAGGTGCAGACGCGGGCACTGCGGCTGGACGACATGGTGCGGCGCGTTTGCGCGGACTGGGCGCAGCAGACCGGCTCCAGCCAGCGGCTGCGCATCCGGCCGGACACCGGCCAGACTGCTGTCCTGTTTGAGGCTGAACATCTGCGGCGCCTGATGGTCAATCTGCTGGACAATGCCTTGCGTTATGCCAGCCCTGCCGCCGATGCCATTCAGGTCTCCACCGATGTGTCGGCGGGGCAGATACGACTGATGGTCTGGAGCGACGGGCAGCCACTCGAAAAAACCGTGCAGTCGCATTTGTTCGAACCTTTTTTTTCGTCCGAGAGCCGATCCAGCGGACTGGGCCTGTACATCTGCAGGGAACTCTGCGAACGCCATGGCGCAGCCGTGGGCTATCAGCGGGTGGCGCGCGAGCGTGTGGAAGGCAACGAGTTTTTTGTGATTTTCCGGCCAGTGTCTGCCGACATGGTGTTGCCTCCGGCCACCAGCGACACCTTGTTTTGATCTGCGGTCCCGACCCTGGCACCAGACCATGAACACTCCCATTCAGGCCCACATCCTGGTCATCGACGATGAGCCGGACCTGCGCACCCTGTACGAGTTGACGCTGCTGCGGGAGGGTTATCGGGTGGAAACAGCCGCTGATCTGGCGCAGGCGCGTGTCCAGTTGCAGGAGCGGCGTTTTGACGCCGTCATCACCGACATGCGATTGCCCGACGGCCTGGGGCTGGAGCTGCTGCGCGAGATGGAGAGGCAGCAGCGATCAGAACGCTGCGTCGTCATCACCGCGCATGGGTCCGCTGAAAATGCAGTGGAAGCGCTCAAGGCAGGCGCCTTTGACTACCTCACCAAGCCCGTGGATCTCAAGCAGTTCCGCAGCGTGGTGGCGTCCGCCATTCAGGGCCCGGCCAACCCGGAAAAAAGCAGATCCGATGGCGAACCCGGCGCGGCCTTCCCCCGGGCCGGAAAATCCCAGGATGGCGCGCTCACCCTGCAACGCCTGGTTGGCGAGTCGCCCGTCATGCAGGCGGTCAAGGCCCGCATCGTCAAGGTTGCGGGCAGCATGGCGCCGGTGCTGATCCAGGGAGAATCGGGCACCGGCAAGGAGCTGGTCGCGCGTGCGGTGCATGACTGCAGCCACCGCGCCGCAGGGCCTTTTGTGGCGGTGAACTGCGGCGCCATCCCCGAGGCCCTGCTGGAGGCGGAGTTTTTTGGCGCCCGCAAAGGTGCTTACACCGGTTCGGCGCAGGACCGCCTGGGTTACTTCCAGGCGGCCGAGGGTGGCACCTTGTTTCTCGATGAAATCGGCGACCTGCCGCTGGCCATGCAGTCCAAGCTGCTGCGTGCGATCCAGGAGCGAGTGGTCCGGCCTCTGGGTTCGGCTCAGGAAGACACGGTCGATGTGCGTGTGGTCAGCGCCTCGCACAAGGACCTGGGTGCCGGGGTGGCCTCCGGGCACTTTCGCCAGGACCTGTATTACCGGCTCAACGTCATTGAGATCCATGTGCCGGCGCTGCGCGAGCGCCGCGAGGACCTGCCGGCGCTGTGCCGGGACCTGCTGGGCCGGATCTGCAAGGAGTCGGGCCTGCCTGCGCCTGACATTTCCGGCCAGGTCCTGAAAAGTCTGCAGGCCCATCCGTTCAACGGTAATGTGCGCGAGCTGGAAAATATCCTGCACCGCGCCGTCGCGCTCGGCGAAGGCAGCGACCTGCACCTGGAGCCGCCGCCGCCCGAGCAGGTGGTGGTCCCGGAAAACCTGCAGGACTTTCTCGACGGGCAGGAGCGCGGCATTTTGTCGAGGGTGCTGCAGGAAACAGGATTCAACCGCACCGCCGCCGCCGCCAGGCTGGGCATCAGTCTGCGCCAGATCCGTTACCGCATTGCCCGGCTGAACATCGTCACCCCCAACGGCGACGACGCCACCGATGAGCCCGGATAAGATGCCTGCCGGACCGCCGCTGTGGCAACAAGGCTGGTATCGCTACGCACGGGGGCTGACTTCGCCCAATTTCGGTGCCCGACCGGAAGGTGCCCTGATTGACCTGATCGTGATTCACTCCATCAGTCTGCCGCCTGGCCAGTTCGGAACCAGCCAGGTGCAAAAGCTGTTCATCAACGAACTGGACTGGGACGCCCACCCCTACTTCAAGAGTATTCGGGGGCTCGAGGTGTCCTCGCATTTTTTCATCACCCGCGATGGCCAGTTGTGGCAGTTCGTCAGCTGCGACCAGCGCGCCTGGCACGCGGGGCAATCGAGTTACCGGGGCCGCAGCAACTGCAACGACGACTCTATCGGTATCGAGCTCGAAGGCCTGGAGGGCGGGCTGTTTGAAGCCGCCCAATACGAAACGCTTTCCAGCATCTGCGCGGCGCTGCTGCTGCGCTACCCGATTGAACACCTGGCCGGCCACGAGCACATCGCCAGCGGCCGCAAGCACGACCCGGGTGAGGGCTTTGACTGGTCGCAATTGCAGGCCTCGCTGGGTTTGCCGTCTAAGTGTTTTCCCGCAAACGCCTGAATCGCCGACCAGTCAAAACACCCTATTGGGGTGCACGGCAGAAAAATGAATACGCTTGCTGAGAGCCGGCTGACTTGCCAGCGTACCGGCTAAAGCCAATCCCACTGCGGGCGGCAAGCCATTTGCGGTCTTTCCCTGGCATGCATGGAACGCGTCGTCCAGGCCGCACCCTGACCAAAGATGTGCATTTTTTACCGAGCCAAAATCGCTACACAAAGTAACGCTCCCAAAAGCGCGCGATACACTACCTGTAGTGCTTGAAATCAATTCAGACCCTAGGTATAGTGTCTAGGCCCTATATTCAATTTGATGCATGCAGGGTGCCCCAACCCCAAGGAACAGCAGCCAAACGTGTCCACCCCCGGCAACCGTCAGCCCTCCCTTTTGCCCTGACCCTGCACCATCAAGCTCATCCAACAACAAGCACAAAGAGGAACCATGCAAACAGTCCAACATGCAACATCCGTCGCCACCGCGGTGCCGGTGGCCCCCCAGTCCGGCGGCCACGCCGCCCAGCCCAACCCCCTGACCCACTACCAGATCATCCGACGCAACGGCTCAGTGGTTCCTTTTGAGCCAAACAAGATTGCCGTCGCCATGATGAAAGCCTTCCTGGCAGTGCACGGCACCCAGGGCGCGGCTTCGGCCAGCGTCCGCGAGACGGTCGATGAGCTGACACAGGCCGTCATGCGGGCGCTGATGCGTTCGCGTCCAGGCGGCGGCACCTTTCATATAGAAGACGTGCAGGACCATGTCGAGCTGGGCCTGATGCGCGGCGGCCACCACGAAATCGCCCGGGCCTATGTGCTGTACCGCGAAAAACGCACGCAGGAACGCGCCCGGCAGCCGCAACCAGCGGTTTCCGAGGCGCCGCAGCTGCATGTGCTGGATGGCGGCAAAAAGGTCGCGCTGGACATCGGCAAGCTGACGGCGCTGATCGAAGCGTCCTGCGCCGGCCTCGGCACCGACATCAAGCCGGACCCCATCGTTGCTGAAACCATGCGCAACCTGTACGACGGCGTGCCTATCGACGAGGTTTACAAGGCTTCCATCCTGGCGGCCAGGACCCTGATCGAAAAAGACCCGGACTACACCTACGCCACGGCTCGCCTGCTGCTGCACACGATACGCCGCGAAGTGCTGGGCGAGGAAGTTGTCCAGGAGGACATGGGCACGCGTTACGCCGAGTACTTCCCGCAGTTCATCGCCAAGGGTGTGCAGAACGAACTGCTCGATGAAAGACTGCAGCAGTTCGACCTGGAGCGGCTGGGCGCTGCGCTCAAGCCCGAGCGAGACCTGAAATTCGACTATCTCGGCCTGCAGACCCTGTTCGACCGCTACTTCCTGCACGTGCGCAAGCAGCGTATCGAGCTGCCGCAGGCTTTCTTCATGCGTGTGGCCATGGGCTTGTCGCTTGACGAGATTGACCGCGAAGCCCGCGCGATCGAGTTCTACGAAATCATGTCCTCCTTCGACTTCATGTCGAGCACACCGACGCTGTTCAACGCCGGTACCTTGCGCTCACAGTTGTCGTCCTGCTACCTGACCACGGTGGCCGACGACCTGGGCGGCATCTACGACGCCATCAAGGAAAACGCACTGCTGTCCAAGTTCGCCGGCGGCCTGGGCAACGACTGGACCCCGGTGCGCGCGCTTGGCGCCCACATCAAGGGTACCAACGGCGAATCGCAAGGCGTGGTGCCTTTCCTCAAGGTGGTCAACGACACCGCCGTCGCCGTCAACCAGGGCGGCAAACGCAAGGGCGCGGTCTGCGCCTACCTGGAAACCTGGCATCTGGACATCGAGGAGTTCCTGGAGTTGCGCAAAAACACCGGCGACGACCGCCGCCGTACACACGACATGAACACCGCCAACTGGATCCCCGACCTGTTCATGCGCCGCGTCATGGAAAAAGGCAGCTGGACGCTGTTCTCGCCGTCGGACACGCCGGATCTGCATGACAAGTTCGGCGTCGAGTTCGAAAAGGCCTATGTGGCTTACGAAGCCAAAGCCGAACGCGGGGAAATCAAGCCTTCCCGCAAGCTGCAGGCCATCGACATGTGGCGCAAGATGCTCTCGATGCTGTTCGAGACTGGCCATCCCTGGATCACGTTCAAGGATGCCTGCAATGTGCGTTCACCCCAGCAGCACGTCGGCGTTGTGCACTCGTCCAATCTGTGCACCGAGATCACGCTCAATACCAGCGACACCGAAACCGCAGTTTGCAATCTCGGCTCCGTGAATCTGGTCCAGCATTTGAAGGACGGTGCTGTTGACCATGAAAAGCTGAAAAGGACCATCACAACGGCCATGCGCATGCTGGACAACGTGATCGACGTCAATTACTACGCCGTCAAGAAGGCGCGCGACTCCAACATGCGTCATCGCCCGGTGGGCTTGGGGCTGATGGGTTTCCAGGACTGCCTGTACGAGCTGCGTATCCCTTATGCGTCGGACGCCGCCGTCGATTTCGCCGACAAGTCCATGGAAGCCGTGTGTTACCACGCTTACTGGGCATCGACCGAGCTGGCCAAAGAGCGCGGCAGGTACACCAGCTACAAGGGCTCGCTGTGGGACCAGGGCATCCTGCCGCTGGACACACTGGACCTGCTGGCCAAGCAACGTGGCGGCTACCTGGAAGTGGACCGCTCGGCGACCCTGGACTGGGATGCGCTGCGCCAGAAAATCGCTCTGGACGGCATGCGCAACTCCAACTGCGCGGCCATCGCCCCGACCGCCACCATCTCCAATATCATTGGCGTGGACGCCAGCATCGAGCCCTGCTTCGGCAACCTCTCGGTGAAGTCCAACCTGTCCGGCGAGTTCACGGTCATCAATCACTACCTGGTGCGCGACCTCAAGCGTCTGGGGCTGTGGGACGATGTGATGGTGGTAGACCTCAAACATTTTGATGGATCGCTGCGCCCCATCGACCGTGTGCCGCAGGACATCAAGGCCCTGTACGCCACGGCGTTTGAAGTCGACGCCACCTGGTTGGTCGAAGCAGCCTCACGCCGGCAGAAGTGGATTGACCAGGCGCAGTCGCTCAACATCTACATGGCGGGCGCCTCAGGCAAGAAGCTCGACGACACCTACAAGCTCGCATGGTTGCGCGGCCTGAAAACCACTTACTACCTGCGCACCATGAGCGCAACACATGCCGAAAAATCCACGGTCAAAGCCGGCAAGATGAATGCAGTGGCTTCGGGTAACACCGACGACACGGGCAGCATGAACGCGCTCGACGCAGCCGCTGCAACAGCGCAGGCGCAGATGAATGCATCGCCTGCCACCGACATCAAGTTTTGTGCGATTGATGATCCGGGTTGCGAGGCTTGCCAATAACAAAACGGATCGCGGCGCTGAAAACTTCGGTGCCCGATTCGATGTAATTGAGCAACACTAATTTATAGCGATGTGAATGAACACTTTTCATTTTGTATCGCTGCTTTCATAATCCAACTTATTGGAAACATCTATGTTGACCTGGGACGAAGAAGCTAAACCATCGTTGCAAAAATCTTTGAACAGCGGCTTGCCTGAAGGCCGCTCGATGGATTTTCCGCCTCTTTCTTTGCAGTCTCAAGCAGCGCCCCGCATGCTTGACGACAGCGCCCTGACTTCCACGCAGACACGTGCTGCCGCTCCTGCTGCCGTCGCCCCCACTGGACACCGCGTCAAGGCCGCCGACAAACGCATCATCAACGGCCAGACCGATGTGAACCAGCTGGTTCCGTTCAAGTACAAATGGGCCTGGGAAAAATATCTGGCCAGCTGCGCCAACCACTGGATGCCGCAGGAAGTCAACATGACGCGCGACATCGCGCTCTGGAAAGATCCGAACGGTCTGACCGAAGACGAACGTCGCCTGGTCAAGCGCAACCTGGGTTTCTTTGTCACCGCCGATTCGCTGGCCGCCAACAACATCGTGCTGGGCACCTACCGCCACATCACGGCGCCCGAGTGCCGCCAGTTTCTGCTGCGCCAGGCTTTCGAAGAAGCCATTCACACCCATGCCTACCAGTACATCACCGAGTCGCTGGGCCTGGACGAAAGCGAAATCTTCAACGCCTACAACGAGGTGCAGTCGATCAAGGACAAGGACCAGTTCCTGATTCCCTTCATCGACGCGATTTCTGACCCGAACTTCAAGACCGGCACCCAGGAGGCGGACCAGACCCTGCTCAAGTCGCTGATCGTGTTTGCCTGCCTGATGGAAGGCCTGTTCTTCTACGTCGGCTTCACGCAGATTCTGGCGCTGGGCCGTCAGAACAAGATGACAGGCGCCGCCGAGCAGTACCAGTACATCCTGCGCGATGAATCGATGCACTGCAATTTTGGTATCGACCTGATCAACCAGCTCAAGCTGGAAAACCCTCTGCTGTGGACCGCCGACTTCAAGGCCGAGATCAAGGCCCTGTTCCTGAAAGCCGTCGAGCTGGAGTACCGCTACGCTGAAGACACCATGCCGCGTGGCGTGCTGGGGCTCAATGCGTCCATGTTCAAGGGCTACCTGCGCTACATTGCCAACCGTCGGGCCACGCAGATCGGCCTGGAGACGCTGTTCCCGAACGAGGAAAACCCGTTCCCGTGGATGAGCGAGATGAGTGACCTGAAAAAAGAACGCAACTTTTTTGAAACCCGTGTGATTGAGTACCAGTCCGGTGGCGCTCTCTCCTGGGATTGACAGGCGACGACCAATGATTTCAAGAATTGCAATGACCAGTGACGCTACCGAAGAGTGCGCGTTGGGCTTTGCTCCTGTGTTCGCGGCGCTGGGCGCGGTTATCCGCCAGCCCAACGCCGTGAATCGCTTCGCGTACTCCAAACGTGAAGTGCTCTTTGCAATGTGATCAAGGAGAAAACTATGGCAACTGCGAAAAAATCTGCGGCTAAAAAAGCTGCTCCGAAGAAAGCCCCTGCGAAAAAAGTAGTGGCTAAAAAAGCGCCTGCTAAAAAAGTAGCAGCGAAAAAAGCCCCGGCCAAAAAAGCGCCAGCGAAAAAAGTAGCAGCTAAAAAAGCTCCTGCGAAAAAAGCGCCAGCGAAAAAAGCCCCGGCCAAGAAAGTAGCGGCCAAAAAGCCAGCTGCGAAAAAAGCAGCGGCGAAAAAGCCTGCGGCGAAAAAAGTAGCGAAAAAAGCACCAGCGAAGAAAGCTGCTGCGAAGAAACCCGCTGCCAAGAAGCCTGCAGCCAAGAAAGCAGCGAAAAAGCCCGCTGCGAAGAAAGCCGCGAAAAAACCCGCTGCCAAAGCACCCGCTGCCCCGGCTGCCCCTGCGGCTCAGACAACTCTGAACCCGCAAGCTGCCTGGCCGTTTCCAACAGCCAGCAAGCCGTAAGCAACAAGGTAGTTTTGCTTAAAGCCCGGCGTCGCAAGACGCCGGGCTTTTTATTTTCCCCACGCAGAATAGAATGTCTGCGCGCGCGTGTGCCGCCTGCGCAGTCGGTCAACCGGTACAGGCGAAGCGCTATCGAATAGATAGCTGCTCGCCCACGTCAATCATGGGCTAGAAGCCGATTTTATCCGAAGTCAGCGTGTAATTCTGGCCGCCCCGGTAGGAAATCTTGTGGGCGCCGACACGGTTGCCCAGCTCGGCGCAGCGCACCAGCGGCCAGCCTTTTTCGAGGCCGAACAGCAGCGCGCCGCGAAACGCATCGCCGCAGCCGGTCGGGTCCACCACCTCGGCGGCCTTGACCGGCGGCACCAGCGTTTTTTCGCCGGCCACCCAGACCTCACAGCCTTCGCCGCCGAGGGTCACGACCAGCCCTTCGACTTTGCGCGAGATCTCGGCGCAGGACAGGTCGGTGCGGTCACACAGCAGCTTGGCTTCGTAGTCGTTGACTGTGACCCAGGTCGCCAGCTCGACGAAGTGCGCCAGGTCCTTGCCGTCAAACATCGGCAGGCCCTGGCCCGGATCGAAAACAAAGGGAATGCCGGCCGCCTTGAACTGTTCGGCGTGCTGCAGCATCGCGTCACGTCCGTCCGGCGAGATGATGCCGATGACAACGTCGGCACGCGCCTGGATGGTCGTGGTGTGAGCCTGCCCCATGGCGCCGGGGTGAAAGGCCGTGATCTGGTTGTTGTCGCGGTCCGTCATGATCATGGCCTGGGCCGTGTAGGCATCGGGTACCTCACGGATGAATTCGGTGCTGATACCCAGCGTGTCCAGACGCGCCACATAATCGGCGCCATCGCTGCCGACCGTGGCCATGGGCAGGGGTGTGCCGCCGAGTTGCTTCAGGCCGTAGGCGATGTTGCCGGCGCAGCCACCAAATTCCCGGCGCAGGGCCGGCACCAGGAAGGATACGTTGAGGATGTGCAATTGGTCGGGCAGGATTTGCTCGGCAAAGCGCCCTTCAAACGTCATGATGGTGTCAAAGGCCAGGGAACCACAAATCACAGCAGGCATGAAGGTCTCGATTCAGTCAGGGATAAAAAGCAAGAACCCGGTAACCGGCGATCCGCAATGGACCGGAAGGTTTTGGCGCAGATGCCTGAGAGGCGCTGGCACCGGGAACGGAATTGGAAATTGAGATGGCCAGCGTACCCGAGAACTCTGAGCCAGCTGCCAGCGTGTCGGCATCGGCGCCGAGCTCCCCCGGCGCCAGTACGCGCCGCAGCAGCGCCTGGTCCTGGTTGTCGGTCAGGGTCAGTTCGAGCGCAGGCATGGCCAGCGCAACGGCTCCTGTGTTCTTGATCACCACCTTGAGGCGGTAGGCGTCGGGCGCAATCTTGTTGAACGACGAACTGTCGATCACGATGGACTCGATCTGCCGCAAGGGCGGGATCTCGCAGCGCAGGTAGCCGCACAATACCTGCAGGCCAGCCCGCAGACTGGTCTCGCGCGCAGCCAGCGCACTGCGCTGGAACAGCGCCGCCTGAAGCAGCAGTGCCACCAGCAGCAGCAGTGCGGCGCCGCCCAGAGACCAACGCATGACAGGACGGCGCCAGAATGCCTGGCGACGGGCATCACGCACAAAGGACACGTCGGGGTAAGCCTCTTGCAGGGGCGGTTCGGATTCCCCCAGCCCGTTGCTGACCTCCTGCTGCGAGCCATGCGCTGGGTCGGGCAACACATAGGCGTCCGGGTTCATGGAGGACGCGAACACCTCGGCGGCCAGGTCGGGAGGCATGGACACCTGGATTTCAGGCACGGAAAACGCGGCTTCGGGTCGTTCGGGCAGGGGCGTTGGCGCTGCGGCCGGCTCAGGTGTTAGCAGCAAGGTCGCCAGTGAGGCCACCGGTTCCGCGTCCCGCGGTTCGGTGGACGACCGCTCGTTGCCGCTGACTGGCGCGGAAGCCTGTGGCGGCGGGGCCGAAGCGCGCGGCTGCAGATGGGCAGCAGCATCGAAGACGTCAGAGCACTGGCCGCAACGCACCCATCCCTGGGAAATCTTGAGTTGGTCGGCCACGACTTTGAACATCGTGCCGCAGGCGGGACAGCGCGTAATAAGGCTCATCTAGCGCCGTATTGTAAGGTGGCAATGCGGCCAGAGTACTGCTTGCTGGCGCGCTGCAACTGCAGGGTCAGAGCCGCGCGGTCATCAGGATCCAGCCGTCTTGCGTGTCCGAAACCTGCAACTGGCAGTAAGGGGAATAGGCCGCCTTGAGTTCGTCGGCCTGGCGATCCAGAATGCCGGCGAGCACCAGATGACCGCCCTTTTCAACATGGGCGCACAGCAGCGGTGCCAGCACTTTCAGGGGTGTTGCCAGGATGTTGGCGAGCACGGTCTGGTACATGCCAGCTGCCTTGTCGGGCAGACCGGCGTTGAGGCTGACATGGTTGGCCTCGGCATTGGTCAGGGTGGACTGCACCGCCGCTTCGTCGATATCGACAGCATCAATGGCTGTCGCGCCGAACTTGGCTGCGCCTATCGCCAGGATGCCCGAGCCGCAGCCGTAATCGAGCACGCGGCCGAGACCTGCCCCAACGCTTTTCGCTTCGCGAGCCTCCGGCGTTGCACTGCCCCCTTCATCAGAAAAAAGGACTGTGCTTGCCAATGGCGGCCCGTCGCTGCACTCGCTCCGCGCACTGGTGCCCTGCGCAGCGATCCAGCGCAGGCACATGCGGGTGGTGGGGTGAGTACCGGTCCCAAACGCCAGCCCCGGGTCCAGCCGGATCACCTGTCTGGCTTGCGCCGGCGGCTCGTGCCAGGTCGGCACGATCCAGAACTCGGGGGTGATCTCCACCGGCGTGAACTGGGATTGCGTCAGCCGCACCCAGTCCTGCTCGGGCACCGGCTGGATGGCGACCATCTGGCAGCTGGCAAAAAAATCCTGAGCGGCGACTACGGCCGCTGCATCGCGGGCAAGCGCTTCCGTGGAAAACAGCGACACCACGCGGGAGCGCTCCCAGCCCGCCTTGGGTGGCGGCATGCCGGGTTCGCCGAACAGCGCCTGCTCGGCGGGAGTCTGCGCATCGGCGTCTTCCACCGACACACTGAGCGCGTCCAGCGCATCAAGCGCATCGCTCAGCGTCTCTACCTCGTCAACCGGCGCAAGCAGGATCAGTTCAAACATCGTTATTACGGCAAGACTGAAGCGATCTCTGCAAGTCAAGGCCGCGAATCTGGCTTCGCCGGTCCGCAAGCGCAGCGGCTCCCTCTAGTAAGCAACTGCGGGGGCATGTCTCCCTTTCAGCAGGGGCCGCGGGTCCGGCTTTGCCGGGCCGCAGGCGCAGCGCCCCCTCGGGGCTGGAGCCTGCGGCTCCAAAGCTGCCGGCGCAGCTTTGGACAGGCGACAGAAGCGAGGCCTCCGGCGAGCGGCGGCCTGCAAGGTGCAGGGAGGGACACGCAGTGCGCGAGCGTGGGGGCTTCATCTAGACCGCTTGGACAACCACTCTTCAAGGTAGTGAATGTTGGTGCCGCCGTCCATGAACTTGGCGTCCACCATCAACTCGCGGTGCAGCGGGATGTTGGTGTTGATGCCTTCGACCACGGTTTCGGCCAGTGCTGTACGCATACGGGCCAGCGCCTGCTCGCGCGTATCGCCGTGCACGATGATCTTGCCGATCATCGAGTCGTAGTTGGGCGGCACGAAATAATTGGTATAGATGTGCGAGTCCACACGCACCCCCGGCCCGCCCGGCATGTGCCAGGTGGTGATGCGCCCCGGCGAGGGCACGAACTTGTAGGGGTCTTCGGCATTGATGCGGCACTCGATCGCATGCCCTTTGATCTGGATGTCGCGCTGGACGAAAGGCAGCTTTTCGTTGGCCGCCACCATGATCTGGGTCCTGACGATGTCCACCCCCGTGATCCATTCGGTCACCGGGTGTTCGACCTGCACGCGCGTGTTCATCTCGATGAAATAGAACTCCCCGTTCTCAAACAGGAACTCGAAGGTGCCCGCGCCGCGGTAGCCAATTTTTTTGACGGCCGCCACGCAGCGCTCACCGATGCGCTCGATCAGTTTGCGCGGAATGCCGGGTGCCGGGCCTTCTTCGATGACTTTCTGATGGCGGCGCTGCATGGAGCAATCGCGCTCGCCCAGCCAGACTGCGTTTTTGTGCTGATCGGCCAGGATCTGGATTTCAATGTGCCGTGGGTTCTGCAGGAATTTCTCCATGTAGACCTCGGGGTTGCCGAAGGCTGCGCCGGCTTCGGCCTTGGTGGTCTGCACCGCGTGCAGCAGCGCTGCTTCGGTGTGCACCACCCGCATGCCGCGGCCGCCGCCGCCGCCGGCCGCCTTGATGATGACCGGGTAGCCGACCTGCTTGGCGGTGCGCTTGATGACGACCGCGTCGTCCGGCAGGGCGCCTTCGGAGCCGGGCACGCAGGGCACACCGGCCTTGATCATGGTCTGCTTGGCTGAGACCTTGTCGCCCATGATGCGGATTGACTCAGGTGTCGGACCGATGAACTTGAAGCCGCTTTTTTCCACGCGCTCGGCAAAATCGGCGTTTTCGCTCAGAAAACCGTAGCCGGGGTGGATGGCCTCGGCGTCAGTGACTTCGGCGGCCGAGATGATGGCCGGCATGTTGAGGTAGCTCAGTCCCGACGGCGCCGGGCCGATGCAAACCGACTCATCGGCAAGCTTGATGTATTTGGCTTCGCGGTCGGCCTCCGAATAGACCATCACGGCCTTGACCCCGAGCTCGCGGCAGGCGCGCTGGATGCGGAGGGCGATTTCGCCCCGGTTGGCAATCAGTATCTTTTTGAACATGCGGCGATCACTCGATCATGAAGAGCGGCTGTCCGTATTCAACCGCTTGGCCGTTCTCGCACAGGATGCGGGTGATGGTGCCGGACTTATCCGCTTCGATTTCATTGAGGATCTTCATGGCTTCGATGATGCAGATGGTCTCGCCTTCCCTGACCTGGCTGCCGACCTCGACAAAAGCCTTGGCGCCCGGACTGGCCGAGCGGTAAAAAGTGCCCACCATGGGTGACTTGACGGCATGGCCAGCTGGCGCGGCAGCGGCCTCGATCGGGGCAGCGGCGGGATGGCCGGAAACGGGCGCAGCAACGGCATGCATAACCGGTTGCTGCATGACCATGGGTGCGCCACCAGACTTGACGATGCGCACCTTGCCTTCGGCTTCGGTGATTTCGAGTTCTGACACATTGGACTCTGAAACAAGGTCGATCAGGGTCTTGAGTTTTCTTAAATCCATGGGAGCTCCAACGACGGATGGTCCTGCAGGTGCAGGCAGAGCTGATTGGCAGCTAAGCTCTGCTTTTTACACCTTTTGGCACCTAAAAATCACTAAATTTACTAAATCAGTTACAAGTTTAGTTACAAGTCTGATGGGAAAAGGCGAAGTCTAACCCATTCAGGAGCTGTTTCATGAAAAAGAGGATGACCCACGTGTCTGCCAAAGAAGCCCACATTGATCGAGCCGAAAATTTCTGATTTCCTATGGCTTACTTCCGTCAATTTTCTTTAATATGATTCTTATTATTGACAAGTGCTGCCAATTTCTAATAAATCGGCAATAAGTGATTGCTCGTCAGGCGAGTTGCGCCCATTGTTCAAGGTCTTGCGGGGAAACCTGCCCACTCTTGCGGTGCAGCAGCCGGCCGTCCGCGCCAAACACCACCGTGAAGGGCAGGCCGCCCGCGAGATTGCCCAAGGACTTGCTCAGCTCCGTCCCCTGCAGCCCGGCCATGGCCACCGGAAAACCCAGTGGCTTGCGCTGCAGCCAGGCGCGAACAGCGCTGGGCTGGTCCACGGCCAAGCCCAGCACCTGCCAGTTTCTGGACTGGTGCTCGCGGTAAAAGCGGTCAAGCAAGGGGAGCTCTTCGACACACGGCGGGCACCAGGTGGCCCAGAAGTTGAGCAGCAGGGGTTTGCCGGCAAACCCCGCCATGGGCAGTGGCGTGCCCTCGGGCGTGTCAAAACTTTGTTGCCAGAATGTATTGATCGCAGCGCCGGACCCGGCGAGACCCTGTGCCGTGGTACCGCTGTCATGGGGGCGAATTTGCCACCAGGCTACCCCAGCACCAGTCATCGCTGCAGCGGCGCCTGCGTAAATCAGTTGTCTGCGTTTCAAGAAGGGGACTCCGGCTGGGAAAGCAGCAATTTTTGCACGTCGGCCAGGTCCCCGCGTGGTTTGCGGCCTTTGTCGTCGGCCCGCAAGGCACCGCGCAGGTCGTCGTGGTCGTACACCATCAGGTGCACGCCGACGGGCTCGTTCAAGCCCTGGCAAAAACTGCTCAGGCTCAGCGCTTCAACCCGTTCCCCGGTGAAGCCGGTCACGGTACGCGGTTCATAGTCGACGTTGTGGTCGATCAGGGCGATTTCGGCCGACTTGGGATCGTCGCAAAACAGCTGGATATAGAGGTCGGACAGGCGTGTGGCCGTGCCATGCCAGACGGCGCCGCCCAGATAGGGGCGAAACACCGCCATGCGCGCCATCCATGTCACGGCCAGTTCACGCAGGGCCGCCAGCTCGGCGGGCTGGGTGTCGGCGCAAAACAGCGCAATGTACTCGCGCACAGCGTCTTCCACCTCGGCGTTGCCCGGCAGTTCGGTGCGGCCCGGCAAGGCCATCTGTTTGACTGCGCGGTGTTTGGCCGGGCCGTACTCCAGCCCTTCCTCCACGATCAGGGCGGCGGCGGCGGCGGCGATTTCCAGCTTCAGGGTGTGTGGATTCACGTGCTTGCTCAGTTTGACTTGCTTGTTCTGTAGAGGTGGCGAGTCGGCTGGATAGAAGATGGACCCGCCGGCTGACCCTGAAGTTGCGGGCGGATGCCAGCGGGTACTGTTGTGCTACAAAAGCAATAGCAGATTACGCATGAAGGGTAAGGGCTGGAGCTCATTTTCATCACTATTGGTGGCTTGCGGGCACGGCGGTCGGTCATCGGCGGCTTTGCGCCCCCAGTGGTCACCAGGAGCCTGTCAGACTTGGGAATCGTCGGCTGCAAATCGACCGCAGCGGTCCATTTTTCACCGTCTTTTTGTCCCGTAGCTGGGCTATGGGTCTGCAAATCCGGCAAAAACTGTCCTCGCTGGGCCCGATTTTCGCTCTCGACGCCCCAAGTCCGACAGGCTCCTAGAATACCCGCATGCACATACATATTCTGGGAATCTGCGGCACCTTCATGGGCGGCCTGGCGGCGCTGGCGCGCGAAGCAGGGCATACCGTGACGGGCTGTGACACCGGCGTTTACCCACCCATGAGTGACCAGCTGCGCGGGCTCGGCATTGAACTGGTCGAAGGTTACGGCGCCGGGCAACTGGCGTTCAAGCCAGATGCGTTTGTGGTGGGCAACGTGGTCTCGCGCGCGCGCGACGCCGCCGGCCAGCCGAAATTCCCGCTGATGGAAGCGATTCTTGACGCCGGCCTGCCCTACGCCAGCGGCCCGCAATGGCTGTCCGGCCATGTGCTCCACCATCCCACGCACCACGCGACCGGCCCGCGCCACGTGCTGGCAGTGGCTGGCACCCACGGCAAGACCACCACGACTTCCATGTTGGCCTGGATTCTGGAGTGCGCCGGCCTGGAACCGGGTTTTCTGGTCGGCGGCGTGCCGCTGAACTTTGGCGTGTCGGCCCGGCTGGGCGCCGGCAACACCTTTGTGATCGAGGCCGATGAATACGACACCGCGTTTTTCGACAAGCGCAGCAAGTTCGTGCATTACCGTCCGCGCACCGCGCTGCTGAACAATCTGGAGTTTGACCACGCCGACATTTTTGACGACCTGGCCGCCATTGAGCGGCAGTTCCATCACCTGGTGCGCACTGTGCCCGGTTCGGGCCGTATCGTCGTCAATGCGGGGGAGGAGAGTCTGGCGCGGGTGCTCGCTCAGGGCTTTTGGAGTGAGCGTGTACTCTTTGGAAAAGCTATGTCAAAAGGCTTTTCAGCCCGCGGGGAGCCGCACGCTTTTGAAGTGCTAAAGGATGGCCAGCCGCTGGCACGGGTCGAATGGGCCATCTGTGGCCTGCACAACCAGCTCAACGCGCTGGCGGCCATTGCTGCCGCCGAACATGTGGGCGTGGCGCCAGCCCTGGCCGCGCAGGCCCTGGCCAGCTTCGAAAACGTCAAGCGCCGCATGGAAGTGCGCGGTGTGGTGCCACGCGGCGGCGGCGCCATCACCGTTTACGACGACTTTGCCCACCACCCGACAGCCATCCACACCACCATCGACGGCCTGCGCCGTCAGCTCAATGCCGCTGGCAAGCAGGGTGAACGCATCCTGGCGATCTTCGAGCCGCGCAGCAACACCATGAAGCTGGGCACCATGACCGCGCAGCTGCCCTGGAGCCTGGAGCGGGCCGACCTGGCGTTTTGCCACGCGGGCGGTCTCGACTGGGACGCCCGCGCCGCGCTGGCACCGATGGGCGAACGCGCGCAGGTGGGCGACAACCTCGATACTTTGCTGGCTCAGGTGCAGGCAGCGACCCGCCCCGGCGATCATTTGCTGTGCATGAGCAACGGTGGCTTTGGCGGCATCCACGCGCGGCTGCTGGAAGCACTCCAGGCCGCATGATTTGCTCCTGATTCAATAGCCGCCTGCGACCGACCTACAAGGGCTGGAGGCCGAAATAGCTTGGAGAATGTTAGTAACTGATGCTCATGGCCGCCACGTCAATGTGAACCACGGGTTTGGCCAACGCCGCGCTGGCGGCGCGGGCAAAGGCCTGGGCCCAGGCCACGTCGGTAAACCGCTGTGGGCCTGCGGCCTGCGCGACCACCAGCACCTTGTCGGCGGTCAGCAGCTTGCCGGTGGGCCGCAGCGGCTCACAGCCCAATTGCGCAAACTGATCGTCCAGCCAGACGCGGGCCAGGTCGTGCGGCAGGGGTTGCACCTCATTGAGATCCAGCCGCACGGACGGGCAGTTGTGAAACAGGACAGTGACTTCGCTGCGCATGGCAATCCTTGGCATCTGGACGGACGGTTTGAACGTTGTCAAGCTTGAGCGCGCGAGTGCTGGCTGGCAATCGGCTGAAACCCGGAATGCGCTTTATTTGCGCCGCAACTGCGCAGGCACCGTCAAATCCTTGGGGGCGCGCGGCCGTGGCGGGGTGGCGGAGCCAGGTGCGACGGCCTGTGAAGGTTGGCCAGCGACCGGCGGGGCTGGTGCGGCCTCCTGGCTGCCAAAGCTGCCGGTTCCGGCCTTGTCGGGCGTGGTGGTGACCGACCCGGCGAAGTACAGGCTGGCCAGGTCGCGCGAGAGCCGCACTTCGCTCAGGCCGGTGGACTGCTGCAGGGTAAGAAACGTACTGGCACCCCGCGAAAGCTCCCTGAGAAGCACCAGCTGCGAGTCGCGCAGCCAGCGCAGGGGCACGTCTGGCGCGTGGCGGAAATACACCGGCTTGCTGCGGTAGCGCGGGGGCAACACCTCGCGTCGGGTGCGCTGCGCATAAATCCAGCGCAGCTGCGAGAGGCTGTTGGGCAGGAAATGCTCCGGAATGGTACGGGCCGCGAGGGGGCGTCGGTCCCAGCGGGCCAGTTCGAAGTCAAGCGGGTCGGCGCTGGGCGAAATGCCAATACGCCACTCGTGAAAATCCATCACCGCCAGCAATTTTCCCTTGTGGCTGATCTGGTAGATGCCCGGCAAGAGCTGGCTTTCACGTGCAATCAGTTGCCCGCCCAGCACGAACTGGCAGCATAGCGAGCGCAAGTGGACCTCGAGCTGCTGCAGCAATGTGTGAAGGCTGGTGGCCGAGCCCGGGTCAAAGGTGTACCTCGGATCGAGGTCGCTGGATGCCAGGGGCAGCGAGAACGCAATCGGACGGTCGATTTCCGCGAGGTTGAGCTGCAGCGCGCGTTCGGTCGGGCGGCCAGGCAGGATCTTCAGGGTGTCGTCGCTGAGTGGGCGGCTTTTCCCGCCGCTGACCAGCCAGGCATCTGCTTCTGCAAACGCGCCGCTCTGCCAGGCCGCCAGCCCCTTGGGCAATTGCGCCAGCAAGCCATCCAGATGGTTACCCTGGTCAGGTGTAAAACCGGCCAGGCCCAACCAGAGAACGGGCTGCTCAAGAGACATGGGTCTTTCGTGGACAAAAGAAGGCGACGCCAGAGGCCGCCAGGTTGCAACAATACGTAACTGCACTTTACTCCGTTTTGGATAGCCTCGCCCCCTCTAAATAGAGGAGACGGGTGCGTGCTTTACTGAGCTGTGCTGTTTAGCGGGCGCGCCGGGTTTTCACCGCTTCCGACAACACGTCGAGAAGCGCGATCGAGTCGTCCCAGCCCAGGCAGGCATCGGTGATGCTTTGCCCGTAGTCGAGCGCTTTGGCGTCGTCCTTGCCGGGCGTGAATTTCTGCGCGCCCGGTTTCAGATGGCTTTCGACCATCAGGCCAAACACCTGATGCGAGCCGCCTGCCACTTGCGTGGCAATTTCGCGCGCCACCTCGCGCTGCTTTTCGTGCTGCTTGGAGCTGTTCGCATGGCTGCAATCGACCATCAGCGTGGCTGGCAGTTTCGAGGCTTCCAGCTCCTTGCAGGCCGCGGCGACGCTGGCAGCGTCGTAGTTGGGCGCCTTGCCGCCGCGCAGGATCACATGACAGTCCTTGTTGCCGTTGGTCTGCACAATCGCGACCTGGCCGTTCTTGTGCACCGACAGAAAGTGGTGGCCGCGTGCCGCCGCCTGGATGGCGTCGGTGGCAATGCGGATGTTGCCGTCGGTGCCGTTCTTGAAACCAATCGGCGCCGACAGGCCCGAGGCCAGCTCGCGATGGACCTGGCTTTCGGTGGTGCGTGCGCCAATCGCGCCCCAGGAGATCAGGTCGCCGATGTACTGCGGCGAGATCACGTCGAGGAATTCGCTGCCAGCCGGCAGCCCCAGCCGGTTGATGTCGATCAGCAACTGACGCGCGATGCGCAGGCCTTCGTCAATGCAGAAGGTTTCGTCGAGGTAGGGGTCGTTGATCAGGCCCTTCCAGCCGACCGTGGTGCGCGGTTTTTCGAAGTAGACACGCATCACGATTTCCAGCGTGCCTGTGTATTTTTTGCGCTGCTCGGCCAGGCGGCGCGCATACTCCAGCGCGGCCATCGGGTCATGGATCGAGCAGGGGCCGATCACCAGCAGCAGCCGGTCGTCCTTGCCAGCCATGATGTTGTGAATCGACTTGCGGGTTTGCGTGATCAGGGACTCCACGGGAGTGCCGCTGATCGGGAAGAAACGGATCAAATGCTCGGGCGGTGGCAACACAGTGATGTCCTTGATGCGTTCGTCGTCTGTCTGGCTGGTTTTGTCGACAGGGCTCGCATACCAGGCATCGCTGGTTGAGGTGGCTTTGGCATTCATGACTGGCTTCCTTTTAGAACTTCAACGGATCAATGGGGGCAAATGGCGCGGCAAAAAAAAACCGCCGGGGGTCCAGCGGTTTTCAAGAATCTGTTGCGTTTTTATCTGCTTACGCGAGAGTCTCTCTACCGCCGGAGGCGCTTGAGAACCAAAAGTAAGCAAAATAGGATTTCGCGAAAGACATGACAGGAATGTAGCACAGCCCGGCGCATGGCTCAATTTGGCCGGCGCAGTAAGGGGCACCCTCGGAGCATCCTTCGACAGGCTCAGGACAAACGCATTCCAGCAACCGTGGGTGGAGCACTCTCTTTTCAAGCAGGGGCCGCGGATCTGGCTTTGCCAGTCCGCAGGCGCAGCGCCCCCTCGGGGGGCAGAGAGCTACGCGTAGCGAGCGAACGTGGGGGCTGTCCAGCTACGGCCGCGGAGCTGGCTTTGCCAGTCCGCAGGCGCAGCGCCCCCTCGGGGGGCAGAGAGCTGCGCGTAGCGAGCGAACGTGGGGGCTGTCCAGCTACGGCCGCGGATCTGGCTTTGCCTGTCCGCAGGCGCAGCGGCCCCTCGGGGGGCAGGGAGTTATGCGAAGCGAACGACCGTGGGGGCAATACCTACCCACGCAGCCGTCCCCACCAGCTTCTGGCGCGCTCCAGCCGCGTTTTATCGAAGACGGCCGCCGTGGGCGGCCCCCCTTCGCGGCCAGCCAGTTGCTCATACATGTCGATCAGCAGCATACCCTCGCCCAGCGTTCGCCAGGCGATCAGCTCGAAGTCCTCGAAGCTGATGCCCTGCGCTGGCGAGGCATCCGCCATGGTTGGCGGCAGCAGCCACTGGCCGATCAACACGCGAAAGTTGTTCAGAGCCGCCAGGTAGGCCGCGTATTCGTAGAGGCCGCGCCAGGCTGGGGTCAGGCCGATGACCAGCGCGCGGTGTTCACGCAGCGTAGTCATCAGGTCGATCAGTGGTGCGGCAGCATCGGCCGGCCCGGGCGAGAGTTTGAGCTGCGACAGGACCGCTTCGATGCTGATCGCCAGGCCGCCCATGCCGTCGGCCAGCTGCAGCGACTCCTCGTCGGCCATGGCCGAGCGCAGAAAGTGGCTGAGCTCGCCAAAACTCTGGATGCTGGGAAGGTGGGTGGACGGGTCAATCGCCAGCGGAGGACTCGGCGCAGGGCTCATGGGCAAGCGCCTCAGGCGGTACCGCCCACGGTCAGGCCGTCAATGCGCAGGGTCGGCTGGCCAACACCCACGGGCACGCTCTGGCCTTCCTTGCCGCAGGTGCCGACGCCGCTGTCGAGCTGCATGTCATTGGCGATCATGGTCACACGGGTCAGCGCGTCCGGGCCGTTACCGACAATGGTGGCACCCTTGACCGGGTACAAAATTTTGCCGTTTTCGACCCAGAAGGCTTCGCTGGCCGAGAACACAAACTTGCCCGAGGTGATGTCGACCTGCCCACCACCAAAGTTGGTGGCATACAGGCCTTTCTTGATGCTCGCGACTATTTCTTCCGGTGCCTTGTCGCCACCCAGCATGTAGGTGTTGGTCATGCGCGGCATGGGCACGTGGGCATAACTTTCGCGCCGGCCGTTGCCGGTGGGCTTGACGCCGGACAGGCGTGCGTTGAGCGAGTCCTGGATGTAGCCCTTCAGGATGCCGTCTTCAATCAGCACATTGCGCTGGCTGGCGTTGCCTTCGTCATCGACATTGAGCGATCCGCGGCGGTCGGCAATCGTGCCGTCGTCCAGCACGGTGACGCCTTTGGCAGCCACGCGTTCGCCGATGCGGCCCGAAAACGCGCTGGAGCCCTTGCGGTTGAAGTCGCCTTCCAGGCCGTGGCCGATGGCTTCGTGCAGCAGGATGCCGGGCCAGCCGGGGCCGAGCACCACGGTCATTTCGCCGGCCGGGGCTGGCCGTGCTTCGAGGTTGGACAGGGCGGCTGTCACGGCGTCATTGACGTATTCGTTGATCTGCGCGTCGTCAAAATAGGCCAGACCAAAGCGGCCGCCACCGCCGCCAGAGCCCATCTCGCGGCGGTTGACACCCGCCACTTTTTTCTCGGCAATCACTGTGACGGACAGGCGCACCAGCGGCCGCACGTCGGCGGCCAGCGTGCCGTCGGCGCGCGCCACCATGACCACGTCGTATTCGGCGGCCAGCCCGGCCATCACTTGCACAATGCGTGGGTCCCGGGCCTTGGCGAGCTTTTCCACTTTTTCAAGCAGCTTGACCTTGGACGTGCTGTCCAGCGTCGTGATCGGGTCCATGTCCTGGTACAGCGAGCGGCCGGGCGCGACTTTGCGCGATGGCACTTTCACGCGTCCGGTGCGGGTCGCGGCTGAAATGGTCCGCACGGTACGCGCGGCGTCGAGCAGCGAGGCTTCGGAAATGTCGTCGGAATAGGCAAAAGCGGTTTTTTCGCCGCTGACGGCGCGTACACCCACACCCTGGTCGATGCTGAAGGAGCCGGTCTTGACGATGCCTTCTTCCAGGCTCCAGCCTTCGCTGCGGGTGTACTGGAAATACAGGTCCGCGTCGTCCACGCCCGAGGAGGTGATCTCACCCAGCGCCCGGCCCAAGTGCGCCTCGGTCAACCCGAACGGCGCGAGCAGCAGCTTTTGCGCAATTGCCAGCCGCCCCGACGTGGCGTCGGAGCTGGGGCGGGCCGTGGATGCGGCAGCTGGCTTGCGGGCAGAGGACGGCGAGGATTTGAGTGAGGTCATGCGGTCATTGTAGGCAGTCTGTCCGTGGCCTCGTTGCTGCAAGGCTTCTGCCATCCCTGAGCGTGCCGACTGCAAAAAATACGGCCGTTTCGCTGCCTGCTGGCCCTGGCTGAGCCCTCTTAACGGCCAGCCAGGTATTTGAAGATCGCCGCGTCGTCCAGTCCGGCCATGCCCGCCTGATGGGCATCGACAAAAACCTGGCTGGCACGCGCGCCCAGCGGACCGTCAAAACCGGCGGCGCGGGCGGCCTCCAGCGCCAGCCGGGTGTCTTTTTCGAGCAGCGTCACATGCGCACGCGGCGCGTAGTCGCCAGCGATGGCGCGGCGCATGCGGTCCGAGCCTATCCAGCTCTGGCCGCTGGACTGCTCGATCACGTCCAGCGTGCGGCCTGCGTCCAGGCCCAGGCGTGTCGCCAGGGCCAGCACCTCGGCGGCGCCGACCAGGTTGATGCCTGCCAACAGGTTGTTGACCAGCTTGGTGCGGGCACCATCGCCCGGGGTGTCGCTGATGCGAAAGATGTTGCCCGACAGGGCGTGCAGCAGTCCGGCCTGCTGGTCGTACACCGGGTCGGCGCAAGCAAGCATCAGGCTCATGGAACCATCGAGCGCGCGGGCTGGCCCGCCCGACATGGGCGCATCCACGGTGAACACGCCCAATGCGGCGAGCCGGCGGGCAAAAGACTCCACATCCAGCGGCGAGATCGTGGGGCATAGCAACACCGTGTGGCCCGGCTGCAGCATGCGGTGCAGGCCGTGCTCGCCAAACAGCACCGTTTCAGTTTGCGCGGCATCCACCACGCAAACGATAAACGCTACTGAATTAATAGCTGCTTGGGCAGGTATCGAAAGGGCTACAGCCCCTTTTGATGCCAAGCTGTGAACCCGCGCCGGATCGATGTCGCAGACCTCGACTACCCAGCCTCGCTCCAGCAGGTTGGCGGCCATGGCGCCGCCCATGTTGCCTGCGCCAATCAGCGTGACCGGATTCATGGCCTCAGAAATCCGGGCGCATTACCGACACCAACTTTGGACGCCTCGCCTGCACCATCAGTATGCATACATCCAGGTTTCGGCGTCCCCGCAGTCCTTCGCCTTGTCGATCCCCGCTTTGCGGGGCCCCTCGCCACTGGGCTCATGACTGCACCAGCCGCTTTGCCTTGGAAATCGACATCAATATGCCCAGCGCCAGGCCCAGCGTCACCATGGCGGTTCCGCCGTAACTGATGAAGGGCAGGGGCACGCCGACCACGGGCAGGATGCCGCTGACCATGCCCATGTTGACGAAGGCGTAGGTGAAAAAAATCATGGTGATCGCTCCGGCGAGCAGGCGCGAAAACAGCGTGGGTGCCTCCAGCGCAATCGCCAGCCCGCGAAAAATCAGGAAAATGAAGGCCGCGATCAGCATGAGGTTGCCGACCAGCCCGAACTCCTCGGAATACGCCGCAAAGATGAAGTCGGTGGTGCGCTCGGGAATGAATTCCAGATGGGTTTGCGTGCCCTGCATGAAGCCCTTGCCCAGCACCCCGCCCGAGCCGATGGCGATCATGCCCTGGATGATGTGAAAGCCCTTGCCCAGAGGATCGCGCGTCGGGTCGAGCAGGGTGCAGATGCGCTGCTGTTGGTAGTCGTGCAACACCGGCCAGCGCATGCCGTCGGCGCACAAGCGTGGTTCGAACCAGATCAGCAGGCAGATGCCGATCAGGCCCAGCAGCACGGGCGGGAGAATCAGCTTCCAGCTCAGCCCGGCAAAAAAAATTACCGCCAGTCCGGCTGCAAGCACCAGCAGCGAGGTGCCCAGGTCGGGCTGCTTCATGATCAGGCCGACCGGGATGATCAGCAGCAGGCTGGCCACCAGGAAATCAAGCGGGCGCAGCTGGCCCTCGCGTTTCTGGAACCACCAGGCCAGCATCAGTGGCATGGCGATCTTCAGGATCTCGCTGGGCTGGATCACGATGCCCAGGTTGATCCAGCGTTTGGCCCCTTTTTTGGTGATGCCGAAAATCGCCACCGCCACCAGCAGGGCCACACCCGCGACGTACAGGGGCACGGCAAAAGCCATCAGGCGCTGCGGCGGAACCTGGGCCACCACAAACATGATGAAGCCGGCGATCAGCATGTTGCGGCCATGGTCGACAAAACGGCTCCCGTGATCAAAACCCGACGAGTACATGATCAACAGCCCGGCGCCCGCCAGCAGAAAAACGGCAAACGCCAGCAAGCCGTCAAAGCCCTGGAGCATCGGGGCGGCGCGTTGAAAAATGGAGGGTTTGTCGAAAACGGCGGACATGGGGTGGGATTATCTTCCAGCCAGGGGACCTGGCAACGATTCGCCGCTTTCCGGCCGGCCTTTTCCCTGGCGCTGGCACGTGGTGCCGCCGGATGCGCGCGGGCGCATCAGTCGTTCCCGGACGTATCCGCCGGCGGCTGGCGCGGTGGTTTGGGCCGTGGCGGCGCGCTGGTGTGAATCAGCATCGTGGCTTTTTCCATCTCGCCAGCCAGCAGCGCGGGCACGGCCTTGAGCGAGCGGGCGATGCTGTCTTCGATCGCAACGCGGTGTTCCTGCGAGGGCTTTTTCAGCACCCAGTTGATGACTTCGGCCTTCACGCCTGGATGGCCGACGCCTATGCGCAGGCGCCAGTAGTCGCCAGTGCCCAATTGCGCGTGGATATCGCGCAGGCCGTTGTGGCCGGCATGGCTGCCCCCGAACTTGAGCTTGGCCTGGCCAGGGACGATGTCGAGTTCGTCGTGGGCCACCAGGATTTCGTCGGCATTGAGCTTGAAAAACCGCGCCAACGCGGCGACCGACTTGCCGGACACATTCATGAAGGTCAGGGGTTCGAGCAGCCAGACGGTTTGCCCGCCGACGGTCGTGCGGGCAACGCGGCCATGGTAGTTTTTGTCCAGCACGGGAGACACCTTGAGTTCGCGTGCCAGCGCGTCGGTCCACCAGAAACCGGCGTTGTGGCGGGTGGCTTCGTACTCGGGGCCCGGGTTGCCCAAGCCAACAAAAAGTTTGATCATGCGGTAGGTAAGGGGTGAAACAGCGGTTCGGCCCGCCACCGGGATTATCGGGGCAGGGCCAGGCTCATCCCAAGAAAAACGGCCCTTGACCTCCGGGGAGGGCAAGGGCCGCGGGCCTGGTCAGGCCCATGCCAGTGGCTTCGAATTACTTCTTGGCAGCAGGCTTGGCCGCATCGGCCTTGACGCCAGCCTTGGCTTCCTTGGCGGCAGCGGCTTTGGCAGCCTTGGGGTCCACAGGCGCTGCTGCAGCAGCAGCTGCGGCCGCATCGGCCTCGGCTTCGTCCGAAACCGACGACACGGACACCAGCACCGGGTTTTCCTGGCCCTTAACCAGGAACTTCACACCCTTGGGCAGGGTGATGTCTTTCAGGTGCAGCGGGCTGCCTTTTTTCAGGGCGCTCAGATCAACGGCGATGAACTCTGGCAGGTCCTTGGGCAGGCAGGAAATACTCAGTTCGGTCATCACGTGGTTGACCAGGCAGTTCTCGGCCTTGACGGCAGGAGACTCTTCCTCGCC
>NZ_JBDNGU010000027.1:0-7379 GCF_041689105.1 Polaromonas sp. | reverse complement strand
GCCGGCGCTGGGCCGACACGCAAGGTTTTTGGGGTCAGAGCCCAAATTCGCCGAGCCTCTGGCTCGCCCCTAGGGTGCAGTGCTTGCACTCCAGCGAAATTGGTATCGGATCCCAATAACCCCGTTAAGCGAGTAGCCCGCACATCACCCGTTTCAATGTCATCAAGCCAGCGCTGAATCGATCAACTTCTGCAATTCACCCTGGCTGTACATCTCGCGCACAATGTCGGCGCCACCGACAAACTCGCCGCTGACGTAGAGCTGCGGAACGGTTGGCCAGTTGCTGTAAACCTTGATGCCATCGCGAATTTCCGGGTCGGCCAGCACGTCCACGGCGGTAAAGTCCGTCACACCGCAGGCCCTGAGTAGCTGCACCGTCGCACCAGAAAACCCACACTGCGGGGACTGGGGCATGCCTTTCATGTAGAGCACGACGGTATCGGCTGCGACCTGATTGCGAATTCTTTCCTGTACGTTCATTTTTCATTTCTCCAAAGTTATTTGATGGCTGATTGCGCCCAGGCATCGGGCGTGAATGTGCGCATGGCGAGCGCGTGAATTTCCGAGCGCATGCGGTCTCCGAGTGCCAGATACACCAGCTGATGCTGCTGCACCTTGTTTTTGCCGGTGAATTGGGGGCTAACGACCACCGCCTCGAAGTGCTGGCCGTCATCGCCCCGCACGTCCACGTGATCGCAGGGCAGGCCATGCATGATGTAGTCTCTTAGTTCATTCGCTGTCAGCATCTTGTCCTCTCAAGGGTTACTCTGTGGCGGGGGTACTGCGACTCAGAAATAGAGGAACAAAATGAAAACGATGGATTTTTCCGTCTGGCTAGGCGCGAGGAGGCGACATAGCCGCAGCTATGGCAACGACGAGCAACAACGCCAGGCGGGAAAAGACGCGTTTTCATGTTTCTTTATTTCTGAGTCGCAGTACTAGCATCACGCGTTGCCGATCGGTGCGTGCATAGCATCTTCCCCGGCCTCGGTCGAGGCACTGGCGACCGAATTGAACGCAGCATGCAAGGTGTGCCAGGGCAAAATCGCGCATTTGACGCGTGTCGGCAGGTCCCGCACACCAGCGAATACCGCGAGCCGGCCGATGTGATTCGGACTGTCAAGGTCGAGCTTTCCAGTGGCCATGGCGAGAAATTCCTGGATCAGAATTTCCGCGTCCGCACGCGACTTGCCCTTGACAGCGGATGTCATCATCGACGCCGACGCCTTGCAGATCGCGCACGACTCACCCTGGAACGCGATGCCATCGACGCACTCACCCTTCAGATTCAGTCCCACGCTGATGTGATCGCCGCACAGCGGGTTTTGCCCATTGGCATGATGGCTGGCATGCTCAAGCTTGCCGTAATTGCGCGGCTTCCTGTTGTGGTCGAGGATGACCTCCTGGTACAGCGCTTTGTAGTTGGCCATTACGCAAACACTTTCTGCACGCTGCGAATGCCTGCAATCAGCGCGTCGACTTCCGCCAGTGTGTTGTAGAACGCAAATGAGGCCCGTGAGGTGGCCGGCACTTTGAAGCGCTGCATCAGCGGTTGCGCGCAATGATGTCCGGTGCGCACCGCGACGCCCTCCTGATTGAGCAGGGTTCCGACGTCGTGCGGATGCACACCATCAATGGTGAACGATATGACCGCGGCCTTGTTTTTGGCGGTGCCGAGAATACGCACGCCCGGCATGTGAGCCATTTGTTCGGTCGCATACTGAAGTAGATCAAGTTCGTGCGCGGCGATGGCATCCATGCCGATGCCCGAGAGGTAATCGACTGCTGCGCCCAGCCCGATGGCGGCTGCGATGGGCGGCGTGCCGGCCTCGAATTTGTGCGGAATCGTGTTGTAGGTGGTTTTCTCAAAAGTCACCGACAAAATCATGTCGCCGCCGCCTTTGAAGGGCTGCATTTTTTCCAGCAGCTCGGCCTTGCCATACAGCACGCCGATGCCGGTCGGGCCGCACAACTTGTGACCCGAGAAGGCATAGAAGTCGCAATCCAGATCCTGCACGTCGACCTGCAGGTGAGGCACTGCCTGGGCGCCGTCAACCAGCACCCGCACGCCGTGGGCGTGGGCAAACGCGATCATCTGCTTGACCGGGTTGATGCTGCCCAGCGCGTTGGAGACATGCATCACGCCGACCAGCTTGGTGCGCTCGTTGAACAGATTTTCGTAATCATCGATCAGCAGTTCGCCGGCGTCGTTGACGGGTACAACGCGGATTTTTGCACCAGTTTCTTCGGCCAGCATTTGCCACGGAACGATGTTCGAATGGTGCTCGAGCGTGGTCAGGATGATCTCGTCGCCCGCCTTGATGAACTTGCGGCCATAGCCGTGCATCACCAGGTTGATCGCATCGGTGGTGCCGCTGGTGAAGATCACTTCACGCTCTTCGGGTGCGTTGATGAAGCGCTGCAGCTTGCGCCTGGCAGCCTCGTATTCAGCTGTCGCGGCCTCCGACAAATAGTGCACCGCGCGGTTGATGTTGGCGTGCTCGCTGGTCTGGTAGCGCACCAGGCGGTCGATCACCTGCTGCGGCATCTGGCTGGACGCGGCGTTGTCGAGATAGACCAGCGGCTTGCCGTCAATCTGGAGTTGCAGGATCGGAAAGTCAGCGCGCACGCGCTCGACGTCAAAAGCTGCCATGTCGGTCACCGAAGGGCGGGTGAGTTCGGCCAGGACGGCGCTCATGGCTGGCTACCGGTTTGGGTCAGCACCCGCCGCTGAAGCTGGTGTTTGAGCGAGGCCACGTGAATGCGATCAATGATCTCACCGGCAAACGCATAGGTCAGCAGACTGCGCGCGGCGCCATCCGACAGGCCGCGGCTTTTCAGGTAAAAAACTTCCTCGACGTCGAGCTGGCCGACGGTCGCGCCGTGCGCGCATTTCACATCGTCGGCAAAAATCTCCAGCTCCGGCTTGGTATCGACCTGCGCCTTGGCACTCAGCAGCAGGTTGCGGCTCGACTGAACGGAGTCGGTATGCTGCGCGCCCTGGCGCACCATAACTTTGCCATTGAACACCGCATGAGCGCTGTCGCCAGCAATGCACTTGTGCAGTTGCCGACTCACGCCGTGCGGCTTGGCGTGGTCAATGCGGGTATGGGTGTCGGCCAGTTGGCTGTCGGCGATCAGCGCCAGGCCGTCGACTGCGCATTCGGCGCCTTCGGCCAGCAACACGTTCAGGTCATAGCGCGAAATCTGCGCGCCCATGGCAATGCTGACAGACTGGTAATGGCCAGTGCGCCCTACGGACACCGCGCAGTTGGCGATGTGAAACGCCTGCTGGCTGTCGCGCTGCACGCGGACGTGCTTGACGTGGGCCTGATCGGCCAGCACGATTTCCGTCACCGGGTTGATCAAGTAGGGCTTATCCTGTAGCGCAACGTAATCCTCGATCAGCGTCACGCTGCTGCCCGACTCGGCGACCAGCAGACAGCGCGGATAGCTGGCCACGCCCGCCTGCGTCGCAATGAACAGCACATGCACAGGCGCGGCAAACTCCACGTTGCGCGGCACGATGATCACTGCTGCATCGTGCAGAAAAGCGGTGTTAAGCGCGGCAAAGACGTTGTCGCTCGTGGCCTGATGACGGCCGATCTGCGCTTCTATCGCTACAGCATGCTCGGCCCCAATGGCCGACAAGCTCGTCAACACCATGCCACTTTCCGTGGTTTGGCTGGACAGTTGCGGCGTATAAATGCCATCGATAAACACCAGCCGGTGTGGAATATCGTCCAGATAAAAAGGCGCGATGTCCGCCGCAAGCAAGGGGCTGGCGCTGCGCACCGGCTCGAATGACAAACGCGTGAGCGGGGCCAGATCTGTAAAGCGCCATTCCTCGTCGCGCAGCGTCGGCATCGCCAGCCCATCCAGGTGGGCCACTGCCTCGCCGCGCAGCGCATTGATGCGCGCCCATGGGCTGGCCGGCAACTGCGGCTGGCTGGTCAGCAGCGCGTCGAGATAGTCGACAGCAGGTTGCCGAAGCGCGGTGACGGTGCTCATAAGGTAAGCTCCGCCGCCCTCGTTTCGCTGGCTGCCTGATGCTCGTCGCTGAGCCAGTCGTAACCGCGTTCTTCGAGTTCGAGCGCCAGCGCCTTGCCGCCAGTTTTGATGATGCGGCCCGCGTCCATCACATGAACGAAGTCGGGAACGATGTAGTTCAGCAGCCGCTGGTAGTGCGTTACCAGAACGACTGCGTTGTCAGGGGTGATCAACTGGTTGACGCCCTGCGAAACCACTCTGAGCGCGTCGATGTCCAGGCCTGAATCGGTCTCGTCGAGAATCGCCAGGCTCGGCTCCAGCAAGGCCATCTGCAAAATTTCATTGCGCTTTTTCTCGCCGCCGGAAAAGCCTTCGTTGACGCTGCGGTCCAGAAAGTCCGGGTTCATGTCGAGCAGCTTCATCTTCTCGCGCACGAAGTCGTCAAACTCGAGCGGATCGAGCTCTTCCTTGCCGCGCTGCGCCTGCACCGTGTTGTAGCTGAGGCGCAGAAACTGGCTGTTGGCGACACCGGGTATCTCGATCGGATACTGAAAAGCCAGAAACACGCCGGCGCGGGCACGCTCTTCGGGCGCCATGGCGAACAAATCCCGGCCTTCAAACAGCACTTGACCAGCGGTGACTTCATAAGCGGAGTGGCCCGCCAGCACCTTGGCAAAAGTGCTCTTGCCCGAGCCGTTGGGCCCCATGATGGCATGCACCTCACCGCTCTTCACGGTAAAGTCCAGGCCTTTCAGAATTTCGATACCGTTCACGGTCGCGCGCAACCCGCGTACGTCAAGTATGGTTTTACTGTTCTGGTAAATCATCCGACACTTCCTTCGAGCTTGAAACCGAGGAGCTTGGTCGCTTCGACCGCAAACTCCATCGGCAATTGTTGAAATACGTCTTTGCAGAATCCGTTGATGATCATCGACACGGCAGCCTCGGCGCCGATGCCGCGCTGGGCAAAATAGAACAGCTGGTCCTCGCCGATCTTGGAAGTCGAGGCCTCGTGCTCGACCTGGGCCGTGCTGTTGCGCACCTGGATGTAGGGAAAGGTGTTGGCGCCTGACTGGTCGCCAATCAGCATCGAATCGCATTGCGAATAATTGCGCGCGCCCGCAGCCGTCGGTGCAATCTTGACCAGCCCGCGGTAGCTGTTGTTGGAGCGACCTGCCGATATGCCTTTGCTGACGATGGTGCTGCGCGTGTTCTTGCCCAGATGGATCATCTTGGTGCCGGTATCGGCCTGCTGCAGGTGGTTGGTGACGGCGACCGAATAGAACTCGCCGACCGAGTTGTCGCCACGCAGCACGACAGAAGGATATTTCCAGGTAATCGCCGAACCGGTCTCAACCTGGGTCCATGAAATCCGTGAGTTAACGCCTTTGGCCAGGCCGCGCTTGGTGACGAAGTTGTAGATGCCGCCGACGCCGTTCTCATCGCCCGCATACCAGTTCTGCACCGTCGAATACTTGATATCCGCGTTGTCCAGCGCGACCAGTTCCACCACCGCGGCATGCAACTGGTTGCTGCTGAACGCAGGTGCCGTGCAGCCTTCAAGGTAAGAAACCGACGCTCCTTCCTCCGCGATGATCAAGGTGCGCTCGAACTGGCCTGATTCCTCGGTGTTGATGCGAAAGTAGGTCGACAAATCCATCGGGCACTTGACGCCCTTGGGAATGAAACAGAACGAGCCGTCGGTGAACACCGCCGAATTGAGCGCAGCATAGTAGTTGTCGCCTGTAGGCACCACGCTGCCGAGGTACTTTTTCACCAGCTCGGGGTGCTGTAAAACGGCCTCGGACATCGAACAGAAAATGATGCCGACCTCGGCCAGCTTGTGCTTGTAGGTGGTGGCCACAGAAACGCTGTCAAAGATCACATCGACCGCCACGCCGGCCAGCGCCATGCGCTCGTGCAGCGGTACGCCGAGCTTCTCGAAGGTGCGCAGCAACTCGGGATCGACTTCGTCGATGCTCTTGAGCTTGGGCTTCTGCCGGGGCGCCGCGTAGTAGCTGATGGCCTGAAAATCAATCTTCGGGTAATGAACGTTGGGCCACACCGGCTCTTTCATCTGGAGCCAGGCCTGGTAGGACTTGAGCCGGAAGTCGAGCAGCCACGCGGGCTCGTCCTTCTTGGTTGAAATCATCCGGATGGTGGCTTCGCCAAGCCCCTTGGGCGCGACGTCCGATTCGATGTCCGTGACAAAACCATGCTTGTAGGGCTGGTTGACTAGGTTTTTCAGTAGCGCACTCATGGCGATCCTTCTGGCTGGTTATCTGGCTTGAAGAAAACAGGGCGGTGCAGGGCGGTAGAGCGCCCTGCAGTGCCTAGGCTGGGGCTGTGTTCGTCTTTTTCTTCACGTTGAAACTCTCACCGCAGCCGCACTCACTGTCGACGTTGGGATTGTCAAATTTGAAGCGTTGCTTGAGGCCTTCGGTGACGAAATCGATGATGGATCCATCAAGGGACAACAGGCTGTCGGCATCGACCACCACGCGGGCACCATGCGACTCAAAGTTTTGGTCGCCCGGATCTGCCCTGTCGACGATGTCGAAGGTGTGCGCCAGGCCGGTACAGCCGACCTTCTTGACGCCGATGCGCAGCGCAATTCCCTTGCCGCGTTTTGCCAACTGGCGCTGAATCTGTTTTGCCGCGTTTTCTGTCAATGTAAGTGCCATCAGTCAAACTCCTTGGTTGTCACAGTCAATCATCGGGAAAAACCAGCCGGATCGCTCTTGTTTCGGGAGGTACCCACCGCCTTGATGTGGATATCCTACTTAATTAGTCAACTATATATAGTCCGACTAAATTAGTCAACTATTCCGTTGAAAGCAGAGGGTTTATCGGGGGACATCAACAGCGAAGATGGACCCCGGCGCGGATAAGTCTGCTGCGGCGCTTGCCACGCGCGACAGGCTCCCCAGCGTTTCCAACCGGCATCAGTACAGACAACCGAGGGCTTGAGGATGAGCAGACTTTCCCACACGCGGGACAAAATTTATAAAACCGTGGCCCGGCAACTGCATGGCCAGGTGCCTTGCTGGGTCTGCGGCGAACATGTGCTGCCGGCCGCCGCCACGCTGGAGCACATCCGACCGCTCAGCGAAGGCGGCAACAGCCACGCCGAGAACCTGGCGATTAGCCACGAGCGCTGCAACAACCAGCGGCATGCCAAGGGCAGCGTGGCCGAGGCACCGGAGCTTCCTGGGCAGCTGGCTCGCAGTTTGTGAACGAAATCGGCATCTATAGATAAGGCCCCATAAAGTCTGAACTTTCTTCGATTTTTCGTGTCGAAGCTTGATGGAAAAAGAAAGCGCAAGAAAGCAAACACTGGAGCAACTTCACGAGCGTCGCAAGCAAGTCGTGAGGTTGTACAAAAAAGG
>NZ_JBDNGU010000026.1:0-25965 GCF_041689105.1 Polaromonas sp. | reverse complement strand
GGGTTGACCCCAATACGCCCTTTTTCAAGTTTTTCAAGCCTGTTCTTGTAGGACACCCATGACCGAAGCAAGCCTCAAGGCGCCGCTGAGCGCGCCCATCGATAAAGATAAAAGAAACTGGATCATCACCACTTGCGCCGTTGGTGGTGCCGGTGCCGCCGCTGTTGCCGTGCCTTTCGTCAGTACCTTCCAGCCGTCTGAGCGTGCCAAGGCCGCCGGCGCTTCGGTAGAGGTGGATATTTCTTCGATGAAACTGGGCGAAATGCTCACCGTTGAATGGCGCGGCAAACCGGTCTGGATTGTCAAGCGCACGCCCGAGCAGCTGGCCGAATTGAGCACGCACGATGCGGAGCTGGCCGACCCGAACTCCAAGCGCAAGCCCGCCGAACTCACACCCGAGTACGCTCGCAACGAAGCCCGCTCCATCAAGCCCGAGATTTTCGTGGCTGTCGGCATCTGCTCGCACCTGGGCTGCTCGCCAATCTCGAAATTCCAGCTCGGTGCCCAGCCTTCCCTGCCCGATGACTGGGACGGCGGTTTTCTGTGCCCCTGCCATGGCTCGACCTTTGACATGGCCGGTCGCGTGTACAAAAACAAGCCGGCGCCAGACAACCTGGAAGTGCCGCCCCACATGTACCTGTCAGACGCCAAGCTGCTGATCGGTGAGGACAAAAAAGCCTGAAGCTTTGCTGGACAAGCTGGCCGGTGCCGCGTGGCGCCCGCCCAAGTCCTTCACCGACTAGCAAATAGGATCCCTTATGGCTGAATTCAAAGAAATTTCCCCCGACGCGCCGGCTGCAACCCGGCTGATGAACTGGGTTGACAACCGTTTTCCAGCGAGCAAGCTCCTGAAGGAGCATGTGACCGAGTACTACGCGCCGAAGAACTTCAACTTCTGGTACGTGTTCGGCTCGCTGGCGCTGCTGGTGCTGGTCATCCAGATCGTCACCGGTATTTTCCTGACCATGCATTACAAGCCCGACGCCGCGTTGGCTTTCGGCTCGGTCGAATACATCATGCGCGATGTGCCGTGGGGCTGGCTGGTGCGCTACATGCACTCGACCGGTGCCTCGGCGTTTTTCGTGGTGGTTTACCTGCACATGTTCCGTGGCCTGATGTACGGCAGCTACCGCAAGCCGCGCGAGCTGATCTGGATTTTCGGCTGCGCGATTTTCCTGTGCCTGATGGCCGAGGCCTTCATGGGTTACCTGCTGCCCTGGGGCCAGATGAGCTACTGGGGCGCCCAGGTGATTGTTAACCTGTTTGCCGCGATTCCCTTCATCGGCCCTGACCTGGCGCTGCTGATCCGCGGCGACTACGTGGTCGGTGACGCCACCTTGAACCGCTTTTTCGCCTTCCACGTGATCGCCGTGCCGCTGGTGCTGCTGGGCCTGGTGGTCGCGCATCTGATCGCGCTGCATGAAGTCGGATCCAACAACCCCGACGGCGTGGAAATCAAGAAGTACAAGGATGCAGATGGCAAACCGCTGGACGGCATCCCTTTTCACCCCTATTACACGGTGCACGACATTTTTGCCGTCAGCGTGTTTCTGATGATTTTCTCGGCCATCATTTTCTTTGCGCCCGAGGCAGGCGGCTATTTCCTCGAGTACAACAACTTCATCCCCGCCGATTCGCTGAAGACGCCGTCGCACATCGCCCCGGTCTGGTACTTCACGCCGTATTACTCGATGCTGCGCGCCATCACCAGCGAGATGATGTACGCGCTGATCGCCTGTGTGCTGGCCGGTGTCGTTCTGGCCGTGCTCAAGGCAAAAATCGCAAGCCTGTTCAAGGCGGCTATTGTTGGCGCGGCTGTGGTGGCGATCGCCGCGATGCTGCTGATCGACGCCAAGTTCTGGGGTGTGGTGGTCATGGGCGGCGCGGTCATCATCCTGTTTTTCCTGCCCTGGCTGGACCACAGCCCGGTCAAGTCGATTCGATACCGGCCCGATTGGCACAAGTATCTCTACGGTATTTTCGTCATCAATTTCGTGGTGCTTGGTTATCTGGGCATCAAGCCGCCTTCGCTGATCAACGAACGTGTGTCGCAGATCGGAACCCTGTTTTACTTTGGCTTCTTCCTGCTGATGCCGTGGTGGAGCCGTTTGGGGACCTTCAAGACGCCCCCTGATCGCGTGACTTTTGCCGCCCACTGAGCCGGAGACCTGAACATGACGAAGACATTGAAACAACTGGCTCTGGCGCTGGTGGCCGTGATGGCACTGGCCGGCAACCTGGCACATGCGGCGACTACAGGCATTGCCTGGGACAAGGCGCCCAACAAGACCAACGACCTGGGCGCCCTGCAAAACGGCGCGAAGCTGTTTGTCAATTACTGCCTGAACTGTCACTCTGCCGCTTTCATGCGTTACAACCGCCTGACGGACATCGGCCTGACCGAGCAACAGATCAAGGACAACCTGCTTTTCGCCACCGACAAGGTTGGCGAGACCATGAAGGCAGCCATCGATCCGAAGCAGGCCAAGGACTGGTTCGGCGGCAACCCGCCCGACCTGACCGTGATCGCCCGTTCGCGCGCCGGCCAAGGCGGCTCCGGTGCCGACTATCTCTACACCTACCTGCGCACCTATTACCGGGACGACACCAAGGCCACCGGCTGGAACAACCTGGCCTTCCCGAGCGTGGCCATGCCGCATGTGCTGTGGGAGTTGTCGGGCGAGCGAAAACCGATCTTCGAAGAAAAGGAAGAGCACGGCCACAAGGTTTCCACCTTCAAGGGCTGGAAGCAGGTCACGCCTGGCACCATGAGCCCGCTGCAGTATGACCAGGCCGTGTCCGATCTGGTGGGGTATATGCAGTGGATGGGTGAACCCGCACAAAACACCCGCGTTCGGGTTGGCGTCTGGGTGCTGCTTTTCCTGCTGATCTTTACCTTCATTGCATGGCGCCTGAACGCTGCGTTCTGGAAAGACATCAAGTAATTTTTTTCGCCGGAGCTTGTTCCCCGGCACCTTCTGGAGTGGATGCCTTCAGCGTATCCACTCCTTTGCATTTAGGAGTTCGCAACCATGATGGTCCTTTATTCAGGCACGACCTGCCCGTTCTCCCACCGCTGCCGTTTTGTGCTGTTTGAAAAGGGCATGGACTTCGAAATCCGCGACGTGGACTTGTACAACAAGCCGGAAGACATCAATGTCATGAATCCCTACGGCCAGGTGCCCATCCTGGTCGAGCGTGACCTGATTCTGTATGAGTCGAACATCATCAATGAGTACATTGACGAGCGTTTCCCGCATCCGCAGCTGATGCCCGGCGACCCGGTGGACCGCGCACGTGTCCGCCTGTTCCTGCTCAATTTTGAAAAAGAACTGTTTGTCCACGTCAACACGCTGGAAGCCCGCGCCTCCAAAGGCAATGAAAAGGCGCTGGAAAAAGCCCGCTCGCACATCCGCGACCGCCTCACCCAGCTCGCACCGGTGTTTCTGAAAAACAAGTTCATGCTCGGCGACAACTTTTCCATGCTCGACGTGGCGATTGCGCCGCTGCTGTGGCGTCTGGACTACTACGACATCGACCTGTCAAAAAATGCCGCGCCCCTGCTCAAGTACGCCGAACGGATTTTCTCGCGTCCGGCCTACATCGAAGCGTTGACGCCGTCCGAGAAGGTCATGAGGAAATAATGGCCTCCACCCTTGCCACTGCGTGCGCTGCGCTGCCCCCTGAAGGGGCCGCTGCGCTTGCAGCCCGGCAAAGCCGGTTTTGCGGCCCCTGCTTGAAGGGATGGAGTCCAGCGCTTTTCGCGCATCATGCCGTCCTGGCCCGGGTCACGCGTGGCTGATTTCATGAACGCCCCGGATGCCACTTCGACGCGGCCCTATCTGATACGGGCGCTGTACGACTGGTGCACCGACAACGGTCTCACACCTTATGTGGCGGTGGCTGTGGATGAAACGGTGCAGGTGCCGCGCGAGTACGTGAAGAATAACGAGATCGTGCTCAACATCAGTTTTGACGCCACCAGCTCACTCAAGCTGGGCAATGACTTCATCGAGTTCAAGGCGCGTTTTGCCGGCAGTGCGCGCGAAATCTTGGTGCCGATTGGCCGTGTGGTCGCCATTTATGCCCGCGAAAACGGTCAGGGTATGGCGTTTCCGCTGGCGACTTCTGCGTCGCAATCTCCACTGGCTGGCGCTGATGTTGCGGCGTCCCCAGCGCCGGCGCTGTTGCCCGCAGAGAAGGCAGCTGCGGAACCGGCGGTGGGCGCTGGCGCAGAGGCGAAGATCGTACAATTGGTCCCGGCCAACCATGCAGCCTCTGGCGGCGAGGAGGATCCGGAGCCACCCGATCCGCCCAAGCCGCCGCAGGGCAAACGGCCTTCACTCAAACGGGTGAAATAACAGGTCAAGTAAACTGGGGTTTGTGCCGCTTTAGCTCAGTTGGTAGAGCAACCGCCTTGTAAGCGGTAGGTCGTCAGTTCGAATCCGACAAGCGGCACCATTTCCCCAGTGCTCCCCCGAGGCGTTCGCTGCCAGCACAGGCAACTATCACTTCGATAGCACCCTCATCAGGCTGCGTATGCCTTCGCCACGCGGCGTGGCTGATTTCTATTACTTTCGGGCTATTAGTATCTTCAACCGAATTGAGGTAACCTTCCAACCTTTGCTGGCCAAGCGGGACTGGATCAAGGGCAGGAGTTGGCGGATTTTGGCCGCCGCCGCATTGCTGCCGACCAGCAGGCACCAGACGCCCTGGTCAATGGGGCCGGCCTGAATAGCCGGGCGCAGTGCTTCAGGGATCAGGGACTCAATCGCCTTGAGCCTGTCATTGGATTCCTGGACAAGGCTGGTCAATCGTGCCAGGGAAGGCGAGTTCTGGGCAGCCTGGCTGAAAGTGACGGCCCGATGCGGACGGTGGCTGGAATCCACGGCGGCTAGGCTCAGGTTTCAAGGAGTTGCATACGTGCATTTGATTATCACGGATGCGTGGCTTGCGAAAAGTCGCGCCGTTTATTTAAGTGGCACCCGGCTGGTGGTCGTCGGCTTTGTCGCGGCCCTGGCCCTGATGCTGGTCGCCGCAGGCATGTACCACTGGGTTTTTCTCAAAGGGGCGCGCGAAGGCTGGCCAGTCATCGGCTCGCTTGTCAAACTTGTGGTGAAAGACGAGTTTGAGCAACGCGACCGTTTTCTGCGCGAAAACCTCGATGCGATGGCCAAAAGGCTGGGCGAGATGCAGGCCAAGATGATGCAGCTCGAGGCGCTGGGCGAACGGGTGTCCGGCCTGGCCGGCGTCAATCCCAACGATATCAAGACGCAGCCCGGCCGAGGTGGCGTCCTGGTGACGGGCCGATCGCTCACCATGGAAGAGCTGCAGGCTACGCTGTCCGACCTTGACAAGCTGACCGACCAGCGCGCGGACCTGATGACGGTGATGGAGTCGCGCCTGTTTGACCAGAAGATCAAAAAAATGATGGTGCCTACCCAGCAGCCGGTGCAAGCCGGCATTCTCGGCTCGTCTTTTGGCTGGCGCCTTGATCCCCTGAATGGCCGGTCGGCGCTGCACACCGGCCTGGACTTTCCTGCCGATCCTGGCACGCCGATTCTGGCTGCTGCAGGTGGCGTGGTCGTCGCGCAAGAGTACCACCCGGCCTACGGCAACATGGTGGAAGTCGACCATGGCAACGACCTGGTGACGCGTTATGCGCATGCTTCCAGGGTGCTGGTCAAGAAGGGCGACCTGATCAAACGGGGCCAGAAAATAGCCGAAGTAGGCACCACAGGCCGCTCGACCGGACCTCACCTGCATTTTGAGGTGCTGGTTCAGGGTGTTTACCAGGATCCGCAGAAATTTCTCACAGCTGGCCAGAAACTGCCGCAGCCCCCGGCACTTGCCGCCGTCACCTTGCCGTCAACCGCGCAGCCCGGCCAGATGGCCCGCCCGAAGTAACAGCGCGGCAGAGGTAAAATCTCCCTTTTGGCGTGCAGTTGAACAAACTGCAAGCGCCCACACGTACGTCGATACTCAATAAGGGATTACGGCCGCACTGCCAGCTCATGGGAGCTGCCAGCGCGGCCTCGTATTTATGGCTTCCAATATCCTGACCCAAATCTTCGGCAGCCGCAACGACAGGCTGCTCAAAACCTACCGCAAATCCATAGAGCGTATCAACGCGCTGGAAGCGCCGCTTGAAAAGCTCGACGACACCGAGCTGCGCGCCAAAACCCGGGAATTCATAGACCGCGTCGCCGCAGGCGAAACACTGGACGCGATTCTTCCCGAGGCGTTTGCCGTTGTCCGCGAAGGCAGCAAGCGCGCCATGAAAATGCGCCATTTCGACGTGCAGCTGCTGGGCGGCATGGCCTTGCACAACGGCAAGATTTCTGAAATGGGGACGGGAGAAGGCAAGACCCTGACCGCTACGCTGCCGGTGTACCTCAATGCCTTGACCAGCAAAGGCGTCCACGTCGTGACCGTTAACGACTACCTGGCCAGCCGTGACGCGCGCTGGATGGGCCGGCTGTACAACTTTCTCGGCCTGACCGTCGGCATCAATCTGCCCAACATGCCGCGCGAGGAAAAGCAGGAAGCCTACCGCTGCGACATCACCTACGGCACCAACAACGAATTCGGCTTCGACTACCTGCGCGACAACATGGTCTATGAAGTGGCTGACCGCGTGCAGCGTGGCCTGAACTTCGCCATCGTCGATGAGGTGGATTCGATCCTGATCGATGAGGCCCGCACGCCACTGATCATCAGCGGCCAGGCCGAAGACCACACCGAGATGTACCTGGCGATGAACAAGGTGGTGCCGCTGCTGACCCGGCAAGAGGGCGAAGCCGATCCGCGCACGGGCGAAGGCGTCATCAAGCCAGGCGACTTCACGCTTGACGAAAAAACGCAACAAGTGTTCCTGACCGAGCAGGGGCATGAAAACGCCGAACGGATCCTGTTCAGCCTGGGCCTCATCCCGGAAGGCGCCACGCTGTACGATCCGGCGAATATTTCGTTGATGCACCATCTGTACGCGGCGCTCAGGGCCAACAACCTCTACCACCGCGACCAGCACTACGTCGTTCAGGAAGGCGAAATTGTCATTGTTGACGAGTTCACCGGCCGCTTGATGTCGGGACGGCGCTGGAGCGAAGGCCTGCATCAGGCTGTGGAAGCCAAGGAAGGCGTCCAGATTCAGCCTGAGAACCAGACCATGGCGTCGATCACGTTCCAGAATTATTTCCGCCTGTACGGCAAGCTGTCGGGCATGACCGGCACGGCCGATACCGAGGCTTTTGAGTTCCAGTCGATTTATGGCCTCGAAACCACGGTGATTCCGCCGAACCGGCCGAGCCGGCGCGAAGATCAGCTGGACCGCGTCTACAAGACCACGCGCGAAAAATACGAAGCAGCCATCAAGGACATCCGCGAGTGCCATGAGCGCGGCCAGCCTGTGCTGGTGGGCACCACCTCGATTGAAAATTCAGAAATCATCGACAAGCTGCTGGAAAAGGAAAAGCTGCCGCATCAGGTGCTTAATGCCAAACAGCATGCGAGTGAAGCCGAGATTGTGGCCCAGGCCGGCCGCCCCGGCATGATCACGATTGCAACCAACATGGCAGGGCGAGGCACCGACATCGTGCTGGGCGGCAACGTTGAAAAGCGTATCGAGGCGGTCGAAGCCATGGAAACGGCTCCCTCTGAAGGCAAGGAGGCGGAAGTCGTCCGCCTGCGTGCCGAGTGGACACAGGAGCATGAAAAGGTCAAGACCCTGGGTGGCTTGCGCATCATCGCCACCGAGCGCCACGAATCCCGCCGCATCGACAACCAGCTGCGCGGCCGGTCCGGGCGTCAGGGTGACCCGGGGTCCTCGCGTTTTTACCTGAGCCTGGACGACCCGCTGATGCGCATTTTTGCCGGGGACCGGGTCCGCGCGATCATGGAGCGGCTCAAGATGCCCGACGGTGAGGCCATTGAGGCCGGCATCGTGACGCGCAGCATCGAATCGGCCCAACGCAAGGTCGAGGCGCGCAACTTTGATATTCGCAAGCAGTTGCTGGAATACGATGATGTGTCCAACGACCAGCGCAAGGTGATCTACCAGCAGCGCAACGACATCATGGACGCGACCAGCCTGACGGAGCAGATAGCCTCCCTGCGCGAAGGCTGCTTCACCGACCTGACCCGGCAGTACATTCCGGTTGAAAGCGTCGAGGAGCAATGGGATATCCCGGGTCTGGAGAAGGTTCTGCGTGACGAGTGGGAGATGGAGCTGTCGCTCCAGCAGGAAGTCGAGGCAGCCAGCGCCATTACCGATGAAGACCTGCTGGAAAAAGTCATCGCTGCCGCCAATGAGGCGTTTGCCGGCAAGGTTGAAAAAATCGGTGAAGAAAACTTCACCCAGTTCGAGCGCATTGTGCTGCTGCAAAGCATCGACAAGCACTGGCGCGACCACTTGAGCGCGCTCGACCACCTGCGCCAGGGTATCCACCTGCGCGGCTATGCCCAGAAGCAACCCAAGCAGGAATACAAGCGCGAGGCGTTCGAGTTGTTCGGCCAGTTGCTCGACAGCGTCAAAAATGAGGTCACCAAAATTCTCATGACGGTGCAGGTGCAGTCGGGTGAACAGCTTGGACAGGCCGCCGAGGAAATGGAAGATCGTGCAGAGCGGATCGCCAACGTGACCTACACGGGACCGACCGAAACCGGCGACGTCGAAACCAGGGTTGACGAGCAGCCACAACGCTACAAGCAGGCCTTGCCAGCTGGTGCGGTGCCGCGTGTCGGCCGCAACGATCCCTGCCCCTGCGGCTCTGGAAAAAAATACAAACTCTGCCACGGCAAGCTCAATTGAGTTTCGCCCGTCGGCCTGCTTCTGGAGCCAACACAACATGCCTGTGAACCTGCTTGCCACGCCGGCCGACCAGCTCCATCCCGTGCCCGGCGTGCGCTGGGGCATCACCGAGGCGGGCATCCGCAAGGCCGGCCGCAAGGACCTGTCTGTGCTGCTGCTTGACGAAGGCACCTCGGTCGGCGCGGTATTCACCCAGAATCGCTTTTGCGCCGCGCCGGTCCAGATCTGCCGCGAGCACCTGGCCCGAAACGGCGGCAAGAGCCTGGGCATACGCGCGATGCTCATCAACACCGGCAATGCCAATGCGGGCACCGGCGTCGATGGCCTGAACCGTGCGCAAGCCAGCTGCATCGCGCTGGCGCGTGAGCTGAACATTGCGCCTGAGCAGGTCCTGCCGTTTTCCACCGGCGTGATCATGGAGCCCCTGCCGCACGACCGCATTGCGGCCGGCTTGCCGGCGGCCGTGGCTGACGCGCATGCCACCCACTGGGGCAAGGCGGCCGAGGCGATCATGACCACCGATACCGTGGCCAAGGCTTTTTCAGCGCGCATCATGGTGGGCGATGCGCTTGTAACGATCACTGGTACAGCCAAGGGCGCCGGCATGATCCGGCCGAACATGGCGACCATGCTGGGGTTCCTGGCGACCGACGCCTGCGTGGCGCAGGACCTGATGACGCAACTGGCAACCGAGTTGGCCGAAGGCTCGTTCAACCGCGTGACGGTGGATGGCGACACCTCTACCAACGACTCCTTTGTGGTGATGGCCACGAACCGCGCGAAACATGCGGTCATCACCTCCCTGGACAGCGTGGACGGCCAGGCCCTGAAGGCCGCCATGCTCGGTGTTGCGCGCCAGCTCGCGCAGGCCATCGTCCGCGACGGCGAAGGGGCCACCAAGTTCATCACCATCCAGATCGAAGGCGGCAAGACGGGCGCGGAATGCCGTCTGGTGGCGTATGCGATTGCGCATTCGCCGCTGGTCAAAACGGCGTTTTTTGCCAGCGATCCCAACCTCGGCCGTATCCTGGCGGCGGTCGGTTATGCCGGCATCACCGATCTCGACCAGACGAAGATTGACCTCTACCTCGACGACGTGCTGGTAGCCAAAAACGGTGGCCGGTATGTGGACTATGTGGAGGCTGACGGCCAGCGCGTGATGAAACAAAGCGAAATCACCGTGCGTGTGTCGCTGGGCCGTGGCACCGCTGCAGATACCGTCTGGACCTGCGACCTGTCCTACGACTACGTCAAGATCAACGCGGACTACCGCAGCTAAGAATCTTTCCAAGCATGAACGAGCAATTTGAACGCCTGATGGCGCGCGCAGAGTCTCTGCTGGCGCGTATTGAATCCGTGCTGCCGCAGCCGCTGTCTGCACCCGACTGGCCCCAGGCCGTGGCCTGGCGCTACCGCAAGCGTAGCTCGGGCCATGGCGCCCTGGAACCGGTGAAACATCTGGGCGTCATGAACCTGACCGATCTGAAGGAAATCGACGGTCAGAAGGAAAAAATACAGCGCAACACCGGGCAGTTTGTCAGCGGCAAGCCGGCCAACAACGTGTTGCTGACGGGGGCGCGCGGCACCGGCAAGTCGTCCCTCATTCGCGCCTGCCTCAATGAATACGCACCGCAGGGCCTGCGCCTGATCGAGGTGGACAAGGCCGACCTGACGGACCTGCCCGACATCGTGGACGTGGTGACCGGGCGTCCTGAAAAATTTATCGTGTTTTGTGATGACCTCAGCTTTGACGAAGGCGAGTCTGGCTACAAGGCGCTCAAATCCGTGCTGGATGGTTCGGTGGCCGCTACTGCGGCCAATGTGCTGATTTATGCCACCAGCAACCGCCGCCACCTGCTGCCCGAGTACATGAAGGAAAACCTCAGCTACAAACACAGCGACGATGGCGAGCTCCATCCCGGCGAGGTGGTGGAAGAAAAGATCTCGCTGTCCGAGCGTTTTGGCTTGTGGGTCAGCTTCTACCCCTTCAGCCAGGACGAGTACCTGATCATCGTGGCGCAGTGGCTGTCATCTTTCGGCGTGGACGATGCAGCAATTGCCGCGGCAAAACCCGAGTCCCTGGTCTGGGCGCTGGAGCGCGGCTCGCGCAGCGGCCGTGTGGCCTATCAGTTCGCGCGTGACTATGCGGGCAGGGCTGCAGGCAACGAGTCTCTCGCGCCGCAGCGCGCCAAGGTCGCTGACTATCAACGCGGCAACCCGGCCGGCAACGCGCAGGACTACTGAAGTGGCCGTGCTGGTGGCAGACGGCGACCGGCCTCGTGAGGGCTTGCAGGACGGGCAAGCGCGCAAGGTGGTCGATGTGGCGGTTGGCGTGCTGGTGCGCGCCGACGGCGACTTCTTGCTGACCTCGCGACCTCCCGGCAAGGTGTACGAGGGCTACTGGGAGTTTCCCGGCGGCAAGCTGGAGCAGGGTGAAACGGTGGAGCAGGCGCTGCGCCGCGAGCTTCACGAAGAAATTGGCATCACCCTGGCCGCTGTCCATCCCTGGAAAGTTGAGCTGGTGGACTACCCGCATGCACTGGTGCGGCTCAATTTCTGCAAGGTTTTCGAATGGACTGGCGAGCTGCACATGCGCGAAGGCCAGCTGTTTGCCTGGCAACGCCTGCCGGTGGCGGTCAGGCCGGTGTTGCCCGGCACGCTGCCGGTGCTGGCCTGGTTCGCTGCAGAACGACAGTTTGCTGGCGCCACACATACGTCCGAGTGAGGGCAGGCGCCGCAGGCCAATGATTGAGTGCTCTTATATTGATAGCTTCTAACGTCCGTGGGTAAAGGGCTGGAGGCCAATTCGGCTTGATATTGCTGGCGATTCCCGATTCCCGATTCCCGATTCCCGATTTCCGATTCCCGGTCCTGAATCCCTACGCCGCGAACTCCCAGAGCTTTCTCGCACCCAGCACAGCATCCGGATAGGCCGCCTTGCCGCGCGAACCGTTGTAGCGACCCAGGCCCATGAACAGGTCGCCTTTTTCCCGGTCCAGGTAGTGGCGCAGAATCACGCAACCAAAACGCAAATTGGTCTGCATGTGAAACAGCTTGCCGGCGTCGCCGTCGCCAATCACGCGCGTCCAGAACGGCATGACCTGCATGTAGCCGCGCGCGCCAACCGGGCTGACCGAAAACTTGCGGAAGTTGCTCTCAACCTGAATCAGGCCCAGTACCAGCGCCACGTCCAGACCGGCCCGCTTGCTTTCGTACCAGACGGTTTGCAGGAATTCCTTGCGCACCTGCCACTCCGGCTTCTTCTTGCGCAGGCGCTCGCTCATGGCACCCAGCCAGCGCAGGTGGGCCAGCCGGCTTTCGGTGTCGCGAAATTCAGGAATGGGAGGCGCGCTGCTGAGAACAGCTGAACTCAGCGCCGTACGCACCGAGTCGATCAGCGGTTCCTCAATCTGCGCGCCTGCGCTGGTTTGATTTGAAATAAATAGAAGTAAAGCCCCGGCTGACAAGGACTGGAGGCATGTTCTCCTTGCAAGGCTGGCGGGGTCGGGCGCCGCTGCCCTCATGCCGCCAGTTTGCCCTTCAGGAAAGCAAAAACCTCACCGGCCGCCACGTTGCTGGCAGCGGTGTCGCGGCGGTGCTGGTACTCGACCTGCCCCTCCTTGAGCCCGCGGTCGCCAATGGTCACGCGGTGCGGCACACCGATGAGCTCCCAGTCGGCAAACATGGCGCCCGGGCGCTCGCCGCGGTCGTCGAGAATCACGTCCACGCCAGCGGCGGCCAGCTCGTCATGAAGCTTGTCTGCTGCGGCTTTGACATCGGGGAAGCGGTCCGGGCTGATGGGGCACAGCACCACCGTGAAGGGCGCAATCGCGTCGGGCCAGATGATGCCGCGCTCGTCATGGTTTTGCTCGATGGCAGCGGCTGGCAGGCGGGTGATGCCTATGCCGTAGCAGCCCATCTGCAGGAACTGCGGCTTGCCGTTTTCATCGAGAAAAGTGGCGTTCATGGCCTGGCTGTATTTGGTGCCCAGCACAAAAACATGACCGACCTCGATGCCGCGTTCAATCGCCAGAACACCTTTGCCATCGGGCGACAGGTCACCGGCCACCACATTGCGCAGGTCCGCGATCTGGGTGGGTTCTGGCAGGTCGCGACCCCAGTTGACGCCGGTCAGGTGGACATCCGGCTCATTGGCGCCGCAGACCCAGTCGGCCATGGCAGCGACCTCGCGGTCCACCACCAGTTTGACTGGCTTCTGGAGCATGAGCGGGCCGAGGTAACCCGGCTTGCAGCCGAAGTGATCCTCAATCTCGGCCAGCGTTGCGAAACGAAAACCTGTGAGGCCGGCCACCTTGCCGACCTTGACCTCGTTCATGTCGTGGTCGCCGCGCAGCAACAGCAGCCAGACCTGGGTCTTGGTGACCTTGCCAGCGTCGTCGACCCCGTCCGTAGCCAGCACCAGGGACTTGACCGTTGATTGCAGCGGAATCGCCAACAGCTCCGCCACGTCGGCACAGGTGGCCTTGCCCGGTGTGGCCGTTTTGGTCAGGACCTGAGAGGCCGCCGTGCGCCCGGCCTGCGGCGCCAGCGCCTCGGCTTTTTCCATGTTGGCCGCGTAGTCGCTGTCCTGGCAGTAAACGATGGCGTCCTCGCCAGTGGCGGCAATCACCTGGAACTCTTCGCTCAGGTCGCCGCCTATGGCGCCGCTGTCGGCGGCCACGGCGCGGTAGCGCAGGCCGAAGCGGTCGAAGATACGGCGATAGGCCTCACTCATGATGTCGTAGCTCTTCTTGGCGGCGGTTAAATCCCGGTCGAAGCTGTAGGCATCTTTCATGGTGAATTCACGGCCGCGCATCAGGCCAAAGCGGGGACGGCGCTCGTCGCGAAACTTGGTCTGGATCTGGTACAGGTTCTTGGGTAGCTGCTTGTAGCTTCTGAACTCCTGGCGCGCGGTATCCGTGATGACTTCTTCGCTGGTGGGCTGGACAACGTAGTCGCGGTCGTGCCGATCCTTGATACGCAACAACTCCGGTCCGTTGGTGGTAAACCGCCCTGTCTCCTGCCACAGTTCAGCGGGCTGGATGACAGGCATGCTCAACTCGACCGCGCCGGCGCGGTTCATTTCCTCACGCACGATGGCTTCAACCTTGCGGATCACGCGCAGACCCATGGGCATGTAGGTGTAAATGCCGGCGCCCAGTTTCTTGATCATGCCGGCGCGCGTCATCAGCTGGTGGCTGACAATTTCGGCATCGGCGGGCGCTTCCTTGAGCGTGGAAATGAAGAACTGGGAGGCTTTCATGGCTTGTTTTTTCGGGCTTCGTGAAGTTTTTGGGACGGCGGCCCCGAGGTGCGCTTGGCTCTGAGCATTCTGCTGTGCATAATGGACTCAGTTTATAAAATTTGAGGTTTGATTATGCTTGACCGGGACGGCTTTCGGCCCAACGTCGGCATCATCTTGCTCAACCAGAGAAGTCAGGTATTTTGGGGCAAGCGCATACGCACCCACTCCTGGCAGTTTCCGCAGGGCGGCATTGACCGGGGCGAAAATCCCGAGCAGGCCATGTTCCGCGAATTGCATGAAGAAGTGGGGCTGTTGCCGCAACATGTGCAGGTGCTTGCCCGGACCCGGGACTGGTTGCGCTATGAGGTACCCGACCGGTTTATTCGCCGCGATGCGCGCGGACATTACAAAGGCCAGAAACAAATCTGGTTTCTCCTGCAACTGGTCGGCCACGACTGGGACCTGAACCTGCGCGCCACCGACCATCCCGAGTTCGACGCCTGGCGGTGGAACGACTACTGGGTGCCGCTCGACGTGGTGGTGGAGTTCAAGCGCGGTGTTTACGAAATGGCGCTGACCGAGCTGTCGCGTTTTGTGCCGCGTGCCGATAACCGATTCGACGTGAGGCCTGACCACCGTAACCGCTACCTGCGCGGTGGCCTGCGCCAGCGCGATCTCGTGGATGCCGGGGCGGGCGATCAAGGATTGCGCAGCGCCGGGATGCCGGGCGCCTCTTTTGAGCTCCCTCCCGGGGCAACCTTTGAACCCGATCCGCAGACCAACGTGGCAGCCGCTTCCAGGAACGATAACCATGAAATTTAGACCCTTGGGCCTGGCGTTTGTGCTCGGTCTGTCTCTGACTGCCTGGGCGCAAACTGTGGTCGACGCGCTGGACTGGCAGGAGGGTGAGGTGCCGCCGCCGCCCGCTTTCGACGCGGGAAAACTTCTGAATTTTGACGTTTCCAGCGGCTCGTCCCTGGTGTACGGTGTGGACCCGGCCAGCTTGAGTATTGGCAAGGACGGCATTGTTCGTTACGTGGTCGTCGCCACCAGCGCCAGCGGTGCGCGCAACGTGCTTTATGAAGGTCTGCGCTGCTCAAGCGGGGAATTCAAGACTTATGCCCGCTACACGCCGGAAGGCCTTTGGCGCGATGTGGAGAAACCGCAATGGCATTCCATGTTCGGGAACATGCCATCGCGGCATGCATTGAAGTTCGCCCGTGTGGGTGCTTGCGACAATTCGGCCCCGGCCTCTTCGGTCGGTGAAATTGTTCGCCAGCTCAAGACGCAAGGTTATAGCCGGTAAGAACCAGGTTGGTCCGATGGACCATTTCCGCTTCGCCGGTGTAGCCCAGCAGCTTTTCAAACTCCGCCGAGGGCTTGCGGCAAATCAGCCTGGCCTCCGCGCTCGAGTAGTTGGCCAGCCCGCGCGCAATCTCGCAGCCCGCAGGGTCGTGCACGGCAATCACGTCACCGCGCGAAAACTCGCCCTGCACCGATGTCATGCCAATGGGCAGCAGGCTTTTGCCTTCATCGCGTACTTTGCCGGCTGCACCCAAATCGACAACCACCGAACCGCGCAGCTGCAAGTGGTCGGCCATCCAGCGCTTGCGGGCCTGATTCTTGGGTGTCTGGGCGACCAGCAGGGTGCCGATAGCCTCGCCCTGCGTTAGCCGGACCAGCGCGTTCGGCTCCCGGCCCCAGGCGATCACGGTGGAAGCGCCCGAACCAGCTGCGCGTTTGGCCGCCAGGATTTTCGTGATCATGCCCCCCTTGCCGATGCTGGAGCCGGCCCCGCCGGCCATGGCCTCCAGCGTCGGATCGCCGGCAATGGCTTCACGGATGAAGCGGGCGTTGGGGTCTTTGCGGGGGTCGGCACTGTACAGGCCCTTCTGGTCGGTCAGGATGACCAGCGCGTCGGCGTCCACCAGGTTGGCGACGAGGGCACCCAGAGTGTCGTTGTCGCCGAACTTGATCTCGTCGTTGACCACGGTATCGTTTTCATTGATGACCGGCACCACACCCAGCTGCAGCAAGGTCAGCAGGGTGGAGCGGGCGTTCAGGTAGCGTTCGCGGTCGGCCAGGTCAGCGTGTGTGAGCAGCACCTGGGCGCTGCCAACGCCGTGGTCGCGCAACTGGCTTTCGTACACCTGCACCAGGCCCATCTGGCCGACGGCCGCCGCCGCCTGCAGTTCATGAATGGCCTTGGGGCGGGTAGTCCATCCCAGGCGTTTCATGCCTTCGGCAATGGCGCCGCTGCTGACCATGATGACCTCACGGCCGCTTTTGACCAGCACAGCCAGTTGCTGGCACCACAGCCCTATGGCCGCGGCATCGAGCCCGCGGCCTTCGTCGGTCACCAGGCTGGAGCCGACCTTGACCACGATGCGCTTGGCGTTCAGAAGAACCTGGGAACCTGTTTTTTCTTGCATGTTCAGGTGATTTTGGTGCTCTGGGCCTTGATGGGTGGTCGCTGGCAGCTATGATGATAGTAGCGATCCGAGATCGCTGCGACTCAGTTCGGCTCTGGCTCGCCTGGCAGATCGGCAAAACGCGGGTCGATCTCTTCAGGGGCCTGTTCGCTTTTTTGCACACTTTTAACGTGTTGATAAATCGTCTTGACGAGCTGCTCGCAGCCTTCGCGCGTCAACGCCGAAATCTCGAATACCGGTCCCTTGAACTTGAAGCGCTTGACGAAATCCTTGACCAGTGCCGCGCGTTTGTCATCGTCGACCATGTCCAGTTTGTTGAGCACCAGCCAGCGTGGCTTGTCATAAAGCGCCGCATCGTACTTTTTGAGCTCGCCGACAATTGCTTTGGCTTGCGCGACGGGATCGACGCTTTCATCAAACGGCGCCATGTCCACGATGTGCAGCAACAGGCGAGTGCGCTGCAGATGGCGTAAAAACAGGTGGCCCAGCCCCGCGCCTTCGGACGCGCCCTCGATCAGGCCCGGTAAATCCGCGACCACAAAACTTTGTTCAGGCCCTACGCGGACCACGCCCAGGTTGGGATGCAGCGTGGTGAATGGGTAGTCGGCGATGCGGGGTCGCGCATTCGAGATTGCCGAAATAAAGGTGGACTTGCCCGCGTTTGGCATGCCCAGCAGGCCGACATCGGCCAGCACCTTGAGCTCGAGCTTGAGGCTTTTGCGCTCGCCGGGCCAGCCCGGTGTTTTGCTTCGCGGCGCGCGGTTGGTGGAGCTTTTGAAGCGCAAATTGCCGAATCCGCCGTCGCCACCCTTGGCGATCAGGATTTCCTCGCCGGGCACCAGCAGCTCAAACAGCACCTCGCCGGTTTCGGCGTCGGTCAGGATGGTGCCTACCGGCATCTTGAGGATGATGTCGTCGCCTTTTGCGCCAAACATGTCCGAACCCATGCCGTGTTCGCCGTTGCGCGCTTCATGCCGGCGCGAGAAGCGGAAATCGACAAGCGTGTTCAAGTTGATATCAGCCAGGGCGTACACATGGCCGCCGCGCCCGCCATCGCCACCGTTCGGGCCGCCAAATTCCTTGTATTTTTCGTGGCGAAACGAGACGCAACCACTCCCGCCATCACCCGCCGCGATGTCAATATAGGCTTCGTCAACAAATTTCATGGTCTGAAGGTATCTGGCAGCAGGAGAGGCCTGGCGGGACTCCGGGTTAGTTTACGAACTAGCGTGGACAAAACAAAAAAGCCCCGACCAAGCGGGGCTTCGATGCCATCGAAGTGATCAGCTTACGCCGGGGTCACATTGACGGTGTGCTTGTTCAGCGAGCCCTTGATGGCAAACGAGACCGAACCGTTCACCAGAGCAAACAGGGTGTGGTCCTTGCCGATGCCAACGTTGGTGCCCGGGTGGAACTTGGTGCCGCGCTGGCGCACGATGATACTGCCAGCGTTGATCACTTCGCCGCCGAATTTCTTGACACCCAACATCTTGGGCTGCGAATCGCGCCCGTTTCGCGTGGAGCCGCCGCCTTTTTTCTGTGCCATTTTTCAATACTCCTGGTACGTCCTGGGACTTTCCTGCTTAACCGACGATGGCGCCGATTTGCAGTTCAGTGAAATTTTGCCGGTGACCCTGGCGTTTTTGGTAATGTTTGCGACGGCGCATTTTGAAAATGCGAACTTTGTCGTGCCTGCCTTGCGACAGGACAGTAACCGTAACAGTAGCACCGGACACCAAGGGCGTACCAACCGTGATCGTGCTGCCTACTCCGACAGCCAATACCTGGTCAATAACGATCTCTTGGCCTACGTCCGCAGCAATCTGTTCTACTTTAATTTTTTCACCAGTAGCAACTTTGTATTGTTTGCCACCGGTTTTTATGACCGCGTACATGTAAGACCTCTTAAATTGAGTTCTGCGGACGAATTTCCACAGAGCCTATGATTCTAGCACGGGGCGCTGAAAACCCCGCATTACCCCCGTCTGACCGGAAGGGCCGGCGGGATCCGGTCCCGGGCTTCCTATAATCTGGCTAATCTCTTGTCTGGACCGCCTTGACCGCCAATTCCTCTAGCACGACCGCTGCGCTGGCCCTGATCGCCGGCGACATGCAGGCCATGGACGCGGTGATCACGCGCCGCCTTTGCTCCGACGTACCACTGGTCAGCCAGGTGTCGCAATACATCATCGCTGCCGGCGGAAAGCGCCTGCGGCCCGCGCTGCTGTTGCTGATGTGCGGTGCGCTTGGCTACTGCGGCGAGCAGCGTTTCAACCTGGCAGCTGTTGTGGAATTCATACACACTGCGACCTTGCTCCACGATGACGTGGTGGACGAATCCGCCATGCGCCGGGGGCGGGCCACGGCCAATGCGGCTTTTGGCAATCCGGCCAGTGTTCTGGTGGGTGATTTTCTGTACTCCCGGGCTTTCCAGATGATGGTGGATGCTGGTGACATGCGGATCATGCAAACCCTGGCCGAGGCCACCAACGTCATTGCCGAAGGCGAGGTGTTGCAGCTGATGAATATGCACGACGCCAGCCTGTCCGAGAGCGGCTATCTGCGCGTGATCCGTTCCAAGACGGCCAAACTCTTTGAAGCCAGCGCCAGGCTGGCCGCCCTGCTGGCAGGCGCTCCGCCCATGATCGAGCAAGCGTGTGCCGAGTACGGGCAGTCGCTCGGCACCGCTTTTCAGGTGATTGACGATGTGCTCGACTATGACGGTGATGCGGCGGAGATGGGTAAAAACCTCGGGGACGATCTGCGGGAGGGCAAAGCCACGTTGCCGCTGATTATCGCCATGCAGCGTGGCACGGCGTCGGAGCATGCCGTCATCCGCCACGCCATAGAGACCGGTGGGTCGGAAGGGCTGGCTGAAATCATCGCCATCGTGAAACAAACTGGCGCCCTGCAGGCTACGCGGGACGCCGCCGCCTCCGAGGCGCAACGGGCGATTCAGGCGCTGGCAGCCTTTGGGCGCAACCCCTACAGCGAAGCCTTGCTGGAATTGGCGTCTGAGTTGCTGCAGCGCCGTTCCTGACGCCTGACCCAGCGTCTATCGGGGGGTAGCGCAGCCTGGTAGAGCGCTACGGTCTGAACGTAGAGACCAGAAGTTCGAATCTTCTTACCCCGACCGATCGCCGCCATCTTCTTGCCGGTTGTCGCTATTCGTTGTCCTGCTTCCAACACCGGCCGCCGGGTTCAGGCCATTTCGATTTACAGCGTGTGGGTGATCGGCGATGATGTCAATTTTATAAATTCGAGATAGATTCGCAAATTCATGGCCGCAGTCGAAACCGTTGTAAACGCGCCCGCTTTGCCCGGATTGGGCCGGGCGTTGGTGACGGCCGGCAAGCTGGGGCAGAAAGCCGCAGAAGACATTTTTCGCAAGGCACAAAGCAGCCGCACCAGCTTTATTGCCGAGCTGACTGGTTCTGGCGTCGTGTCAGCGTCTGATCTGGCGCACACCATGTCTTCCGCATTTGCGGCTCCGCTTCTCGATCTGGAAGCGATTGACACGCAGCGCCTGCCCAAGGGGCTACTCGACACCAAAATCTGCCAAGCCTACCGGATCGTGGTTTTGAGCAAACGCAGCAATCGCCTGATTGTTGCGACCGCAGACCCCTCCGACCAGGAGGCGGCGGAAAAAATCAAGTTTTCGACTCAGATGGGGGTGGACTGGGTCATCGCTGAATACGACAAGTTGTCGAAGATGGTGGAGGCATCGGCCACCACGGCCTCCGAGGCCATGGACAGCATCATCGGCGATGACTTTGAGTTTGACGAGTCCACCGCAGAAGCAGCCAGCGTGGACAGCAACGACGCTGGCGTGGCCGAGGTGGAAGATGCGCCGGTCGTCAAGTTTTTGCACAAGATGCTGCTGGACGCGTTCAGCATGCGGGCCTCGGATCTGCATTTTGAGCCTTATGAACACACTTACCGGGTGCGATTCCGGATCGACGGCGAGTTGCGGGAGATCGCCTCTCCGCCGGTGGCTATCAAGGAAAAACTGGCTTCGCGGATCAAGGTCATTTCAAAAATGGACATCTCTGAAAAGAGGGTTCCGCAAGACGGGAAAATGAAGCTGAAGATCGGTCCCGACCGTGTCATCGATTTCCGGGTCAGCACCTTGCCCACGATGTTCGGCGAAAAGATCGTGATTCGTATCCTTGATCCCAGTAGCGCGAAGCTGGGCATCGACGCACTGGGATATGAGCCCATCGAGAAGGAACGCCTGCTCAATGCGGTGGCGCGCCCTTATGGCATGGTGCTGGTGACGGGGCCGACGGGCTCCGGGAAAACCGTGTCCCTGTACACCTGCCTGAATATCCTGAATAAAGCCGGAGTCAACATTTCGACAGCGGAAGATCCAGCCGAGATCAATTTGCCCGGCGTCAACCAGGTCAGCATGAACGACAAGGCCGGTCTGACCTTTTCGGTGGCCCTGAAAGCCTTTTTGCGCCAGGACCCCGACATCATCATGGTCGGCGAGATCCGCGATCTTGAAACCGCAGAAATTTCCATCAAGGCCGCGCAGACCGGGCACCTGGTGCTCTCCACCCTCCACACCAATGATGCGCCCGCCACACTGACCCGGCTGCGCAATATGGGGATTGCACCCTTCAATATTGCGTCCAGCGTAATCCTGATCACCGCCCAGCGCCTGGCGCGGCGCCTGTGCCCGGCCTGCAAGGCTCCCACCGACATTCCACGCGAAACCCTGCTCGACGCCGGTTTCAAGGAGGAAGACGTGGATGGGTCCTGGACACCTTTCCGTCCTGTGGGTTGCTCGATGTGCAACAACGGCTACAAAGGCCGGGTTGGCATCTACCAGGTCATGCCTATCACGGAGGAGCTCCAGCGCATCATTCTGCGTGATGGCAGTGCGCTCGAGATTGCCGCACAGGCGGAGACAGAAGGCGTCAAAAGCCTGCGCGGAGCCGGCTTGCACAAGGTCAAGCTTGGCATGACTTCGCTCGAAGAAATCCTGGCCTGCACCAACATGTAGATACAGACACGTCGGTATTTGAAGAAGGCACTATGGCAACCGCAACATCCAGCATCAAGGAATTCGTCTTCGAATGGGAGGGCAAGGACCGCAACGGCAAACAGGTGCGTGGTGAAACCCGTGCCGTCGGCGAAAACCAGGTCAAAGCCTCGCTTCGCCGTCAGGGCGTGTTTCCCACCAAAATCAAAAAGCGCAGCATGCGCTCCGGCAAGTCCATCAAGCCCAAGGACATTGCCCTTTTCACGCGCCAGCTTGCCACCATGATGAAGGCTGGTGTGCCACTTCTGCAGTCTTTCGATATTGTCGGGCGTGGCAACGCCAACGCCCGTGTGACCAAATTGTTGAATGATGTACGCACGGACGTGGAAACCGGCACCTCGCTCAGCGCAGCTTTTCGCAAATACCCGCTGTACTTCAACGCCTTGTATTGCAATCTGGTGGAGGCCGGTGAGGCTGCCGGTATTCTTGAAGCGCTGCTGGACCGGCTGGCGGTTTATATGGAAAAAACCGAAGCCATCAAGTCGAAAATCAAGTCGGCGCTGATGTACCCCGCTTCGGTGGTCGTGGTGGCATTCGTGGTCGTCGCAGTGATCATGATTTTTGTGATTCCCGCATTCAAGGAGGTTTTCTCGTCTTTTGGCGCGGATCTGCCTGCGCCGACACTTTTTGTGATGGCCATCAGCGAATTTTTCGTGGCTTATTGGTGGCTGATTTTCGGCGGCATCGGCGGCGGCTTCTACTTTTTCATGCAGGCCTGGCGTCGCAGTGAAAAAATCCAGCGTGTCATGGACCGTGTGCTGCTGAAGGTGCCGGTTTTTGGTGTCCTGATCGAAAAGTCATGCATTGCGCGCTGGACACGCACGCTGTCCACCATGTTCGCAGCCGGCGTGCCGCTGGTGGAGGCCCTGGACTCGGTGGGCGGAGCATCGGGCAACTCTCTCTATGCCGACGCGACCGAAAAAATCCAGCAGGAAGTGTCCACAGGCACCAGCCTGACAGCGGCCATGGGCAATGCCAACCTGTTTCCCACCATGGTGTTGCAGATGTGTGCCATCGGCGAGGAGTCGGGGTCGGTGGACCATATGCTGGGGAAAGCTGCGGACTTCTATGAGGCGGAGGTCGATGAAATGGTCGCTGGTTTGTCCAGCTTGATGGAGCCGATCATCATCGTTTTCCTCGGCGGACTGATTGGCGGCATCGTGGTGTCCATGTACCTGCCTATCTTCAAGCTGGGCCAAGTGGTTTGATGCCGGGGTGGGTGTCCGGTCTGCCTGCAGGTGCCGACGCCACGCTGGCCGGCATATTGGGGCTCCTCATTGGCAGTTTTTTGAATGTGGTGATTTACCGGCTGCCGAAAATCATGGAGCGCCAGTGGTCGCTGGAATGCGCCGAAATCACTGGTACCGCGCCGCCGGCTGCTGAATCCTTCAACCTGCTAGTGCCGCGGTCGCGCTGCTCGAATTGCGGCCATGTGATCCGCTGGTACGAAAACATTCCTGTCCTGAGCTACCTCTTCCTCAAGGGGCAGTGCTCGGTATGCGGCACCAAATTCGGTGTGCGTTACCCGCTGGTGGAAGCAGTCACCGGCGCCCTGTTCTTTTTCTGCGCCTGGCGCTGGGGCTTGAGCTGGACGGCTCTGGCCTGGGCCGGGTTTGCAGCGTCCCTGTTGGTACTTGCGCTGATCGACTGGGATACAACGCTTTTGCCCGACGACATCACACTTCCGTTGTTGTGGGCGGGACTGATCGTGGCCGCCCTGAACTGGAACCCGGCTACCGGGTTGAGTCAGGCCTTGTGGGGCGCTGTGGCAGGTTATCTGTCACTGTGGCTGGTGTATTGGGCTTTCAAGCTGGTAACCGGCAAGGAAGGCATGGGTTACGGGGACTTCAAGCTGTTCGCGGCCTTGGGTGCATGGTTTGGCTGGTCAGCCCTGGTGCCTGTCATCCTGATGGCCTCCGTCATAGGCGCCGGGGTTGGCATCGCCATGAAATTTTCCAGCGGTTTGCGCGAAGGCGGCTACGTGCCCTTCGGCCCGTTTCTGGCGGGCGCCGGGTTGACTGCCATGGTGTTTGGCCCGCAGGCCATTTTGCGAGTTGTAGGTCTGTAGCGTCATGCAGGTCTTGCGCGTAGGGTTGACCGGCGGCATTGGCAGCGGCAAAAGCACCGTTGCTGGCATGTTGGCAGCCGGCGGCGCAGCACTTGTCGACGCAGATGCGATTTCGCGTCAGGCCACCGCAGCGGGCGGCTCGGCCATGGGACTGATTGCGCAGCAGTTTGGTGCGGCCTTTGTCACCCCCGAAGGGGCATTGGACCGCGACCACATGCGTCAGCTGATTTTCAGCAATCCCCAGGCCCGAAAACGGCTGGAAGCCATTGTTCATCCCCTGGTTGCCCAGGAGACCGAGCGGCAGGCCGCGCAGGCGCTGCAATCGGGGTACGCCTGCATTGTGTTTGATGTGCCGCTGCTGGTGGAGTCGGGTCGCTGGCGCCAGCAGGTCGATCAGGTGCTTGTGGTGGACTGCGATGAGGAAACGCAGATCAGCCGGGTCATGGGTCGCAATGGCTGGAGCCGGGATATGGTTCTGCAGGTGATGGCTGGGCAGGCCAGCCGCAGCCAGCGGCTCGCTGCAGCTGACCTCTGCATTTGCAACGATGGTGCCTTGAGGCTGTCTGCGCTGGAGCTGATGGTGCGGCAACTGGCGCAGCGCTTCGAGCTATGATGGTTGGTCCATCCCGCTGAAAAAGATATATCGCAGTGATTCTTTACGAATATCCCTTCAACGAACGCATTCGCACCTATTTGCGGCTTGAGCATCTCTTTCATCGTCTGGGCGAACTGGCGGTGGGGGAGCACCCGACCGATCACCACTACGCCATCACAACCATTTTTGAAGTGATGGATGTGGCGGCGCGCGCCGACCTCAAGACGGATGTGCTCAAAGACCTGGACAGGCAAAAACATGCGCTCAACGGTTACCGTGGCAACCCGGCGATTTCCGAGGCGGTGCTTGACGAGGTCACGTCACAGCTCGAAGGGTGTTTTTCGTCCCTGAGCAGCTTGCCCGGAAAAGCCGGCCAGTCACTGACGGAAAACGACTGGCTCATGAGCATCCGCAGTCGCATCGGCATCCCGGGCGGAACCTGCGAATTCGATTTGCCGGCTTATTTTGCCTGGCAGCATTTTGATTCAGCGACGCGCCAAAAGGATTTGCAGCGCTGGATTGCAACCCTGGTACCCCTGGCCGAATCGATCCGGGTGTTGCTGAAGTTGCTGCGAGACTCCGGTCTGCCGCAAAAGGTGGTGGCGACCGGCGGGCAGTACCAGCAGACCCTGCCGCAGGGGCGCACTTTCCAGTTGCTGCGCCTGCGCATCGACCCGACCTTGGGGCTGATTCCCGAAATCAGCGGCAACCGCCTGATGGCTTCTGTGCGCCTGATGCGCCATGAGAGCGACGACCGGCTGCATTCTTCCACTGAAGATGCTGCTTTTGAATTAACGCTTTGTTCCTGAATTCGCGATTGGCTTCAAGCTTGAGTTCGAAGATGACTTCAGATCTGCCCAAACCCAAAATCGTGGTCTGTCCCACCTGCAGCGGCCCCAGTGTTTACGGGTCGGAGAACCGGTTTCGCCCCTTTTGCAGCGAGCGCTGCAAAAATGTGGATCTGGGCGCGTGGGCCAGCGAGAGTTTCCGCATGCCCGCCGATGCGCCGCCGGACGATCAGGTGTATGGCGACGCCAAATTGCAGTGACCGGTTTGTGCAGGCAGGCGGCGTGTGACCGCCCTTTCAGGGAGAGTAAAAATGACTCAACACTTGTTTTTCCGGCGCGGCGCGTTTGTGGCCATGGCCTTGTGTATGGGCTTGTCGTCCGCACCCGGCTTGGCCGCCACCGAGAAGGCTAAAAAGGCTTCGCCCGCAAAGAAGCAGGGAAGCACCAAATTCCTGCCCGGATCGCAGGAAACCCGAAAAGAGCGCACGGAACGGCTCAGACGGGAATGCAAGGGCCGGGTCAATGCCGGCGCCTGCGAGGGCTATACGCACTGACCCCGGCGGCATCCGGTCAGCACCAGGACTGGCGCCTGAATCAGGCAGCCGGCGTGTCTAACACCTGCTGGAGCTCGCCGTTCTGGTACATCTCCATCATGATGTCCGAGCCGCCTACAAACTCGCCTTTGACGTAGAGCTGGGGAATCGTCGGCCAGTTGCTGTATTCCTTGATGCCGTGGCGGATTTCTTCGTCTTCCAGCACGTTCACGGTGGCGGGCTTGTTCACGCCGCAGGCCTTGAGCACCTGGATGGCTCGGCCTGAAAAACCGCACATCGGGAACTGGGCTGTGCCTTTCATGAAAAGCACCACGTCACTGGATTTGACGAGCTGGTCAATGCGTTGCTGGGTAGCGTTCATTTCGGGTCCTTGGTATGGGTCATGCCGGTGCTGCCAGGTCGCGCGCCTCTTGGCAGCAGTCCATCC
>NZ_JBDNGU010000025.1:0-5561 GCF_041689105.1 Polaromonas sp. | reverse complement strand
GGAAAAAGCACTGCGCAGCGGGACGGTGATTGCCCCTGATGCGCGGATTTACCTGGCCTGCGAGGCCGCTGCGATGCGCCGCATCCGCAAGCTGCTGACCGATGAGCTGGGCATCGCCCGCAGCCAGATCGTTGGCCGGGGTTACTGGAAACTCGATGAAGTCAACCACCCCGACCACGATTACGGCGACGACGACTGAGCTGGCCGCGCAACGCCAGCAGGCGGCTGAAGCGGGGCCGGCAGCGCCAATCGCAAGCCTTTTATGCCTTCAGCCCATGTGTGGCGGGCGTAAGTAGCTGCTATTTTCATAGCAATTCAGTGCAGTGTGCAGTGTGCAGTGTGGGCGTCAGGCTGCACTTCTGTTGCACCTTTTGGGGCGATTTGCGAGGATCTGCGGGTTTTTAGTGTGGCAGATCGCCGTAGCCCATCAGGAATTCGTCCACCGAGCGCGCGGCCTGGCGGCCCTCGCGCGATGCGGGCGACAGCCGGCACCCTGGTTGCACGCCCCTTGGGGCGATTTGCGAGGGTCTGCGGGTTTTTAGCGTGGCAGGTCGCTGTAGCCCATCAGGAATTCGTCCACCGAGCGCGCGGCCTGGCGGCCCTCGCGCGGTGCGGGCGACAGCCGGCACCCTGGTTGCACGCCCCTTGGGGCGATTTGCGAGGGTCTGCGGGTTTTTAGCGTGGCAGGTCGCTGTAGCCCATCAGGAATTCGTCCACCGAGCGCGCGGCCTGGCGGCCCTCGCGAATCGCCCACACCACCAGGCTCTGGCCGCGGCGGATATCACCAGCCGCAAACACCTTGGGCACGTTGGTGGCATAACCGCCAGTAAAGTCGGTCGTGGCTTTGGCGTTGCCGCGGCCATCCTTCTCGACGCCGAAGGCATCCAGCACAGCCGACACAGGGGATACAAAGCCCATGGCCAGCAACACCAGGTCGGCCTTGAGCGTCTGTTCCGAACCAGCGACTTCCTGCATCTTCCCGTCTTTCCACTCCACGCGGACGGTCTTCAAGCCGGTCACCTTGCCCTTGTCGCCAATAAGCTCCTTGGTGGAAATGGCAAATTCGCGGTCGCAACCCTCTTCGTGGGAGGACGAGGTGCGCAGCTTGATCGGCCAGTACGGCCAGGTCATGGGTCGGTTTTCCTCTTCGGGCGGCTCGGACATCAGCTCGAACTGCGTGACGCTGGCCGCGCCATGGCGGTTACTGGTGCCGACGCAGTCGGAGCCGGTGTCGCCTCCGCCAATGACAATCACGTGTTTGCCGTCGGCACGCAGCTGGTCCCTGACCTTGTCGCCGGCGTTGACCTTGTTTTGCTGCGGCAGAAATTCCATCGCGAAATGGATGCCCGAGAGGTCGCGGCCAGACACCGGCAGGTCGCGCGATTGCTCTGCGCCGCCGGTCAGGAGGATGGCGTCGAAATCCTTTTGCAGTTGCTCGGGCGTGATGGTTTCCCTGGCCCAATTGGTGACCTTGGAGTCCTTGCCCAGGGGATCCTGGGCCTTGCCAACCATGACCCCGGTACGAAAGGTCACGCCTTCGGCCTGCATCTGCTCGACGCGGCGGTCGATGTGCACCTTCTCCATCTTGAAATCGGGAATGCCGTAACGCAGCAGGCCGCCGATGCGGTCGTTCTTCTCGAACAGGGTCACGTCATGACCGACACGCGCGAGTTGCTGGGCAGCAGCCATGCCAGCCGGGCCGGAACCCACCACGGCCACCTTTTTACCGGTCGTGTGCTTCGGTGCCTGCGGCTGGACCCATCCCTCGGCCCAGGCGCGGTCAATGATGGCGCGCTCAATCGACTTGATGCCCACCGCATCGTCATTCACGTTGAGCGTGCAGGCCGCCTCGCAAGGAGCCGGACAAATGCGCCCGGTGAATTCAGGAAAGTTGTTGGTGCTGTGCAGCGTCTCAATCGCGTTTTTCCAGTCCGCCTGAAACACCATGTCGTTGAAATCCGGAATGATGTTGTTGACCGGGCAGCCGCTGATGCAAAACGGCGTGCCGCAGTCCATGCAGCGCGCCACCTGCTTGTTGGCCTGCGCGTCGTCGAGCCCGATGACGAACTCCTTGTAGTTTTTAAGGCGCTCGGGCACGGGTTTGTAACCCTCCTCGATGCGCTCGTGTTCCATGAAACCGGTGATTTTTCCCATGTGGCTACTCCAGATACTGCTTGTTCAGGCTGCGGCTTTGGCGACCTTGGGGGCTGCTTTTCCGTCCGGTCTGGCAGGGGCTGTTGCGGTTTTTCTGGCCGCCATTTCGCCCAATGCGCGTTTGTATTCCAGCGGGAACACCTTGACGAATTTGCCGCGCGCCTCAGCCCAGTTGTCCAGCAACTCCCGGGCGCGTTTGCTGCCGGTCCAGCGGTTGTGATCCTCCAGCAGCTTGCGCAGTTGGGCTTCATCAGTCTGGCCGCCGTGCCAGAGGGCCTGCTCACCGCCGGCTTCCTGCTGGGCCGCGGGCTGGACGTTTTCCAGCGACACCATGGCGGTGTTGCAACGCTTGGCAAACTGGCCATCCTCGTCGTACACATAAGCCACGCCGCCGCTCATGCCAGCGGCGAAGTTGCGGCCGGTTTTGCCCAGCACGGCCACCGTGCCGCCAGTCATGTATTCGCAGCCATGGTCACCGGTGCCTTCGACCACCGCCGTGGCGCCCGACAGGCGCACCGCAAAGCGCTCGCCGGCCACGCCGCTGAAAAACGCTTCGCCGGTGGTCGCGCCGTAAAGCACGGTGTTGCCGACAATGGTGTTCTTGACTGCCTCACCGCGAAAATCGATGCTCGGGCGCACCACAATACGGCCACCCGACAGGCCCTTGCCGGTGTAGTCGTTGGCGTCACCGATCAGGTACATGGTGATGCCTTTGGCCAGAAAGGCACCGAAGGACTGCCCGCCTGTGCCCTCAAGCTGGATGCGCAGCGTATCGTCCGGCAAACCCTCCGGATGGCGCCGCGTCAACTCACCCGACAACATCGCGCCGACGGTGCGGTTGACGTTGCGCACGGTCTCGATGAACTGGACTTTCTCGCCTTTTTCGAGCGCCGCCTTTGATTTTTCAATCAGCCGCAGATCCAGCGCTTTCCCCAGCGCGTGATCCTGCTCCATGACATGCCTGCGCGGCACATCAGCCGGCACATTCGGCTGGTAGAACAGGCGTGAAAAATCGAGGCCGCCGGCCTTCCAGTGCTCGATGCCCTTCTGGGTGTCGAGCAGGTCGGCGCGGCCGATCAGCTCGTCGAAGGTGCGCACGCCGAGCTGGGCCATGAGCTGGCGCGCTTCTTCAGCCACAAAGAAGAAGTAATTGACGACATGTTCGGGCTTGCCGCTGAATTTCTGGCGCAACACAGGGTCCTGCGTGGCCACCCCGACCGGGCAGGTGTTCAGGTGGCACTTGCGCATCATGATGCAGCCCTCAACCACCAGCGGTGCGGTGGCAAAACCAAACTCGTCGGCGCCCAGCAGCGCGCCGATCACCACGTCGCGTCCGGTTTTCATCTGGCCATCGGCCTGCACGCGGATGCGGCCGCGCAAGCGGTTCAGCACCAGGGTCTGCTGGGTTTCAGCCAGGCCGATTTCCCAAGGCGAGCCGGCGTGTTTGATGGACGACCAGGGCGAAGCGCCGGTGCCGCCGTCATGGCCGGCAATCACCACGTGGTCGGACTTGGCCTTGGCCACACCAGCGGCAATCGTGCCAACCCCGACTTCGCTGACCAGCTTGACGCTGATGCTGGCGCGCGGATTGACGTTTTTGAGGTCGTGGATAAGCTGCGCCAGGTCTTCGATCGAATAAATGTCGTGATGCGGCGGCGGTGAAATCAGGCCCACGCCAGGGACCGAATAGCGTAGCTGGCCGATGTATTCGCTGACCTTGCCGCCAGGCAGCTGGCCGCCCTCGCCGGGTTTGGCGCCCTGTGCCATCTTGATCTGGATCTGGTCGGCCGACACCAGGTACTCGGCTGTGACGCCGAAGCGGCCTGAAGCCACCTGCTTGATTTTGGAACGCAAGGAATCACCGTCCTGCAGAGGCAGATCGACCTCAACCACACTGTCACCAATCACACTCTTGAGGGTTTCGCCCTGCTTGATGGGGATGCCCTTGAGCTCCTGGCGGTAACGGTTCGGGTCCTCGCCGCCTTCGCCAGTGTTGCTCTTGCCGCCTATGCGGTTCATGGCCACAGCCAGCGTGGCATGCGCCTCGGTGCTGATGGAGCCCAGCGACATGGCGCCAGTGGCGAACCGCTTGACGATCTCCCTGGCTGGCTCGACGTCGTCGATCCGGATGGCTTTGGACGGGTCGATTTTGAACTCGAACAGCCCACGCAAGGTCATGTGACGGCGGTTCTGGTCGTTGATCAGCTGCGCGTACTCCTTGTACGTGCTCCAGTTGTTGGCGCGCGTGGCGTGCTGCAGCTTGGCAATCGCGTCGGGCGTCCACATGTGGTCCTCGCCGCGCACGCGCCAGGCGTATTCACCGCCGGCATCGAGCATATGCGCCAACACCGGGTCGTCGCTGAAAGCCGCCCTGTGCATACGCAGCGCTTCCTCTGCAATCTCGAACACACCCATGCCCTCGACCTGGCTGGCGGTGCCGGTGAAAAACTTGTCGATGGTCGCGCGGTTCAGGCCTATGGCCTCAAACAGCTGGGCACCGCAGTAACTCATGTACGTGGACACGCCCATTTTGGACATGATCTTGGACAGGCCCTTGCCGATGGCCTTGATGTAGTTGTAGGTCGCCTTGTCAGTGCTGAGGTCGCCGGGCAGGTTTTTCGACAGCTCGGCCAGCGTTTCCATGGCCAGGTAGGGATGCACCGCTTCGGCGCCATAACCGGCGAGCACGGCAAAGTGATGGACTTCGCGCGCGGAGCCGGTCTCCACCACCAAGCCTGCGGTGGTGCGCAAGCCTTCCTTGACCAGGTGCTGGTGGATGGCCGACAGGGCCAGCACCGCCGGAATGGCGACCTGCGCGGCGCTGATGCCGCGGTCACTGACGATCAGGATGTTCTTGCCGCTCTTGATCGCATCGACGGCTTCGGCGCACAGCGAGGCGAGCTTGGCTTCCACGCCCTCGCGGCCCCAGGCCAGCGGGTAGGTGATGTCCAGCGTGTAGCTCTTGAACTTGCCCTGGGTCTGCGCTTCGATGTCGCGCAGCTTGCGCATGTCGGCGCTATTGAGCACCGGCTGGCTGACTTCCAGCCGCATGGGCGGGTTCACCTGGTTGATGTCCAGCAGATTCGGTTTGGGGCCGACAAACGACACCAGCGACATCACGATGGCTTCGCGGATCGGGTCGATCGGCGGGTTGGTGACCTGCGCAAACAACTGTTTGAAGTAGTTGTAAAGCGACTTGTTTTTATTCGAGAGTACGGCCAGCGGGCTGTCGTTGCCCATGGAGCCCGTGCCCTCTTCACCATTGACGGCCATCGGTGACATCAGGAACTTGATGTCTTCCTGGGTGTAGCCGAAGGCCTGCTGGCGGTCCAGCAGCGAGGGTGACTCGTTCAGGCCCGAGCTTGACGCCGAGCTGGCGCTGGCTTCGTCGGATCCCATCTTCGTGC
>NZ_JBDNGU010000024.1:0-1771 GCF_041689105.1 Polaromonas sp. | reverse complement strand
TCTGGCCCTTGGGTATCGGACTTTGCCGAGATGGCCAAGAAAACGGTGGTGCGCCGCCACAGCAAGCGCCTGCCGCTCTCAACAGACATTGACGGCATGATCAAAGATGACGACGAGCTTTTCATGCCTGAGCAGGCCCCGTCGCCAGAGCCCACGCAGCCGCCCGAAACAGCAGCTGCGCCCAAGCGCCCCAGCCGTCTGCAGAAGGTCGCTGAGCAGGCCCCGCCGCCCGCAGACGACGACGGGGTGATCGACATGCCCGCCTCCGATGTAAGCCAGTCTTACCCGGAAGACAGCGACAGCCCTATTTAAGTTTTTGGGGGGAAAGCGGATGCTGGGCCGTGCATAAGCCTGCCGACTCTCGTCACAAGCGTGAGACAACCAGTGCAGCGAGTACCCCACCCATTTTTTTGACCTTAGGAGAAACACATGGAAGACCGCATTTATCTCATCCGCGAGCACGACAGCGAAAAAATCCGCTTGGTCCGCGCGGGAAGCAAGGCCCGATTGCTTCGACACCTGATCAAAGACCGCTTTGTGATTGAAAACCCAAGCGCCGCGGACGTCGGCGACTACGTCGAGTCCGGTGTGCCCATCGAGCGCGTTGCAATCAACGACGCTGAGTCATAAAGCCAACCTAAGTAAAAAATGAACGAACAAACCATCACCCTCAAATTCACCGTCAGCGAGTTCAACTTTCTACACGCCATCCTGGGCGACTTGCCCACCAAAAGCAACGCGTGGATTTTGCTGAACAACCTGGAGGCTCAAGCAAAGGCCCAAGCCGAGTCGCAGAACATCCCAGTGGTAAGCGCCGAGCAGCCTCAAGAGCCCTTCGCTGAGTAACGAAAAACAAGGGCCGCCCTCGGGTGGCCCGCAAGGCGGCTCTTATGGATAAGTTTGAAAACCGGCAGGTCCAGCAGCAGGTGCAGTCAACAAATCAGATGCTGACGCCGCAAGATGTCTCTCATCTAATCAAGATTGCGGTTGGCGCGCTCGAGAACTGGCGCATGGCCGGCAAGGGGCCAAAGTTCATCCGGCTTGGCGGCGGCGCGCGTGGGCACATTCGCTACCGCGAGCAAGACGTGGAAGATTGGATGTTTGAGAATGCGAAAACCAGCAAAGAATAAAAATGAACCAGTCCCGTGCAGCATCTCTGATTGAGTCCGCATTCAACGTGGTGATCGGCTACGGTGTAGCGCTGGCCAGCCAGCTTGCAATTTTCCCGATGTTTGATATTCACCTGCCCTTGGCCGATAACCTGGCGATCGGCGCCTGGTTCACCCTCATCAGCCTGGTCCGCAGCTACGCGATCCGGCGCTGGTTTAACGCCCGCCTGCACAGGGCTGCACAAAAAATTGCGGGTATATGAAAAAACGAAAGCCGCAGCGTGTTGTGCATATTTACCGGTACACCCTCATGGACGTCATGATGGCCAGCCCGACAGAGATATTGCCAACCAGACATCGCCAGCACCAGCTGACCCGGATGTACCAAGGCCTTGACTCCATGGAGACAAGCGCCTCGCCCAGCACGGAAGACTGGCGCCTTGTCAGCGACGCGGTGAACCTCATGGAAACGCTGATCGTCAACAGGCCATGGCCAGACAGCCAAGGCGATCTTGTAGAGATCGGCGACGGCGAAGGGCTGCTTCAGGACGCAATCACGGCGCTCGCGATGACCGGAAAGCGACACAAAGCAGGCGGAAACATTCGCTTGGACGGCGCTGGCATTCAGGCCTGCAGAAGCATCCTCGCCGACTACTCCAGCC
>NZ_JBDNGU010000023.1:0-36666 GCF_041689105.1 Polaromonas sp. | reverse complement strand
CTGCGCGTGCTGCGCTGCCCCCCGAGGGGGCTGTGCTTGCTCGGGGCGGCCCTTCGCTGCGCACGATGGCCCCCACGCTTGCCGCTGCGCGTGCTGCGCTGCCCCCCGAGGGGGCTGTGCTTGCTCGGGGCGGCCCTTCGCCAGGCACGACCTCTTCCTCGCTCGCAGCATCATTTTGGCTTCCAGCCCCTATCAGCCGGGCATTAGAAGCTCCTGAATTCGTAGCAAGCTGGCCATGCGGTGATCCGGCGGCAAACAGCACGCTAACCGCTACAAAGGACAACCAGAAGCCGGCCTGCAGCAAGGCCCAGGGGTCCAGCGCCACCACGGCGGCCATCGCCAGCAGGCAGACCTGCGGCCAGGGCCAGCGCTTGCCGCTTTGGCGCAGCAAGACCATCACCGCCAGCATCAAGACCGTGCGCTGCGCCGGCACCCCCCAACCTGAAAAAAGCGCATACCCGGCCGCCAGCAGCAGGCCACTCCACGCGCCGGCAGTCATCGCCGGCACGGCCAGGCACAGGGCCGGGCTCCAGCGGGCGGAGCGCCGCCACAACCAGCCCATGACCTGCGCGGCCAGCCACGCGAACATCGTGATGTGAAGTCCGGAAATGCTCATCAGGTGGGCCACCCCGGTGGCGCGAAACACATCCCAGTCGGCGCGCTCAATCGCGTTCTGGTCGCCCACCAGCAGCGCCGCCACCACACCAGCGAGCTGGCGATCGGCCACGCGCGCATACACCGCATCGCGCATCACTTGTCTTGCCCGTTCGACCGGGTGACGCCAGCTGTCGGCAAGCATTTGCGGCGGCGGATCGCGCGGCCCCGCGCGCACGTAACCCGTCGCCTGCAAGCCCTGCTCCCAGAGCCAGAGCTCGTAGTCAAAACCGTGCGGGTTGCTGTTGCCGTGCGGGGCCTTGAGCCGCACGGTCATGCGCCAGCGTTCGCCGGCGCGCAGTGCCGGCGGGGGGCGCTGCAGGGCCAGCGCAGGGGCCGTGTGGGTGCTGGCGTCGGGGTTGTCCGGGCCGGCGCTGAAAGCCGCAAGGTCCCTGAAACCAAAGCCCGCGTACCAGCCCAGAAAAATCTGCGCTGGCAGAAGCACCGCCTGCCCGTTCAGCCGGGCCGACTCGACAGCAAAACGAAAGCGCAGCCCGTCGTCGTTACGCTGCGGCATGGCCAGCACCCGGCCGGTCACCTCGATGTCCCGGCCTTCCAGGGCGGGCTGCAGCGCCCCCCGGTCAAAGACCGCCGCGCGCAAGCCGGTGAGCCCAAAACCGATTGCGAGTGCCAGCAGCAGCACGGCCGGCACCATCAGGGCAAACGTGGCCCTCGGGGAAGCCACGAAACACGCCAGCGTGCCAGCCAGCGCGAGCGCAAAAAGCGCCGCGTACACCCCAGCTGCCAGCAGCGCTGGCTGCTGCAGTTGCAGGGCGGCGCCAGCGACAAAGCCGCAAAAAGCGAAGCTCAAGAGGCGCCTTGGCGGCGTTGCGGAGATCATTCGATGCACATGCCCCCTGCCCGGATCATTTTGTTGTGTAACCGCGAAACTCTTCAACGGCCCGACTCGCGCATTCGCCTACATGCCGCCCATGAACATGCTTTTTAAGCGCCCATCAGCCCCGCACTGACGCGGATTCAGGCCTTTGGCGCAGCTCTTGCTTGGGTTGAATGCATTAAAACCGTGATTTGGGGCCTCCAGAAGCAGCGACCGTGCTATTTCTGCGGCATAGTTGCCAGCAGCCCCGAATTTCTGAAAAGCGAGACCGACTTGTCCATCCACGTTGCCCTGAGCCACATCACCCATTACAAATACGACCGGCTGGTCCATCTCGGCCCTCAGGTGATCCGCTTGCGGCCAGCGCCGCACAGCCGCACCAAGGTGTTGTCTTACTCGCTGAGCATTGAGCCCAAGGACCATTTCATCAACTGGCAGCAGGACCCGTTTGCCAACTACCAGGCACGGCTGGTGTTTCCCGAGCCAACGCGTGAGTTCAAGGTCACGGTTGATCTGGTCGTCGAGATGGCGGTGTTCAACCCCTTCGACTTTTTCCTTGAGCCCGAGGCCGAGGAATTTCCGTTCAAGTACAGCAAAGACCAGGCGCGCGAGCTCGCACCCTACCTCGCCACCGAACCCGTCACCCCGCTGCGCAAGGCCTACCTGGACAGCGTGGACCGCACACCCCGACGCACCATTGATTTCCTGGTCGGCCTGAACCAGAAGCTGCAGGGCGACATCAAGTACGCGATCCGCATGGAGCCGGGTGTACAGACGCCGGAGGAAACCTTGCAGCTGGCTATCGGCTCCTGCCGCGACACCGGCTGGCTCATGGTGCAGCTTTTTCGCCACCTCGGGTTGGCCGCGCGGTTTGTGTCGGGCTACCTGATCCAGCTCAAGGCCGACGTCAAGTCGCTCGACGGCCCCAGCGGTACTGAGACCGACTTCACCGACCTGCACGCCTGGTGCGAAGTCTTCCTGCCCGGCGCGGGCTGGGTCGGACTGGACCCGACCTCCGGACTGATGGCTGGCGAAGGCCACATTCCGCTGGCCTGCACACCCGAGCCGTCGAGCGCTGCGCCGATTGAAGGCGGCGTCGATGAAAGCGAGGTCGAGTTTGCTCACCACATGGGCGTGCAGCGTATTTTTGAGTCGCCGCGCGTGACCCAGCCCTACACCGATGCCCTGTGGGGCGCGGTGCTCAAGCTGGGCCACCAGGTGGACCGCGACCTGGCAGCAGGCGATGTACGGCTGACCATGGGCGGAGAGCCGACTTTTGTAGCCACGCAGGACCGCGACGCCGCCGAATGGAACATCGACGCGCTGGGCCCGACCAAACGCGGCTACGCGACCGAGCTGGTGCAAAAGCTGCGCGCCGAATACGGCGAAGGCGGCTTTCTGCACTTCGGCCAAGGCAAGTGGTATCCGGGCGAGCAGTTGCCGCGCTGGGCGCTGAGCATTTTCTGGCGCAAGGATGGCCAGCCGGTCTGGCAGAACCCGGCGCTGTTCACCGACGAGCGCAATACCGGGCCCGGCTGCAACTACACCAGTGCAGACGCCAAACGGTTTGCCGACACGCTGGCAGGCAAGCTGGGGCTGACCCCCCAACACATCACGCCGGGTTATGAAGACACCTGGTACTACCTGTGGCGCGAGCGCCGCCTGCCGGTCAATGTGGACCCCTTTGACACCAAACTCGATGACGCGATGGAGCGTGCCCGCCTGCGCCGCGTGTTCTCGCAGGGCCTGGATGCGGTGGTCGGTTATGTGTTGCCGCTCAAAGTGCGTGAAGAAAGCGCAAAAGGGCAAGGACCGCAATGGTCCACCGGACCGTGGTTCTTCCGCGACGAACGCATGTACCTGATGCCCGGCGACTCGCCCATGGGGTACCGCCTGCCACTGGACTCGGTGCCTTGGGTAACGAAGACCGACTACCCCTACATGACCGAGGCCGACCCATTTGCGCCGCGCGACGACCTGCCTTCGACCGCCACCCTGGCGGCGCGCTACAACGCCGCCACCGGCGTGGCCGCTCCGATCAACGCGACGCCCGCCCCGGCGACCGGTCACAACAGCGCCAGCATGCTGGCGCAGTACATGGCGCGCTACATGAGGACCAGCGGCCCGCGCAGCGAGGCCAGCCGCCTGCTGCAATTCAAGCCAGCCAGCGTCAGTACCGATGCGCGCTTCGACCAGAGCAACAAAGCCCCCGCTGCGGCGCCTGTACCGGCGGCAGCGCCGACCGTCGATGAAAACGCCCGCATGCCGAAAAAAGGCGAATCCGCCGCCTGGCTGACCCGTACGGCCTTGTGTGTGGAGGTGCGCGACCCGAACCGCGCCAACGGTCCACAAGACAAACCCAAAGCCGCACCGAAAGAAAAAGGTGCCAAGGCGGAGACCGGCGCGCTTTACATCTTCATGCCGCCGCTGGAGCGTCTGGAGGACTACCTGGACCTGCTCGCCGCGGTTGAGGCCACTGCGCAGGCACTTAGCCTGCAGATCGTGCTGGAGGGCTACCCACCACCACGCGACCCGCGCCTGAAGATGCTGCAGGTCACCCCCGACCCGGGCGTCATCGAGGTCAACATTCACCCGGCCTACAACTGGAACGAGCTGGTCGAACACACCGAGTTCCTCTACAAAATCGCGCACGAAACCCGTCTGTCGGCCGAAAAATTCATGACCGATGGCCGCCACACCGGCACCGGCGGTGGCAACCACTTCGTACTGGGCGGCGCTACGCCACCCGACAGTCCGTTTTTGCGCAAGCCGGAAATGCTGGGTAGCCTGATTGCCTACTGGCACAACCATCCGTCGCTGAGCTACCTGTTCTCGGGCATGTTCATCGGCCCGACCAGCCAGGCGCCAAGAATTGACGAGGCGCGCAACGACCAGCTGTACGAGCTGGAAATTGCACTGCGCGAGATCGCTGCCAATCGGGAAAAGTATGGCGAAAAGATGCCGCCGTGGATTGTCGACCGCACGCTGCGCAATATCCTCGTCGATGTCACCGGCAACACCCACCGCAGCGAGTTCTGCATCGACAAGATGTACTCGCCCGACTCGGCCACCGGCCGTCTGGGTCTGCTGGAGCTGCGTGCCTTTGAAATGCCGCCGCATGCCCGCATGAGCATCGTCCAGCAACTGCTGCTGCGCGCGCTGGTGGCCCGTTTCTGGAACAAGCCATACCACGGCCGCATGACGCGTTGGGGCACCGAGCTGCACGACCGTTTTCTGCTGCCGGCTTTTGTGCGTCAGGACTTTGCCGACGTGCTGACCGAGCTCAACGAGGCCGGCTACGGCTTTGACATGGCCTGGTTCGACCCGCATTTCGAGTTTCGCTTCCCGATGATTGGCCAGGTCAAAGCCAACAGCATCGAGCTGACCTTGCGCAGCGCGCTGGAGCCCTGGCACGTGATGGGCGAGGAAGGCTCGTCGGGCGGTACCGTGCGTTATGTGGACTCGTCGCTTGAGCGTGTGGAGGTGCGTGTCACTGGACTCAACGACAACCGTTATGTCGTCACCGCCAATGGCCGCGCCCTGCCGCTGCAAAACACCGGCACGGTCGGCGAATACGTGGCGGGCGTGCGTTACAAGGCCTGGAACCCGCCTTCCGCCTTGCACCCCTCCATTGGCGTACATGCGCCGCTGACCTTTGACATTGTGGACACCTGGATGGAGCGCTCGCTGGGCGGCTGCCAGTACCATGTGGCGCACCCCGGCGGCCTGAGTTATGACACCCTGCCGGTCAATTCGTACGAGGCCGAAAGCCGGCGCCTGAACCGCTTCTTCCAGATGGGCCACACGCCCGGCAGGATGCAGGTGCAGCCTGGTCAACCCAGCCGGGAGTTCCCTTTCACCATGGACCTGCGCTAAAACCGCCGGCCACAGGCCCCGGCCCGCTGTCTGATAGCTGCAACATGCAGTTACAGCTGCGCCGGGGTGAAGGCATACTCGGGCAACGTGGAAAAAACACCCTCTCTTTTTGCAGCCGCACCGCTGGAGTCTCCTGTCGATCTGGCTGCGGCGCTGGCACTGCCGGCCTCCGCCGGCCACTTCGACGAGTTGCATGGCCGGACCCTGGACAAGGCCACTCCGGCAGGCAGCCACCAAAGCCAGCAGCAAAGCCAGTCCGGCCTGCACCTGGCCGGCGCACCTGCTGGCGCGGCCAACGCGCCGGTCACCGCTCCTGCTGCCCCGCCGCCGGGCAGGCTGTCGCCTGACTGGCACCGCTTCTTCAATTTCCTGGGCGGCGACGGTTTCGATGACCTGAACCACCGCACCGACAACCTGCGCCGTCAAATCCGCGACAACGGCGTGACCTACAACGTCTATGCCGATGCGGACGGCCCGCAGCGGCCCTGGTCGCTGGACCTGTTTCCACTGATCCTGTCGGCGCAGGACTGGGCGCAGATTTCGTCCGGGGTCGCGCAGCGTGCGCGGCTGCTGGACCGCGTGATGGGCGACGTCTATGGCCCGCAACAGTTGCTGGCGCTGGGCCTGCTGCCCACAGCGCTGGTACAGGGCCACCCAGGCTACCTGCGCGCCATGCATGGCGTAAAGCCAGCGGGCGGCACTTTTTTGCACATCGCCGCGTTTGACCTGGCGCGCGGCCCGGACGGGCGCTGGTGGGTGGTCTCGCAACGCACCCAGGCGCCGTCCGGCCTGGGCTACCTGCTGGAAAACCGCCTGGCCATCTCCCGGCTGTTTTCGCAGTCCTTCCGCGAAATGAAAGTACAGGGGCTGGCGGCCTCCTACAAGGCGCTGATCGACGGCATGAAGGCCAGCAGCCTGGCCGGCCGCGCCGGCGAAGACAGCCGCATCGTGCTGCTGACACCCGGCCCTTACAACGAAACCTATTTTGAACACGCTTACCTCGCGCGTTACCTGGGCCTGACGCTGGTCGAAGGCAGCGACCTGCTGGTGCGCGATGACCGGCTGTACCTCAAGACCTTGCAGGGCCTGGAGCCGGTGCATGGCCTGCTCAAGCGCCTGGACGACGAGTTCCTGGACCCGCTGGAGTTGCGTTCTGATTCGACGCTGGGCGTGCCTGGCCTGCTGCAGGTCATTCGCGCTGGCAACGTGCTGGTGGCCAACACACCGGGCTCGGCGTTTCTGGAATCGAGTGCGCTGCTGGGCTTTTTGCCCGCGCTGTCGCGGCACCTGCTGGATGAGCCGCTGGCCCTGCCCTCGCTGGCGACCTGGTGGTGCGGCGAGCAGGCAGCTCTGCAGGAAGTCCTGCCGCTGCTGAAAGACTGCGTCATCAAGGGCACCTACCCCGGCTCCGGCATCGAGTCGGTGATTGCGCAAACCCTGTCCCGCCGCGAACTTGACGAGTGGGCCGGCCGGCTGGTGCGGCGCAGCGGCGACTACACCGTGCAGGCTTATCTGCCGCTGTCGCAGACGCCGACCTGGCAGGGCGAAAGGCTGGCGCCGCGCTCGGCCATGCTGCGGGTGTTCGCGGTGGCCGACGGTACCGGCTCCTGGCAGGTGCTGCCGGGCGGGCTGGCGCGGCTAGCTGGCCCGAACGACAAGATCGCCTCCATGCAGCAAGGCGGCAGCAGCGCCGATGTGTGGGCACTGTCCGAGTCCGAGCTACTGCCCCCCCTTTCTGGCGCTGCCAGCGCCGGCAAAAAAACGCCGCCTGCAGACCTTTCGGCTGAAGTTGGCGCCCAGGCCCGGACCGCCAGCTTTGCACGCCACAAACCCCCGGTGACCAGCCGCGCCGCTGAAAACCTGTTCTGGCTGGGCCGCTACACCGAACGCACCGAAAACGCCATCCGCCTCGCGCAGCTGACCCTGCAATCACTGAGCGGCGAGGACCAGTCGTCGCCGCCGCTGCTGGCCTGGCTGTCGGAGCTGGCTGTCAAGAACGGACTGGTGCTCGACTCGGTGCCGCCGGCGACGCAGGCGCGCCGCGTTTTCGAGCGCTCGCTGATCGCCAGCCTCGCCGATACCGAGCAGGCCGCCAGCGTGGGCTACAACCTGCGCGCTATCAAGGGCGCGGCCTCGGCGGTGCGCGAGCGGCTGTCGCAGGAGCAGTGGCACGTCATTGTTCGCGCCGAAGAAGATTTTTTCCGGCGCTGCGAAAGCTTCAGCGGCCCCGAGCACCCGGCGAGCCAGGCGCTGGAGTATTCGTCCGTGGAGGCACTGCACGCCCTTGAATCAGCCAGCAGCTTTCTGGCCGCCATGACCGGCGCGCAAACCGACCGCATGAGCCGCGACGACGGCTGGCGCCTGCTCAGCACAGGCCGGCACATCGAGCGCCTGAACACGCTGGCGGCCGCGCTGATCCTCGGTTTCGAAACCGGTGCCGTGCATGACGAGGGCGGCTTCGGCGCCATCGTCGCGCTGTTTGACAGCACCATCGCCTTTCACGCCCAGTACCAGCAGCAGCGCGACGTGCCCGCGCTGCTGGATCTGCTGGTGCTTGATCGCGACAACCCGCGCTCGCTCGGCTGGGTCACGCAGACACTGCGCGGCCGGCTCGCGCGCCTGGCCGAAAACACCCTGAGCGCGCCGCAGCCCGTGCCTGACCTGACGCCCGGCCTGCCAGACCCCGGCAGCTGGCTACTGGCCGAGTTGTACACACCCGGCGCTGGCAACCCGCAAGACCAGGGTTACGACGGCCTGCTGGCGCAGCTGGCGCAATGCTGCGGCGCAGCCTTCGAGCTTTCGGACACACTGAGCCGCCGCTACTTCAGCCATGTGGCAAGCGATGAACACAGCCTGGGCGCCTGAGCCTTTTACTTCTCCCACACGATGCTGCTCCACCTGGTTCACGAGACACGTTACGCCTACAGCCCGACCGTGGAGAGCGCGCACCATGTGCTGTACCTGCGGCCGGCCAGCCACGCCGGCCAGGAGCTGCTCAGCCACACACTGACCGTCAGCCCGCAGCCTGCGCAAAGGTATGACCAGACCGATGTGTATGGCAACACCCGCACATTTTTCTCGCTGCATACGCCGCATGACCAGCTGACCGTGGTGGCCGAGAGCATGGTGTCCACACTGGCTGTCCCTGAAAAACCCATGGCCGGGCTGGCCTGGGAGCAGGTGCGCGAGCAGTTCCGCTACCAGGCCGGCGGCGCTTACGACAGCGCCGGCGAGTTCGTCTTTGCCTCGCCCTATGTGCCACGCGACGAGGCCTTTGCAGAATTCGCGCGGCCCAGCTTCACCCCGGGTCGCCCGCTGCCGCAGGCCGCGCAGCACCTGATGGAGCGCATCCACACGGAGATGGTCTACGACAGCGACAGCACCGAAGTTGGCACGCCCGCGCTGGAAGCGCTGCAGTTGCGCAAGGGCGTGTGCCAGGACTTCGCCCACATCTTGGTGGCCTGCTGCCGGTCCATGGGTGTGCCGGCGCGTTACGTCAGCGGCTACCTGCTGACCAACCCCGCGCCCGGTCAGCCGCGCCTGATCGGCTGCGATGCCTCCCACGCCTGGGCCTCGGTCTACTGCCCGTTGTCCGGCGAGGGTGGCGGTATGGCGCTGGCTGTCGGGCAAAATCCGGGCGTCTGGCTGGACTTTGACCCCACCAACAATCGCGCACCCGGTGAAGACTACGTGACGCTGGCCACCGGCCGCGACTTTCTGGACGTCTCGCCAATGCGCGGCGTGATACGCGGCGGCGCCCACCATGTGCTGGATGTCGCGGTGACGGTCACGCCCATCGAGCCCGACTAAGCTGCTCTAGAATCGGCAGTGAGCCGCCCCGCCATTGCTACTTTTTTAATAGCTGCTAGTGCCCGTCAGCAAAGGGCTGGAGGCCAATTTCATCATCAATCGGCGCTTCAATGCCGCTTCACCGCTTCAGGAGACCCTCATGAGCACCACCCCCATCTACGACAGACTCCAGGCCCTGGGCATCACGCTGCCACCGGTGGCTGTGCCAGCCGCGGCCTACCTGCCTTTTGTTCAAACCGGCAAGCTGGTCTTTCTCAGCGGTCACATCGCCAAAAAGGACGGTAAGGCCTGGGTGGGGCAGTTGGGCAAAAACATGGGTACCGAGGAAGGAAAGTCCGCCGCGCGTGCCATCGCCATTGACCTGATGGGCACGCTGCAAGCGGCCGTCGGCGACCTGGGCAAGGTCAAACGTATCGTCAAGCTGATGAGCCTGGTCAACTCGACCGGCGACTTTACCGAGCAACACCTGGTGACCAACGGCGCCAGCGAACTGTTTGCCGAAGTCTTCGGCCCCGCAGGTGCCCATGCCCGAAGCGCATTTGGCGTGGCGCAGATTCCCATGGGGGCTTGTGTCGAAATCGAGATGATTGCGGAAGTCGACTGAGCTGCTACTGGAAGGCCTTGCGCAGCAGCTCGCGGAGGCGCGCATAGGCCTGCTCGCGCGCCACAGGGTTGGGGCCGACGTGCACACCCTGGCCGGGATGGGTGCCATTGGGCACATCGGTCCGGACCCGGACCTGCCCGGTGGGGTTGTCAAAGTCATGGTAGCTGTCGGGATAGACGTTGACCTCGGCGCCCGAGGCGTTGCCCAGGGCCACGCAGGGCGCCGGCGGCGTCCAGTCGTCTTTTTCGCCGAGCATCAGAACCAGCGGGGCGCTCATGCGGTAGCCTGACTTCAGGGCGGCGCTGCAGCCTGGATAAAACGCGATGGCCACCACTGGCTGCAGGGGCTGAGCGCGTACATCGGCACGCGCCGCATCGGTGGCCGCAAGCACCGCGCTGCCCCCGTGTGACCAGCCCAGCAAGGCCATACGCTGCGCTTGTGCCCAAGGCTGGGCTGCGGCCCAGGTGAGCGCAGCCAGCGTATCGGCGCGGCGCTCGCCCTGGTCTATCCGGCGGGTGCCGATTTTCTGGGTGCACAGCGAGGACTCACCGCGTGGCGTCAGGCTGTCGGGAAACACTGCCGCGTAGCCCTCGGCCATCAGCAGGTCGGCCATGGCCTGGTGGCGCGCATTGAGCTGTCCCTTGCGGGCACCACTGGCTGCGTACAAGCCGCCGCAACCGTGCAACGCAATCACCGTGCCTGTGGGTGCCCGACCGACGGGCTGGAACACCCACGCCGTGAGCGGTGTTCCATCAAGGCTGGCAAATCGGACTTCTTGTGGCGCTGCGCCTGCCGGCAGGCCTGCCAGCAAAAAAACAGCAACAAAAAACGCCTTCAGCCCTTGCTGCACCTGCGCCATCAGCTATGATTTTGGTAGCAGATAGCCATCATGCCCGCTCGACCACCCAGCCATGGACCGACTTCAGGGCGTCCGGGAGCTTCGATGGGTCCGTGCCGCCCGCCATCGCCATGTCGGCCTTGCCGCCACCCTTGCCACCCACCTGCTGGGCGACGAAGTTGACGAGCTCGCCGGCCTTGAGCCTGCCCACGCTATCGGCGGTCACGCCGGCGGCGATCTGCACCTTGTCGCCATCCACGGCGGCCAGCACGATGACGGCGGTCTTGAGCTTGTCCTTCAGCTTGTCCATGGTGTCGCGCAGGGTTTTGGCGTCCGCGCCTTCCAGCCTGGCGGCCAGCACCTTGAGACCCTTGATGTCCACGGCCTGGGCCATCAGCTCGTCGCCCTGCGCCGAAGCCAGCTTGCCCTTGGCGGCCGTCAGCTCTTTTTCCAGATCGCGCATCTGCTCGAGCAGGCTGCTGACACGGGCTGGCACTTCGTGTGGCGTGACCTTGAGCGTTCCGGCCACGCCGCCCAGGGTGGCTTCCATCGCCTGCACATAGTTGAGCGCCGCCAGCCCGGTCACCGCCTCGATGCGCCGCACGCCGGACGCTACGCCGCCCTCGGCGGTGATGGTGAAAAAGCCGATGTCGCCCGTGCGCGCCACGTGCGTGCCGCCGCACAGCTCCTTGCTCGACCCAATGCTCAGCACGCGCACCTCGTCGCCGTACTTCTCGCCGAACAGCATCATCGCGCCGGTTTTCTGGGCGGCTTCCATGTCCATCACGCTGGCGTCGGTTGCAGCGTTGGCCAGGATCTCGGCGTTGACGCGCGCTTCAATCTCGCAAATCTGTTGGTCGGTCACCGGTGCGTTGTGGGCAAAGTCGAAGCGGGTTTTTTCGGCATCGACCAGAGAGCCTTTTTGCAACACATGGTCGCCCAGCACCTCACGCAAGGCCTTGTGCATCAGGTGAGTGGCGCTGTGGTTACGCACGGTGGCAGCGCGGTGCGCAGTGTCCACACGCGCCGCGACGGTGTCGCCCACTCTCAGGCTGCCCTGGGTCTGCGTGCCGTGGTGGCCGAACACGTCGGCCTTGATTTTTTGGGTGTCGCTCACGTTGAACACCGCGCCCTCACCCCTGCCCTCTCCCAAGGGGAGAGGGGGTAAAACCGAAAAAGCTGCTTGACTTGCTCCCTCGCCCCTCTGGGGAGAGGGCTGGGGTGAGGGGCTGCATAACCGGCCCTGGTCACCGACCTGCCCGCCGCTCTCGGCATAAAACGGCGTGGTATTCAAAACGACCACCCCGCTCTGCCCGGCGCTCAGCGCCTGCACGGCCACGCCGTCGGCATACAGCGCCACCACTTTGGCCGGCTCTTCCAACAAGTCATAACCAGTGAACGCATGGCCTTCGCCAGCGTATTCCAGCGCGCGGTCCATCTTGAACTTGCCAGCGGCACGCGCCTGGTTTTTCTGTTTGTCCATGGCGGCGTTGAAGCCGGCTTCGTCCACCTCGACGCCGCGTTCGCGGCACACGTCGGCCGACAGATCCAGCGGGAAGCCGTAGGTGTCGTGCAGCTTGAAGGCCACGTCGCCCGGCAGCACCTTCGCACCACCCGCCAGCGCCGTGTCCAGGATGGTCATGCCGATTTCGAGTGTTTCGAAAAAGCGCTCCTCCTCGGCCTTGAGCACGGCGGTGATACGTGCCTCGCCGGCCTTGAGCCGGGGATAGGCATCGCCCATCAGCCAGGCCAAATCGGCCACCAGCTTGTGGAAAAACGGCGTCTTTTTGCCTAACTTGTAACCGTGGCGGATCGCGCGGCGGATGATGCGCCGCTGCACATAACCACGGCCTTCGTTGGAGGGGTTGACGCCGTCGCTGACCAGGAAGGCGGTGGCGCGGATGTGGTCGGCGATAACGCGCAGAGACTTGTTGTCGAGGTCTTTTTCGCCGCTTCCGCCAAAAACTTCGCGCGAGGCAGCCTTGATCAGCGCGTCAAAGATGTCGATCTCGTAGTTGCTGTGCACGTGCTGCAGGATGGCCGCCAGGCGTTCCAGGCCCATACCGGTGTCCACGCAGGGCGCGGGCAGCGGCGTGACCGAACCGTCCTCAGCCATGTTGAACTGCATGAACACGTTGTTCCAGATTTCGATGAAGCGGTCACCGTCCTCGTCCGGGCTGCCGGGTGGCCCCCCAGGGATGTGCGCGCCGTGGTCATAGAAGATTTCCGAGCAAGGACCGCAGGGACCGGTGTCGGCCATCATCCAGAAGTTGTCGGACTTGTAGCGCCCACCCTTGTTGTCGCCGATGCGGATCACGCGTTCGGGCGGCAGGCCGATCTCTTTGGTCCAGATGTCGTAGGCCTCATCGTCTTCTTCATACACAGTGGCCAGCAGGCGCTCGGGCGGCAACTTGTAGACCTCGGTCAGCAGCTCCCAGGCCCACTTCAATGATTCGCGCTTGAAGTAGTCGCCAAAACTCCAGTTGCCGAGCATCTCGAAAAACGTGTGGTGGCGCGCGGTGTAACCCACGTTTTCGAGGTCGTTGTGTTTGCCGCCAGCGCGCAGGCAGGCCTGCACCGACGCCGCACGCACATAGGGGCGTTTGTCCGATCCGAGGAACACGTCCTTGAACTGAACCATGCCCGAATTGGTGAACATCAGGGTCGGGTCATTGCCGGGTACGAGAGAACTCGACGCCACCACGGTATGACCCTTGGACGCAAAAAAGTCCAGAAAGCTCTTGCGGATATCGGCGACGGTGAAGGTGGGTGTGCTCATGGTGTGTGGGTTGCTGGTAATGCCGGCGCTGGCCGGGCCAGCGGCCCGGAGCAGCCGACCGCACCTGGATGCTCGATTTGCCTGAGCTTTCGATTATAAGTTTCAGCGCCGTCCTGCCCGGTCGGCCTGCGCAAAACCGCACGAAGCGCTATGCTTGTCGGTTATTGCCAACGAGCCGGCCACGGCTCCCGTCAGAAGGAAATTCCCATGGACATGAAGACCTCCCCTATTTCGCTGCTCAAGGACCCCAGCCTGTTCAAGACCGATGCCTTGATCAACGGCCAGTGGGTCAAGGGCACAACGCGTTTTGACGTGAACGACCCGGCCACCGGACTGAAGCTCGCCGACGTGGCCAATCTGGGCGCCAAAGACGCTGAAGACGCGATTGCCGCCGCCAACGCCGCCTGGCCGGCCTGGCGCAGCAAGACCGGCAAGGAGCGCCATGCGATTTTGCTCAAGTGGTACCAACTGCTGATGGCCAACGTCGAAGACCTGGGCCGCATCATGACCGCCGAGCAGGGCAAACCTTTTGCCGAAGCCAAGGGCGAAGTCGCCTACGGTGCCAGCTTTGTCGAGTGGTTTGCCGAAGAAGCCAAACGCGTCAACGGCGAAACCCTGCCCCAGTTCGACAACAACCGCCGCCTGATGGTCTTGAAGCAGCCGATCGGCGTCTGCGCCGCCATCACGCCGTGGAACTTCCCGCTGGCCATGATCACCCGCAAGGTGGCGCCTGCGCTGGCTGCTGGCTGCCCGGTGGTCATCAAACCGGCTGAACTGACGCCGCTGACGGCGCTGGCTGCGGCTGAGCTGGCGATACGCGCCGGCATTCCCGCTGGCGTGCTCAACGTCCTGACCACCGACGAAAGTGCAGCCGTCGGCAAGGTGTTCTGCGCCAGTGACATCGTGCGCCATATCAGTTTCACCGGCTCCACCGAAGTCGGCCGCATTTTGATGGCACAAAGTGCGCCATCGATCAAAAAGCTTGCACTGGAGCTGGGCGGTAACGCCCCTTTCATCGTGTTTGACGATGCCGACATCGACTCCGCCGTCGAGGGTGCCATGGCCAGCAAGTACCGCAACGCCGGCCAGACCTGCGTCTGCGCCAACCGCATCTATGTGCAGGACGGCGTGTACGACCAGTTCGTCGAAAAGTTCTCGGCCAAGGTCAAGCTGCTGAAGGTCGGCAACGGTTTTGAGGACGGCGTGGTACAGGGCCCGCTGATCGAGGATTCGGCCGTTGACAAGGTGCAGCGCCATGTGGACGACGCGCTGGCCAAAGGCGGCAAGCTGCTGGCCGGCGGCCACAAGATGAAGGGCCAGTTCTTCGAGCCGACCGTGATTTCGGAAGCCACCGGCGACATGCTCTGCGCCAGGGAAGAAACCTTTGGACCGTTTGCGCCCGTCTTCCGCTTCAAACACGAGCAGGAAGCCATTGACGCTGCCAACAACACCGAGTTCGGCCTGGCCAGTTACTTCTACAGCCGCGACATCGGCCGCATCTACCGCGTCGCCGAGGCGCTGGAATACGGCATGGTCGGTATCAACGCTGGCGTGATCGCCACCGAACACGTGCCCTTCGGCGGCGTCAAGCAGTCGGGCCTGGGCCGTGAAGGCTCCAGCCACGGCATGGAGGAATACCTTGAAATGAAATACCTTTGCCTGGGAGACATACAGAAATGAACCGCAGAATCCTTTTGCAAGCTGGCATCGTCGGCGCTGCCACCTTATCCGCTCCGTTTTTGATAGCGGCACACGCTCAGGGGACGGGAGCTACAGGCCAAAAACGCCACAAAATTGTGATCCAGGTCAGTGACAACGACCCGGCAAAATGGAACCTGGCGCTGAACAACGCCAAAAACGTGCAAGAGGACGTGGGCGCTGCCAACGTCGACATAGAAATCGTCGCCTATGGCCCGGGCATCGGTATGCTCAAGCTGGAGTCCCCAACGGGCGCACGTGTTGCCGACGCCATGAAGGCCAACGTGCGCGTGGTCGCCTGCGAAAACACCATGCGTGGCCAGAAGCTGGGCAAAGAGGACATGTTGCCCGCCATCAGCTACGTGCCCGCTGGCGTGACCGAGATCATGAAAAAGCAGGGTGAAGGCTGGGCTTATTTGCGGCCCTGATTTTTTCCTCTTCTGAGCGTCCTGATGGTTTTACAATCAGTGCACGCGGGTGTAGTTCAATGGCAGAACTTTTGCTTCCCAAGCAAATAGCGTGGGTTCGATTCCCATCACCCGCTCCAGACGTGACTTGACGCCGCTTTGCAGCTGCGGCCAACGTACACCTCTGGTCCTGTGACAAGAAAATCAGCGCTTTTTGTTTTTGTGACAAGAATTTGGATAATCGTTATTATTCAACGTGTTAGCGTATTTTATTCTTGTCAATCATGTCAAAATTCTCACCCTCCGAGATCGTTTCACAGCTCATCATGGCTGGGCCGGCAGGGCTTGGCCCCGAAGCGCTTGCGAAGCTACTGAGCCCTGTCAGCCGCTCAACGATCAACAGAAGACTGGCCGAGCTGGTGAAAGCGGGCGCCATCAAGGCGGCAGGGGCCGGGCGCGCCACCCGCTATGTCTCTACCTCACCATTCACACGCGCCGATATCGACGCCTACTTCAACATGCCATGGCAACAACGCCCGGTGGCCCATTTCAAAGAAGACCTTCTGGCGGTACTGCCCAACATCGATATTGACAAAGCACAACGCTGCGCACAGATCCAGGCTATTGCCAACCCAATTGACAAGCGCTACCTCTCGATCTTTCTTGTTGATTTTTCCTGGGGTTCGTCGGTGCTTGAAGGGGGTAGCTACTCTGCGCTGGATACCGAAGCGCTGATTCAGTACGGGCAAAAAAACAAAGACAAACCGACGGCCGACGCCGTTCTTGTGCTCAACCACAAAAGAGCTGCCGAATATCTGTGGACGCACCGCGCGCTCACCGCCGAAAACGTCTGCGCCATGCATGCGCTGCTGACAGATGACCATGGGATGGCAGAACTCGCGGACTCAGATCATTTTCTTCCCGAGCACCAAAGAGGCAGACCCCGGGAGTTTGAAGACGTCACGCTGGGTGCGTCGGCGTACGTCCCACCGTTTCGGCCTGCCACGGCTTACGTCGAAAAAGCGCTGGCGCAAATCATTGCAAGCGCCAACACACTTCACCCCGTCCAGGCTGCGCTCTACCTGATGACGCGCATTCCCTACCTGCAAGCCTTTGCCAACGGCAACAAACGCAGTTCGCGGCTGGCTGCCAATGCCGCACTCATTTCGCACGAGCTCTTGCCCTTTTCTTTCGCAGACGTTGACAAAAACGACTACATCCGGGGGATTGCGGCGTTCTACGAGTTGGGCAGCATGCATGTCATCGAGCAAACCTTTATTCAGGGCTACGCCAGGTCCGTCGTACGCAGCAGCAACATCCCGGCCAGCATGCGAACGCTTGGCTTCAACGTGGAGGGTGTGGCTCAGTCGCTGGCTGATTTCATCAACACCGGCCGGCAGCCCGCCGACAAGTATGCGCGGCTGTTTCTGGTCTCATCGCAATAGCTTTATTGCGGGTCTCGTTCAATGGCAGAACGGCAGCTTCCCAAGCAAATAGCGTGGGTTCGATTCCAATCACCCGCTCCACTTATTCAGTTGCATTCTTGCCATCCGACCACCGGATATGCACAAAAAAAAGAGGCCCGCGAAGGGCCTCTTGATCAGGTGGCTCAAATCTTTAGAGCGTCCTGCACACCGTGTAAACACTGGTGTCAACGTACCCAGTCGCAGCAGCAACAGCTGCGCCAGGGTTGGTGTTGACGCCCGCTGCGCCTAAGGTTGCACGCACACCGCCAGCGTCCGGGACACCATCATCCAGCTGCGCATCCAGGGCGCGGGCTGCAGTTCCAGGGACCTGTGAAAGGCAGACTGCATTGCCATTAGCACCAGTCACGGCAGCGGCGGCACCAATGACACCTATCAGACCACCAAAGGCATTTTGTGGGGCGGCCGCAGCACCAATTGTTGCGGGGCTACCGGTAATGAAACCAGCGGCCCTCAGATGCTGCCAGAATCCCAGCGACTCCAATACTGGGGTGAAGACCGCGGCGCCAGCGGAGACAAGCGCACCGTTCGGACCAGGCGCCGAGCCCACCGTAACATTGGCCCACTGCCCGCCACGAGCGGTCAAGGTGGCCAGAGGACCGTCATCGCCAGGCATCCGACGGAAGCGGTCAACATAGGAATTGTTCGCTGCAGAAATGCTGGCCAATTCGTTGCCGCCTGCTTTTATACGGCTATTGGCTATCAACTCTTGCCCCTTGAGCACACCAGCCAGCAGCAAGCCGACGATCACCAGCACGATAGCAATTTCAACAAGGGTAAAACCAGCTTGTTTTTTGAATGATTTCATTCATGACTCCAAATTAAACGGCACGAATTGCGCCGATGAGAAAATGTATCTCCTGTTTTACAAAACAGGGAGTCAGGATTTTTTACAGGGGATCGAAAGCCTTACCCGGATCCCCTCGCCAAGGTTTTCGGCAAACAGTTCCCCTCCCGCAGCCTCGGCTTGTTTGCGCGCCTGGTACATGCCCAAGCCTTTATTTACCGGCCCGGAGCTTGACCAGGGTTCAAACAGCTTTTCCAGGGGGATTTTCAACGGCAATTGCGGCGTCTCAAAGTCAACCAGCGTGTGCTGCGCATTCTGTTTCACCACAATCCGGCAGCTCGCCTTCAGCATACGCTCACGCGAAAGACTGGACACATTGCCCAGCACATTGTCCAGGACCGCCCCCAGTGCATGGCTGTCCCATTCCACGTGTGCCGTCCCCATCAGCTCAATGTCCACATGGTGCAGTTCCGCAGCCTGACGTACATGTTCTGCCAGATCAAGCCACTCCAGACCAGGCACTTCGTGTGCCTCCAGGGGCGCCGACATAGAAGCCTGCCATGCCGGATTCAACAGCGCCCGGGTCATGCGCTCAGCCCGGTTGGTCGCCAGCGCTGCGTTTTTTCGCAGGCGTTTAGCCCGGGCCAGAAGCTCAGCGTCGTTTTCGGCCGACCCAAAGTCCTCCGCCACCAATTGCACCCATTGCGCCAGATTGCGCATGTCGTGCTGCAAAAATACGCCGACCTTTGCGCGCTGGCTGGTTGCGGCCACGAGGGCGAGCTGGCGTGCCGCCAACGCGCCCTGAATCATGGCAAACAGCACTTCTGCCGCCTGCACCGCAAACAGGTGCCGCTCTCCCCGCAGGCCCTTGAGTCCAATGCGAAATTCCAGCGAGATGTCGTCATAGTGAAACTGCTGGTGAATCACCCGGTCATCCATTCGCTTGCTGCCCGATGCCCGCTGCGGCAGGCCTTCATGCAGCTTGGTCGGAATTTTGGCGCCCAAGCGGGTGAACACCGGCGAGCCATACCAGTTGCCGCGCCAGTCCATGCTGCGCAAGCCGAGATTGGCCAGTGTTTTTTGCTGCAGCACCAAGGTACCCAGCAAATCATCATGCAAGGCTTCGCGCAGTGCCAGCAACTGATCCATGCGCCGCCTATGCTGGCGGCTCAGATACCGGAGCCAGAGCATGGTCAACCCCACACTCAAGCCAGCAACGACCAGCGCCACGGCTGCGTCGTAGAGGTCCATCATGGCGACGCCCGTTCAATGCCAAACTTTTTCATAAAGTAATAAAGATGCTCCCGGCTCAGACCCAGCTTGCGGGCAGCCTGTGCCACATTGAACTGGCTTTCGGCCAAGACAGAACGCACCAGCCTCTCCTGCGCCGCCTCGCCAAACTCCCTGACGCCTTCAGAAATAGGCGCGGTCAAGGTCATGCGCGCCTGCCCGTCGGTGCTGAGCTGCTTTTCTGCCTGCAAAAACAACACGGCTCTCGCCAGGGCTTCGCGCACGCGCTGGGTGCCGGCAGGCTTGTTCAAAAAGTCAAAAGCACCGAGTCCAATGGCCGTGAGCGCAACCGACGGTTCATCCTGCCCCGTCAGGACCACAACCTTGAGTGAAGGCCGCTCCAGAATCAGCAAACGCAGCAGCTCCAGACCCGCCGTGGGTTCATTGGGGTGCGGCGGAAGGCCGAGGTCGAGCACGGCCAGATCAAAAGAAGTGTGCGCCTGTCGGGCTATTGCCAGCGCCTCAACCGGCGATCCGGCCGACAAAACGCTGTAACCCATGTCTTCGAGCGAGCCGGACAACCAGTCGCGCAGGGAGGCGTCGTCTTCAACGATCAATACTGTAGACGCAGACATGCATGGCACACGCGAAAGAAGGGAGGGGACGCCCCGGAATGTTTACCAAGTCAAGCCGAGTCTTCCCAACAAGGTGGTGATGTCGGCCTTCGTGACTGGGAAAATGATGTCGTCGTTTGCAAATACTCCACCTGTTTGACCATCAGGGCCGTAAGAAATCAGTACGAAAGGCGTCACGCATGAATTATTGCTTGCTCCAAAAGCCGTTGTCACTACGCGTCTGTATCGAATCGGCGTTCCCCACAGGTCATTTATCAACCCCGCTAACGCAGGTACGTTGGTTTGCGATGCGGGCGGAGCAACTAAAGGGAGAAGTTGAGTTGTGGTGGGTGCGGCTCCGCAATTGGTGAAGTCCAGTGTCGGCGCTCCAGGAAAAGCATAGGGAGCCGCTGCGCCACTCTCTGTCGAAAGAGTCATCTGTTTGTTTGGAGTTGTCCCCGTCCCAATTGGTGTGGCAAAGGACTGATTGATGATCGCAATTTTTATCGTCTCAAATCTTTCAGTGGTTAACACGCCGGTTTGCCTCAGCGCCCCAGTCTGGCTGAGGCTGGCAATCACATCCCTTGGCACCAGCGGCACAACAATGTCGTCAAACGAATTGGCCCCAGTTTCCACATAGTCATTCTGAATAAACTGAATAGTGTTATTGGTATTTTCGAGCTCATACGCGCTCACTACACCCGCAGTAGGCAATACCACGGCAGAGGTAGGCACAAAGCCGCCACCACGGTTGGCACCGTGCGAGATGATCATCGCGACTGCAAATCCATTGCAACTATTGTCACCAACGGTCGCGGTGCATGCGTTGATCTGATTTCCAGTCGGCGCCAAACCGTTTGCGGGTGTCGCAGCTGCAGGTGGCACTATGGTGTGAACCGTCATTGTGCCCCTGATGCCGCTGATGTTATTGGTCGTCAATCGGGTTGCCACGTTTTGAACAAAATAAGTAAAACGTACCCCCCATGCATCGGTGCATGTGTCCTCTGGAAGGCCCAGCGTCGTGCAAGGAACTGTACCGCGAGACACACCAGTTAAGGCCGTTCCGTTGATGTTGTTAACCAAGCCGCTAGCCGCGATACAAACTTCGCCTCCGACAGGGACCAAGTTTCGTTGCTCGACGTTATAGCCTGCAACTCCTCGAACAAGCCCGGGCGCAGCAGGACAAGGCAAACGCGAATTTTGGGCTACGTAGTTGACTAAAGCCTGCCGCACTGCTGCTGCGCGCTCTTTGGTGCTGTCAATTCTGGCCTGCGCTGTCTTGGCGCTCAGTAAAGACAATCCTGTGCCAAGCGCGAGCCCTACGATGACCAGCACCAACGCAATTTCGATCAGGCTGAATCCGCGCTGACGCGCTTTTAAAGCAGTATGAAAACGCAACGCATGAAAAGTAATTCTGTTCATCGCTTCACTCCTTTTTTTGGACTTCTATCCGCCCGCTTTCGGCGGAATGATCCGGATAGCCCCAGGCGGCAACAAATCAACAGATTGCCCGGAAGGCACATCAATGACTTGCCCCGGCCTGGCTTTGAGCTGCATGTCTTTCGAGCCGGGCTGCAGCACCCCCGTCTGCCCGGCCAGCGTTCGCAAGGGGTTGACGGGTGCCTGGCCGTACAAGGGCTGGTCGTTGATCCAGACCGTGCTGCGGTTGCCAGAACGTATTACAACGCCACTGACCACCAGAGCCTCTGGTAAACCTGTGGAAACCTCGCCCGACTGACCTGCTGGAAGCACTTGCACACCGCTATCAGCACTGCCAGCCGCATTACGCGCAACTTCGAGGGCCCGGCGTTGAGCAGGCGAAAGAATCAGGGCTCCCAGCGCGCTCGGCGAGGCGCCGCTTCCAGGAACAGTCAGCGCGGGCCCTCCCGGCTGCGCCTGAGCGAAGCCGGCTGCAATGGCAAGCCCGGCGCCCGCCGCCAAGGTACGCCCCCACCTGGTGACCCCATGTCGAATAGTTGGAGGAGATTTCATACCCTGTCTGCCTTCAAGGTGCTTTCGGCGCCACGCCTTCGGCCACCACGTACAACCACGACAAACTGCACTTCACGTCGACGGCTGGCGCGAGGACGCCGATACCGACCAGGGCTTTCCGCTCGTACACACAGTTATCGGTCGTGAAATAGCCGGTGCCCGAGCCATGCAGGCGTGCCAGCAGATTCAACCACTCTTCCTCATGAATGGCGCTGGCGCTGAGCTTCATCGGTACCCGCACCAGCTGAGCCACGGTTTCCCCGGTCTTGTCGTCGGTCAGCGCCTTGAGTTTTTCCTGAGCGCCCAGCTCCCACACCAAGGTGCTTTTGCGCAAGTCAGCGGCAGCAACCTCCAGGGTTTCCAGCATGGCCAGCCGATCCGGCGTGTGGGCAAAGCGGGACTGCTTGAGCTTGCCGAACATCTGCAGGTTTTCTTCCAGCCTGGCCCGGTCCGACTGGGTGTTCTCCAGCGACAGGTTGGCGGCACCCAGCGCCGCTTGCGCGTTGCTTTGCTCCAGGGAAATGTTCCGCGCCATCCAGTTGGCACCCCCGGCTATCGCCGCAGCAACGGCGCACATGGCACCGCTCCACATGAGTGGTTTGGCCGCCATCTGCCAGATGCTGCGCGCTTGTTGAACTTCAATCATGCTGCAGCCTTTTGCAGGCACAACTCAAGCGTTCGCACGCCCACTTCCCCAAGCGTGCCGGTTTGAACCTGCACAGGGTCCAGGGTCACTGTCGACTTGAGCAGCGTCGCCGACCAGCCGTTGGCATTCAGGCTGGTCAGCAGAGTGTCTTGCAGCGCCTGCGCCTGCCTTTGCGTGAGCGAGCGCGGAATCTCGGCATTGAAACTCAACAAGGCCACAGACGGTTTTGCAGGCTCGGTGGCGGTGGGTACCGCAGTTGCCGCAGCAGCATCAACCACCACAGGGCAGCCAAAAGGCGCAGTGGCTGCCGGAGGCGTCCCCGCCACCTGCACCAGCAGGCGCGGCAACTCCCAGCTTATCTTTTGAACTTCGACGCCAGGTGCATTGCCGAGCGCTGCGGACAGATGCTGAAGCCCAGCAAACTGGTCAGGTTGTGCCGCAATGGTCACGCGCCAGGTCTGCACCGAGGCCACGGCCAGTCCGGCTTCGGTCAAGTCGCCCTTGGCGCGCAGCACTTCCTGGCTGGCCTGCTGGTTGATGGCTGTAGCGCGCAAAAGCTGTTCTTGCGCCAGGTTGCGTTTGCCCCATGACAACCACATGAGATCAGCAGACCACAGCGTCGCCACCACCAGGGCCGTCACGCCGGTAATTCTGGCGGTACGGGCAACCTGGGCGGCGCGCCATTGCTTGCGCGCTTCGTCGGGCAGAAACTGGAGCTGCGCGGAAGCGGACCTGAGCCGGGGCAACAGGCTGGCATACGCGTCGGGCACGGCCTCAATAAATTGCAGGTCCAGTGCCGGATCGCTACCCACCTCGGCCAAGGCCTGCTCGTCCTCCAAGGGCAACCACATCTGGGTGGCCACAGGCTGGTCGGCACTGCTTAACCACTCCTGCGAGATCAGGTACTGGATGGTTCTCCGCGCTTCAGCCAGTACAAAGTCGGCCGACAGGCTGCTTTCGTTCACGCTCAGCGCGAGGCGCGAGAAAAGTGGGGTCTTGCCGCGAACCAGCACCTGCCGCAATCCGGCCGGGGTGGCCACCAGCGCCAGGACCGGACGAAGGTGAACTGGCAAGGATGCCTTTGCGCCATCCTCTGCCCCTTCGGTCGGCTGCACGCGGCGCGGCGCCTTGTGGTTCACCTGAAGGGCAATCAGGGCCGACAAAGGCCACAAGCCTTTGACGCGGATACGGTGGGTTGTCAAAGCTGTCAGCCACTGACCAATACGCTCGCCCTGCCCCAAACCGATCAGGCTCACACGGGTGGGTGGCCGCCATGATCTCGACGGCTCCAGTACAGCCGCTCGGTAACGGTTGTCGCGCAGCTGCTGCGTCAGCCGGCGCTGCAGCAATTGTTGCCGGGTTGCAGCCAGCCAGATGGGCGGCAGAACATTGCGTATGTAGGCTTCGTCCATGAAGTCGCTGACCAGCGAGCACTCTGCCCGCGCCGGCAAATGTTCGGCGACCCAGGAGAGCGGATCATCGTGCACCTGTGCAGTCGCCACCGCTTGCGCTCCGGCGTGGCTCAACTGGTACAAATGCACCGACTGTTGCGCAATGACAAGAGCAAATGCAGCCATCGCTAGAACTTGACCTTGGAGATCAGGTCGTAGATGGGCAACATCACCGACGACATGATCCAGGCGATCATGCCGCCCAACACCAGGGTCAGGAGGGGCTGGATCAGGCTTTGCAGTTTTTCAATGGAGTCATTGACCTCGCGCGTATAAAAATAGCTCACGTTGTCAAGCGCCTTGTCCAGCCCGCCCGTGGTCTCACCTACGCGGATCATGCGCACCACCAGCGCCGGAAACAAAGCGGTCGCGGAAAAGGCGTCAGACACCTTCTGCCCTTGGGAAATACTCTGTGCAGCACCCCCTATGGCTTTGCGAAAAGCCGCGTTGGTCGACAAGCTCTGGCAAAACCCCATCGCGTCCAGCACCGAGACACCACTGCGGTACATCAGCCCAAATGACTTGGCAAAACGGGCCATGATGATTTTTTTGAGAATCGGGCCAAAGATTGGCATGCGAAGCTTGGCACCGTCCACCCACAGCCTGGCTTCGGGGGACACGCGCACGGCCGTGATCCATGCCGCGGCAATCACGGCCACCGCCAACGGGATGGTGTACCAGTAGTTGACAAGGAAATTGGAGAAGGCCACCAGCGCCCGCGTCTGCAAAGGCACAACACCACCCAGGTTCTTGATGAAGCCAATCAACTGCGGCACCAGGTAAATCATCAAAAAACCGACGGCACCCAGCACCACGGTCCCTGCAAACACCGGGTACATCAGCAGCTTCTTGGTCTGGGCGGCGATTTCGTCCGACCACTTCAGGCTTTCCACCAATTCCGCCAGCACCTCGGGCAGCTTGCCCGTGGCCTCGCCGGTACGGATCAGGCTGATGTTGACCTTGTCGATGCCGGCCGGCGACTGCTCCAGCGCATCCGACAGGCTGGCGCCGCCCTCGATGCGGTCCACCAGGTCCGAGATAAACCGGCGCACACTTGGCGTATCCGCAGAGTCGCGCAAATCAATCAGCGACTCGAACAGCGGCACGCCCGCCTGGCTGAGCGTCTGCATGTGGATGAAGATATTGATGAGCTCCTTATTTTCGAGCTTCTTGCGCGCGAACATCGATGCGGCGCGCACGGGCTTTGCATGCAGCAACTCAAGCTGCATGCGCCCGAGGCGTGCTTCAAGGTCAGACTCGCTGGTGGCAGACTGCCGGCCCGAAATGGTCCGGCCTTCGGCGGTGATGGCCTTGTAGCTGAACTCCAGCATCAGGTACCCACCCGAGTCAGGTCCACCACCCTGGCCACCTCTTCGAGCGAGGTGCTCCCTGCCGCCACACGGGAAAGGCCATCTTCAGCCATGGTAGTGAAGCCGTTGCTGCGTGCATAAGCCGATATCTCCGGCGTGCGGGCATTGCGCGACAGCAGGTCGTCCAGCCCCATGTCGAAGCGCAGCAACTCCATGATGCTGGTCCGGCCCTTGTAGCCCTGCCCCTTGCACTGCGGGCAACCCACGGCACGGTACAGAGTCAGCGGCAGTTTGACCGGCGCGCCCAGCAGGGTCTTCTCGACATCGCCCGCCTCATAAGCGTCCTTGCATTTGGGGCACAACAGGCGCACCAGACGCTGGGCCACGATGCCGATCAGGTTGCCGGTCATGACACTTGCGGGAATGCCGAGGTCCAGCAGACGTGCGATGGCAAGAACCGCCGAGTTGGCATGGAGGGTCGAAAACACCTGGTGACCGGTCATGGCGGCGCGAAACGCCATCTCGGCAGTTTCGTGGTCGCGGATCTCGCCCACCAGGATGATGTCCGGATCCTGCCGCATCATGGACCGGATGCCGTTGGCAAAATCCATTTTGGGGTTGTCTGCAGCGGAGGCCTGCCGGATGCGGGCCATCGGATACTCTACCGGGTCTTCCAGCGTCATGATGTTGACGCTTTCGGTATTCATCTCGTTGAGGATGGAATACAGCGTGGTGGTCTTGCCACTGCCAGTCGGGCCGGTGACCAGAATGATGCCGTAAGGCCGCGCGAGCATCATGCGCAGCGTGTTCATACGTGCTTCGGGCAAACCCATCTTGTCCAAGGGAACAATCGATTTGCGCCGGTCCAGAACCCGCAGCACGAAGTTCTCACCGTGAATGGTTGGCTGCGCAGCCGCACGGAAGTCCACATCGTGGCCGCGAATCACCATCGATATGCGCCCGTCCTGCGGTGCGCGTGTTTCCGCAATGTCCATGCCTGACAAAACCTTGAGCCTGACGGACAGCGCAGGCCAGTATTGCTTGTGCAGCACGCGGACCTGCCGCAGGACGCCGTCGATGCGGTAGCGGATCCGCAAAAATCCTTCTTCCGGCTCGAAGTGCAGGTCAGAAGCGCCCTCGTAGACGGCATCTGCCAGCAAGGCATCAATCAACCGGACGATGGGATGCGCGAAAGCTTCGATACCACGCATGGACAAGGCAGCGTCATCCATCTTGCCGGTGCGCAGACCTTTGAGTATGTCGTCAATCGACAGCGCATACCCATAAAAACGGTCAATCGCCGCCTTGATGTCGGCCTTGGATGCCAGCCGCCAGCCCAGAGAAATATCGACGGGCACCACGGACCGGCACTGGTCCATGGCCACAATGTCGTTGGTGTCGGTGATGGCCACCATCAGTTTGCGACTGTCAGCGTCGAAGCCCACCGGGAAAACGTCGTAACTTTGCGCAAGCGTTTTCGGGATGAGCTTGATGGCCGCGTCGTCGGGCACCATGTCGCTGAGCTTGATGGCCTCCGTCGCGCTGGCCGCCGCCATGATGGCGGTCAGGTCGTCCATCGACAACATGCCCAGGCTGACAAGGATGTCGCCAAAGGAGCCACCGCGTTTTTCGCGCTCGGTCCAGGCGATCTCGGCCTGGTCCTGCGTGATCAGGCCACTTCGCTCGAGCTCAAGATAGAACGTCGTCGGGTTGTAGATATCCGGCTTGGCGATCACCGTGCAGCCCTCAGCGCAGCCAGCCTGGTGCGCGCGTTCGACTCGTCAAAAGCTGCAGCCTTCCCCTGCGCCAGCCGAAGGGCCGTTTCGTAGTACTGGGCCGCAAGGGTGGACTTGCGCATGTGATCCAGAGAGACCGCCAGGTTGTAGGCAAACTGGGGCTCGTTGGGGGCGAGCGTGTGCGCCTTGAAGAACAGCGGCTGTGCTTCGGACCAGCGTTGCTCCCCCGACAGCACCAGGGCCAGGGCATGGTTCAGGTCAGCCTCCTGCGGCGAGCGGGCCAGCAGTTCGCGCAGGCGCGACTCCTGTTGCGGCTCCCCGGCGGCCCGGCTGAGGCTGCTCACGCCGGCCAGTGCCGTGGCGTTTTGCGGTTCCAGGCGCAAGACCCGCCGGTACGCATCCATCGCCGGTTCAAGCTGGTTGCTGGAGTGCGCAATAACCGCCAAACCCAACCAGGCATCACGCTGCGTAGCATCGGCCTTGAGAACCTCGCGGTACAGGCGCGTCGCCTCGGTGGTATTGCCGGCCTGGTAAGCCGCGTACGCCGACTCCATGAGCGACGCAGGCTTTGCGGCGTTTGTCGTCTTTGTTGTGGAGGAAACACCAGGCGCAGCCGGGCCTGAACTGTTGCTGGACGTGCTGCGAGGAGCCCGGTTGCGGGGCGGCGTATCAACGGTTTCGCGGGCGGTCGACCTCGCGGCGGGAGTGCGCGCAAGCGGCGCGGCCTGCGTAGGCACGGAAGCCGCCGCAAGCTCGGGCGCCGGTACAGCAGGCGCACCCGTGCTGGCTGCTGGCACAACAGCCTCTGGCTCGGGCACAGGAGGCGGACTCACCTCAGCTGGCGCTGGTGCAGGCGCGGGGGCATTGACGGCCACCAAACTGCTGGAAGAACCAAACAGGGCGTCGCCAAAAAGCAGGAAAGCCGACAAGAGCAAGCCGACGAGCAGTGCAACGACGACGAGCAGCCATTGGCGGCGCCGCTGCCCGCTCGGCATTTTTTTCGGGGACTTTCTACCGGCCATGACACCAGCGGCCAACAGTGCCTGGCGAGAGCTGCTTGTAGACAGGGGAAGCGGCGGGTCGGGCTTTTTGGACGCCGACTTGAGCGCAGATGCATCAATGGGCGGTGCAAACGCATGGCGCTCGGGAACAGGCTCGGCAGCCCGCCGTTTCACGGGCTTGCTGGGTGCGGGTCCGCTGACGGCTGCTTCATCGGGCCCTGATCTTTTGAACGGTACCGGGTTGGCGGTCAACGCACCCCAGTTCGAGCTCGAGTCCTCCCAGGCCGGCCGGTCATAACGGCCATACGACGCAGATGCCTTGCGGGGAGCCAAAGAAGCCGGGATCACGGGCTCGGGCAGGGGCTCATCATCCGCCGGCAACTCGAAATCAAGAAAACTGGCCTCAGGCGCAGGTTGCGCTTGAGCCGAATCGGCTTTGGGAGCGACAGACAACGGGTTTTCAGGTGCCAGTTCAGACATTGGTTCAGGCACTGGCTCAGGCAATGCGTTTTCCAGCGTCAGTTCAGGCGCAGATTCAGCCGCCGGTTCAGGCGGGATGACAGGCGATTGCTCTTGAAGCGTGAGTTCTTCCGCAGCCACTTTTGGGTCCGGGACAAGCGCAGGCTCAAGCAACGCGGCCGCCGGCGTCAGCGCAGAGGTATCCGCGTCAGCGAGCTTGCGCTTTTTGGAGTCCTGCTCAGCCCGCCGGAGCGCATCAAGCAAGAGGCTCATTGCCGCCGCCCCACGGGGACGGGTGTTCCGATGGACAACTGGCTCCGTATAAAAGAAGCATCACCATCGATGCTGGAGTCACGCAAGATGGTCGGCCGCAGGAAAATCACCAACTCACTTTTGTTGGACTGGTTGCTGCGAAGTTTGAACAACTCGCCAACGGCAGGAACATCGCCCACACCGGGAATCTGGTCGGTGGCGTTACTGCGGTCGTCCTGCATGAGCCCGCCCAACACGGCGGTCTCTCCGTCCCGTACTTTCATGATGGACTCGAATTCGCGGGTCTGTATTTCAGGGATTCGGTTGGTGATGCCTGCCTGCGCCAGAGCGGGGTTTGGATCGTTCGCGAAACCTGTGATCCGGGACACCGATGGACGCAGGTTCAGGGTAATCTCGTTGTCATCGCCCACCTGGGCTGTCACATTCATCAGGAAACCGACCGGTACGGTATTGATGGTGGTGGTGAACACCGCAGCGACGGCAGCCACGCCCAGCGATGCCGGAATGCCCGGTGTCACGGAGATCGTGAAATACACCTTGTTGTCCACCACCTTGAGCAGTGCGGCCTGGTTGTTCATGACGCTGACTTTGGGGCTGGACAGAACCCGAGTCTTTCCAAATGATTCGAGCAATCGAACTGCCGCACCGAGGTCGGTCTTGCTGCCCGTCCGCAAAGCGGAAAACATTCCCAAAAATGGTGGGTTTACCCCTGTCGGCAATGCCGTTCCGCCACCCGGAAACATGGACAATCCGAGCTGGGTTCCTCCAGGAGCCACCGCGTTGCGTATCACCGTCCAGTTAATGCCCTGCTGGTAGTCATTGGTCAGCGCTACCTCGACGATAGTGGCTTCAATGAGGACTTGACGCCGCGCATTGCCAACCACCTGGTCAAGAAACTCGCGCACACGCGCATGTTGCTTGCCGGTGGCGCGGACGCTGATCACACCCGTTTCGGGGTTGGCGATCACCGACGCGGCTTCGCGGTAAAGCGGCTGGGGCGTCGCAGCAGGCGCAGCCGCTGCGGCGCCTCCCGTGAGCGTACGTGCAGCAGCGCCGGCTGCACCCAGCACTGGAGATGCTGCCGAAGCGGGTGCCGGTGCAGCCACTGGCGTCGCTGCGGCCGTGGTTTGAATCACCTTGTCGGTCTCGCGAAGCAAGTCCCGGATGTTGTCCGTGAGCGTCGGCCAGAAGCGGTTGTTTGACGTGTTACGAATCGATGCCGACGATGAGTTTCCAGTGCCCGTGGCCGTGCCCTGCCCCGTCGTAGCCACCTGGGACTCGGAACCGGTGCTGCTGACCGAATCACGCGTGATATTCGGATAGTCAACCTTGTACAGCCTCAGGAACGGCGCGTCGGGCAACACAAACAGGTTTTTTCCCTCCAGCTCATAACGCATGTCGATCTGGCGCGCGACGCGGTCCAGCAGTTCATGGATGGTCTGGTCCAGGGCATTGAGCGTCACGGTACCCGTGATGCTGGGGTGAATATCCAGATTGAGTTTGGCGTCACGGGCCAGTGCAAACAGCAGGGTCTGGGCGCTGACGTTGCTGACGACCACGCTGTAGGTTTCCTGTGGAATCACGGCGCGGGGCGCAGGCAGACGCGGCGCGCCGGATGACAGTGCGGGAATGCCCGCATCCGCTGCGGGTTGCGCCAGCGGCGGAATCTGGCCAGGGTCTTGGGCCAGATGGCCCGGCAAAAGCGGCGGCGGCGGCGTGGCGCAACCGGCAAGCAAGGCGATCACGCATGCGGCTTTCCAGAGGGGACGTAGGATATTCAAGGGGCAGGCTCCTTCCGGATGGCGTCAAGGCTGCGTATGACGGGCTTGTAGCGCTTCACGGCTGGGGGGGAGGATTCAACAAATTTCATGGCCGCGAGTCGACTCTCGAAGTGTCCCACGTACATGGCATGAAAAACCTGCCCATGGTAAAGCCGGTCATGAATCAGCACCGGGAGGGTGGATGGGGCTTGATTCGATTTTTCGGCCCCCTGGTCCAGGGCCTGCTGGATTTCCTGCGCCATCAACATGACTTCCGCCTGGCGGGGCGCTTTCTGGGAAAGCACTTGCACCGTAAAGCCAGTGGTAGCAGGGTTGGCAATGAATTGATGGGTGGCCTGCATCCGCGTTGCCAGGGAGTCAGAGCGCAAGGGGCTGTCAGCCTCGTCCGTCGCAGCCTTCGGCAACACGGGGGCCAAACCGGGCGTCCCGGTAGTCTGGGCCGTCGGGCTTGTTACAGCGACCGCCACTGGCGCAGGCGCAGGGGGTGCGGGCGGGACTGGCGCGGCAGAAGCCGCTTGTACTTCAACCAGAGCGGCAGAACGCTGCTGGGGGCCAGCAGCCAGCGGCTGGGCCTCATTGCGTTGCCCGAGGCCATAACCAAGACCATACCCCAGCGCGAGAATAGCCAATGCGCCCAACCCTGCAGGCAGCAACCTGGGCCAGCGGCCTGCACCGCGCAGCGCCCCGAAAGTCTCCCCCAGCGCCTTGCGCCTTGCATGCGGCAGACTGTCTCCGGCAGCACGCGCCACCTGTCCTGCCCCCACCTGGGAAACACCCTCGGCATAAGCGGCCAGCAAGGACTTGTCGGCCAGCATGTTGAGCCTGCGCGTGCGTCCGCCCGAGGCCTGGACCAGCAGCTTGAGCGCCTCGGCATCGAATAACTCCCCGCCCGTCCACCCCGCCTTGTGCAGGCGAAAGCGCAGGTAGGCAGAGGCTTCGTCGGCGTTGAGCGGCTGCAACTCGAAGCGATGACTGATGCGGTCCTTGACCTGGCGCAGTTGTGGCGCGTCCAGCAACTCGTCGAGCTCGGGCTGGCCAAAAAGCACGATTTTCAGCAGCTTGTGCTGCGTGGTCTCCAGATTGGAAAGCAGGCGAATTTCTTCCAGCGTGGTGGCCGGCATGCTGTGCGCCTCGTCGATCACCACGACCACCCGCCGGCCCTGCGAGTACCGCTCGATGAGCACCGCTTCCAGGGCAGCGAGCATGTGGGCGCGGTTGCCTTGCGGCGGCACCGGCATCAGGTCGTGGGCAATGGCCCCAAGGATTTCATCGCGATCAAACACGGGGTTGGCGAGATAAACGGTGTCGGACGGCAGGGGCCTAAGCCGCTCCAGCAGCATGCGGCTGAGCATGGTTTTGCCCATGCCAATTTCGCCGACCACACTGACGATGCCCTCGTCGTGCATGGCCGCCACAATCAGGCCTTCCAGAATATCGCCGCGCTGACCCCCGGTGAAAAAAAACTCCGTGTCAGGTGTGATTCGAAAAGGGTCGGCCGCCAGGCTGAAGTGGTCTAGATAAAGGACGCTCATATTTGGTGCTGCTTTGATAAATGCAGCCACCCGGCGATTATGTATATGAAACAACAAGTTACAGAAACTTGTTGTAATTAAACCTGTTTTTCTTCAGTAACAGGTCACATATTCATGGCTTTGCCTGCACTTCAGGCCCATAGGGGTCTGGTTTCTCGGCGCGGGTTGTCAGCGCGCCACACCCCGCGCGCGCCGGCACGAAGGGCAAAAGCTACAAGCCTTGGCGATCAGCCTTCGCCCCCCCAGTTCAGCCGCGGAGGGCACCGCAAGCCCTCCTCAGTGGAGCTTGCAGCCCGTTTTCGCCTGCAGGGTTTCATGCGTCACGCCGGGCGCCAGTTCAACCACCTTCAGGCCATCAGGGGTCACATCCATCACAGCGAGGTCGGTGATGATGCGGTCCACCACGGCCTGGCCGGTCAGCGGCAGCGTGCAGTTTTCGAGAATCTTCAGGTCCTCAGTACCGTCTTTTTTCTTCGCGACGTGCTCCATGAGCACGATGACGCGCTTGACGCCTGCCACCAGGTCCATCGCACCGCCCATGCCCTTGACCATCTTGCCGGGGATCATCCAGTTGGCGAGATCCCCCTTCTCGCTGACCTGCATCGCGCCCAGGATGCTCAGGTTGATCTTGCCGCCGCGAATCATCGCGAAGCTCTCATGACTCCCGAAGATCGATGAACCCTTGATCGTGGTCACCGTTTGTTTGCCGGCATTGATCAGGTCGGCATCGACCTCGTCTTCAGTCGGGAAGGCACCGATGCCCAACATGCCGTTTTCCGACTGCAGCCAAACTTCCTTGTCGGCTGGCACAAAGTTGGCCACCAACGTCGGGATACCGATGCCGAGGTTCACATAGAAACCGTCTTCGAGTTCCTGGGCGGCACGCGCCGCCATCTGGTCTTGGGTCCAAGGCATCTCAGGCCCCTTTCTTTTCGGTGAGCGTGCGTTTTTCGATGCGTTTCTCAGGCGTGGCGTTCAGCACGATGCGGTGCACGTAGATGCCCGGAAGGTGAATGTCGTCAGGTGCCAGTTCGCCGACCTCGACGACCTTCTCCACCTCCACGATGCAGATCTTCCCGGCCATGGCGGCGGCAGGGTTGAAGTTGCGGGCGGTGAGGTTGAAGCGAAGGTTGCCCGACTTGTCCGCCACGGCCGCTTTGACCAGGGACACATCGGGCAGCAGCGAACGCTCCATCACATAAGTCTCGCCGTCAAACTCGCGCAACTCCTTGCCATCGGCCACCTGCGTGCCGACACCGGTCTTGGTGAAAAAGGCGGGAATGCCCGCACCACCGGCGCGCAGCTTTTCAGCCAGCGTGCCCTGCGGCGTGAACTCCAGCGCCAGTTCGCCCGCCAGGTACTGGCGTTCGAACTCCTTGTTCTCTCCCACATAGCTGGAGATCATTTTTTTGATCTGGCGTGTCTCCAGCAGCTTGCCCAGGCCGAAACCATCGACCCCCGCGTTGTTGGAAATCACGCTGAGGTTCTGGACGCCGCTGTCTACCAACGCCTGGATCAGCGCCTCGGGAATGCCGCACAAACCGAAACCGCCAACAGCCATCAGTTGGCCGTCCTTGACGACGCCCTGAAGGGCTTCGGCAGCGGAGGGGAAAAGTTTATTCACAAAAATCTCCTGGAGAACTTCAACACAAACTTCAAAAGCCTTACGATACTACTTATAAACATACGTAGTTATCCCTAAAGCTTAACCCTCAGTGCCTCTCACAGACCTCATGGACATCGATTACCGCCTCGCATTCAACATGGCCCCTGTCGGCCTGGTGCTGTCACGCAACCGCGCCATTGTGGATTGCAACCAGCACCTGTGCGAGATGTTCGGCGCCACGCACGAACAGCTCACCGGCCAGTCTTTCCAGATTCTTTACCCCAGCGCCGACGAATATGAGCGCATAGGCGCGCGCATGCTGCCCATCCTCAATGCCAAGGGTCATTACGCCGACGACCGCATCATGAAACGTGTCGACGGTCGGCTCAAGGGCGAAACCTTCTGGTGCCACGTCACCGGGCGCGCGCTCAACCGCGCCGCGCCGCACGAGTCCGGCATCTGGACGTTTGAAGACCTGAGCTCACGGCGGCCGGTCAAGGCTGAACTCACGGCGCGCGAACGCGAAGTCGCCGCCCACCTGATGGACGGCATGACTTCCAAGGAGATAGGCCGCGCCCTCGTCATCAGCCACCGCACGGTGGAAATCTACCGCGCCCGGCTGATGCGCAAGTACAAGGCGTCAACCACCGCCGACCTGGTGCACAAGCTGATCGAGGGCTGAGCCTGCGCCAACCCGGGCGCAAGGCTCATGGCATGCTCCTGATTTGATAGCTGCTTGCGGCCATCCCATAAAGGCTGGAGGCCAAAATTCCTTAAGGATTTTGTAAAAACACCGCCGTGCGACGGCTCAGCCCTTTTTCGGTCCGTCCACCACCTCGGCCGCCGTCCGGAAGGCATCCACCGCCGTCGGCACACCGCAATACACCGCCGCATGCAGCAGCACTTCCTGCAGCTCGGCCGGCGTGGCGCCATTGTTCAAGGCGCCACGCAAATGGCCCTTGAGCTCATGCTGTTTGCCCAGCGCCGTGAGCATCGCCACAGTGATCAGGCTGCGGGTCTTGAGGTCCAGGCCCGGCCGTTGCCAGACATCGCCCCAAGCCTTGGCGGTGATGTGCTCCTGGATCGGGCGCGTGAAATCCGTGGCATTGCCGAGCGCGTTGGCCACGAAGTCCTCACCCATCACCTGCTTGCGCGTTGCCAGGCCGGCGTCGAAATTCATGTTGTGCGTGTCGACGTTGGGGTTGCCGGTTTTGTCAGTTGCAGCAGTCACGGTGTACTCCGGAAAAAATCCTGAGGATAGCTCACGCGCCTGGCCGTCAAAAAGCCCGCCCAGGCTTTCACCAGAGCGGGCTTGGGGCGAACATCCATCAAGCCAGGTCGAAACGATCCAGATTCATCACCTTGGTCCAGGCCGCCACAAAGTCACGCACGAAGGCTTCTTGTGAATCGCTGCTGGCATAGACCTCGGCGAGCGACCGGAGCTGTGAGTTGGAGCCGAACACCAGATCTGCGACCGTGCCCGTGAGCTTCAGCTCGTTCGTCTTGCGGTCTCGTCCTTCCAGCACAAACTCGGCGTCAGCAGACTTCTGCCACTTCGTGTTCATGTCGAGCAGGTTGACGAAGAAATCATTGGTGAGCTCACCGGCGCGTTTGGTGAAAATACCGTGTTTGGCCTGGCCAACGTTGGCACCCAGCGAGCGAAGGCCACCGACCAGCACCGTCATCTCGGGTGCGGTCAGGCTCAAAAGATTGGCCCTGTCCACGAGCTGATCGGCCACCCCGGCTTCATGCCCCTTGCGCACGTAGTTGCGAAAACCGTCAGCCATCGGCTCCAGGGGAACAAATGACGCAACGTCGGTCTGCTCCGGCGTGGCATCGGTGCGGCCCGGCGAAAAGGGCACGGTCACAGCGTGGCCGGACTTCTTCGCAGCCGCTTCAACGGCAGCGGTGCCGCCCAGCACGATCAGGTCAGCCAGCGAAACCTTCTTGCCGCCAGATTGCACGACGTTGAACTCTTTTTGGACAGCTTCCAGCTTCGCGAGAACCTTCGCCAGTTCAGCCGGCTGGTTGACTTCCCAATCCTTCTGCGGTGCCAGGCGAATACGCGCACCATTGGCGCCGCCGCGCTTGTCGCTGCCACGGAAGGTTGAAGCCGATGCCCAGGCCGTCGCGACCAGCTGGGAGGTGCTCAAACCGGAGGCAAGAATCTTCACCTTCAGCGCAGCCACGTCCTGCGCATTGACCAGCGGGTGGTCAACGGCGGGCACCGGGTCTTGCCAGAGCAGCTCTTCCTTCGGCACCAACGGGCCAAGATAGCGGGCAATCGGGCCCATGTCGCGGTGGGTCAGCTTGAACCAGGCTCTGGCGAAAGCGTCGGCGAACGCTTGCGGGTTTTGCATGAAGCGCCGCGAAATCTTCTCGTAGGCCGGGTCCATGCGCATGGCCATGTCGGCCGTCGTCATCATGGGCGCATGGCGCTTGCTGGGGTCGTGCGCGTCGGGCACGGTGCCATCGCCGGTGGCGCCAGCAGGCTTCCACTGGTGCGCACCGGCCGGACTCTTTGTCAGCTCCCATTCGTAGCCGAAAAGGTTCTCGAAATAGCCGTTGTCCCACTGAATCGGGTTATTGGTCCAGGCGCCCTCGATGCCGCTGGTGAAGGCGTGTACGCCGTGGCCGGTCTCGAAACTGTTGATCCAGCCCAGGCCCATGTGCTCGACATCAGCGCGCTCCGGCTCGACGCCGATGTACTTGGCATCAACAGCGCCGTGGCACTTGCCGAAGGTGTGGCCGCCGGCGGTCAGCGCCACGGTCTCCTCATCGTTCATGGCCATGCGGGCGAAAGTCTCACGGATGTCGCGTGCAGAACCGAGTGGGTCAGGCTTGCCGTTCGGGCCTTCAGGGTTCACATAGATCAGGCCCATCTGGACGGCGGCGAGCGGATTCGCGAGCTCACGGTCGCCGCTGTAGCGCTCGTCGCCCAGCCAGGTGGTTTCGGAACCCCAGTTGATGTCCTCTTCTGGCTCCCAGACGTCCGGGCGACCGCCGCCGAAGCCGAAGGTTTTGAAACCCATCGATTCCATCGCAATATTGCCGGTCAGGATGAAGAGGTCAGCCCACGACAGCTTGCGGCCGTACTTGGACTTGATCGGCCAGAGCAGACGACGTGCCTTGTCGAGGTTGCCGTTGTCGGGCCAGCTATTGAGCGGCGCAAAGCGCTGCTCGCCGCTGCCGCTGCCACCACGGCCATCGGAAATGCGATACGTGCCCGCTGCGTGCCAGGCCATGCGGACGAAGAACGG
>NZ_JBDNGU010000022.1:0-2791 GCF_041689105.1 Polaromonas sp. | reverse complement strand
CCGCAGCGCGACGCAACTGCGCATCAAGGCGCGCCCATGCAGCCGCCTGCCGCCAAACGGGCGATTCCCGCGCCGCAGCGCAAGCCAGCCCCACCGGTTCAGCCCAGGCAGCTCGCAGTAGCAGGCGCTGGCGGCGACTGGGAAGAGTTTTGAGCCTGAGACCGACTCATGGGTAGCCCGATCACCCATGAAAATTTTATTAGTGGAGAGGTAGGTGTGCCAGCCCATCTGGCCACATTAAAGCCTCCAAAGCCGTTTATCTGAGGACAACATGCAGACATCAGCCCTTCATCCCAGAGATTCCGATCCAGCCGCAGCAAGGCTTGCGCTTGCGTCTTTGCGGAAAGCAACTCGTGTTTTGACGGGCAAATCCCCGGTGCATGGGCAGGCAGCGGCTCCGGGCTTCGTCTCCCTGGCGCGCACCATGGCGGTCAGGGGAGGCATTGCCATCGTGGTGGTGACGGCGCTCCTTCTGGGGATTTTCTACACGCTGGCGTCCTCGCAGCACCAGCGCGGCGCCGCCCAGTATGCCAATGCCAAGGCAGAAGCGATTGCCCTTTCTCTGGACATTTTCGACCAGACCATGCGTCTGGGCGCTGAAAACGCTTTCGGCACTTTTCGACGCCAGTTTGGCCCGACCCTGGCCCTTGGCGATGCGGACACATTGACAAACTATGGTGGGCCGATCAACGACAACCCCACGGAAGTAGATGGTTTTGCGAAGGACTTTGCCGGAGGCAACGCCACAGTGTTCGTGGCGCAAGGCGATGATTTCCGCAGAATCACCACATCGGTCAAGAAGGAAAACGGCGAGCGCGCGGTAGGAACCCTGCTGGACCGCAAGAGCCCGGCCTATGCAACGCTGCGCGCAGGAAAAAGGTTTGTCGGGCGGACTCTTCTGTTTGGACGACCCTTCATGACAGTTTATGAACCGGTGCGCGATGACGCCGGGCGTATCGTGGGCGTCCTTTACATTGGGCTGGATATTTCACAGCAGCAAGCCTCTTTGGGCGAGGCCGTCAAGCAGATGAAGATTTTCAGCACCGGAGGACTTTACGCCGTCAATCCGGGCAGCGACCCCGCCTTGGCGACGCTGGTGTTCCACCCAACGGCGGCCGGGAAAAAGCTGGCCGACGTGCTTCAGCCCGAGCCGGCGCAATGGCTTGAACGCCTGACGGGCAAGGAGGCCTTCTGGATTGACAAGGCGTCAGCCGTTCTTGAGCCGGGACAGGGCGGGCAGCGTTATGCCTCCGTGTCCAGGAGCGAGGCAACCGGCTGGCTGGTTGTGGCTGAGGTTCCGGCGTCCGAAGTACTGGCGGATCTGTATCGTCAGATGGCCTGGGTGGGTGGGTTCATTGTTCTGTCTGCCGCCGTGCTTGGCTTCGCGCTGATTATTTCCATTCGCCGTACCGTGGGGTCATTGGGGCTGCTTAGCCAGCATGTGCAGACCATCGGCGAGGGCGACCTGTCCCAGCATTTAACGTCGAAGCGGCGCGACGAAATCGGCGTCATCACCCGGGCTCTGGAGTCCATGCGTGCCAGCCTGTCCCGTGTGGTGGGCGAAGTGCGTCAAGGCACAGACACCATAGCCACCGCCTCCAGCCAGATCGCCTCAGGCAACATGGATTTATCGTCCCGGACAGAGCAGCAGGCCTCTTCGCTGGAAGAAACCGCAGCCTCGATGGAAGAGCTGACCAGCACCGTCAAGCAAAATGCCGACAACGCCCGCCAGGCCAACCAGCTGGCGGTATCCAACTCGGGCGTGGCCGTGCGTGGCGGCGCGGTGGTGTCCCAGATGGTGAGCACCATGAGCGCCATCAACGCCTCGTCCAAAAAGATCGTCGACATCATCGGCGTGATCGACGGGATTGCCTTTCAGACCAACATCCTGGCGCTCAACGCCGCAGTCGAAGCGGCAAGGGCTGGCGAGCAAGGCCGCGGCTTTGCAGTCGTCGCCGCCGAAGTGCGCAACCTGGCCCAGCGCTCAGCAGCAGCAGCCAAAGAGATCAAGACCCTGATCGGCGACTCGGTCGACAAGGTTGAAGAAGGCAGCAAACAGGTCGCTGAAGCTGGCAAGACCATGGACGAGATTGTGGGCAGCGCCAAACGCGTGACCGACATCATGGCCGAGATCACGGCGGCCAGCCAGGAGCAGACGGCAGGCATCGAGCAGATCAACCAGGCGATCACGCAGATGGACCAGGTGACGCAGCAAAACGCCGCGCTGGTGGAAGAAGCGGCAGCAGCAGCGGCTTCACTGCAAGAGCAGGCCAGCGGACTGTCTCAGGTGGTCAGTGTGTTCAGACTCGAGCACGAGCAACAACTCCATCACGCGGCCGCGCCCAAGCGTCCGGCAAGCGCCCCTCAGCGCCCTGCGTCGATGCAACCACCTGCTGCCAAACGGGCCACTGCCGCGCCGCAACGCAGTCAACTTGTCGATGCTGCGGCTCTCGTTGCGGTGTAAACATGGATTTTCCTAAAGTTTCCCTGGATTTTGCCGCTAAACAGGTAGGGATGTCTGCCAACGGCATCGTTTTTCGGGTGCAGCGCATAAGCAGGCGTGTCACCCATATTGTTTAAAGGAATGCGCATGCACGCGACAACAAGCAACCCCAACCCTTCCGCTGCGGCTGTGATGCTCCATGGCGCGCCTGCCATGAAGGCGCTGGAGTTTCTGGCCTTCACGCTGGGCCAGGAAGAGTACGGCATCGATATCCAGAAAGTGCAGGAGCTGCGCGGTTATGACACCGTGACCCGCATCGCCAATGCGCCGGAGCATATCAAGGGTGTG
>NZ_JBDNGU010000021.1:0-11450 GCF_041689105.1 Polaromonas sp. | reverse complement strand
GCTAGGCGCCAACCCACAAAAAATGGCGTTTGCCGAGGTCTATCAGGCGCTGCAGACGGGCGTGGTCGACGGGCAGGAAAATACCTGGTCGAACATCTACTCGCAAAAATTCCATGAAGTGCAAAAAACCATCGCCGAGACCAACCATGGCCTGATCGACTACATGGTCGTGACCAACGCCAAGTGGTGGGACGGTCTGCCAGCCGATGTTCGCAAAGGCCTGTCAGAAGCCATGGTCGAAGCCACCGCGCACGCCAACAAGCTCGCCTCAGACATCAATGAAGCCGACCGCAAGAAGATCACCGACGCGGGCAAGGCCAAGATCCAGAAACTCTCGAAAGATGACGTTGCTGCATGGCGCAAAACCATGGAGCCGGTCTGGAAGAAATTCGAGGGCGACATTGGACGCGACCTGATTGACGGCGCACTCAAGGCCAATAAATAAAAAACAAAGGAAGGGCCTGCAGCGCAGGCCCTTTGTACATCTATGCGTTGGCTAGAACATTTGGAGGAAGGTCTGATCACCTTCCTCATGGCGGCGATGACGCTGGTCACTTTCATGCAGGTGATTGCGCGTTATGTCTTTAACTACAGCTTCGTCTGGGCGCTGGAGCTCACCGGTATCATGTTTGCCTGGCTGATTTTTGTGGGCATGTCCTACGGCGTGCGTGTCGGCGCGCATATCGGTGTCGATGCTGCGGTCAAGTTGCTGGGCAACCGCCCGGCCCGCGTGGTTGAGTCGATCGCCGCCTCGTTGTGCATTGCGTACGCCCTGATCGTCGCTTTCGGAAGTTACCAGTATGTCCACAAAATTTACACCGTGGGCATTCTGATGCAGGACATTCCTATCCAGAGCTGGATTCCCCGGATCATCCTGCCGCTCGGCTTCCTGCTGCTGGCATTCCGTTTTGCCCAGATCCTGTGGCGACTGGCCAGCGGCCAGGAAGCCCACCTGCTTGGCGATGAAGCCAAAGAAGCACTCAAGCTTAATGAAGAGCCGGTCGACGGCGAGGTGCGTCCATGACCATCGCCGCACTGTTCATCCTGCTCTTTGTCTTCATGGCGCTGGGCATGCCGATTGCAGTAGCGCTTGGCCTGTCGTCCATCCTGACCATCCTGGTGTTTGCACAAGACTCGCTGGCTTCGCTCACGCTCAAGCTGTTCGAGACCTCCGAGCTCTACACCTTGCTGGCCATTCCGTTTTTCATTCTGGGTGGCTCTTTCATGACCACCGGCGGCGTTGCCCGGCGCATGATCCGTTTCGCCAATGCCTGCATCGGGCACTTTCGCGGTGGCCTGGCCATGGCGTCGGTTCTGGCATGCATGCTGTTTGCAGCGGTATCGGGTTCGTCGCCAGCCACCGTGGTCGCGGTCGGTGCGATCGTGATCGCCGGCATGGTCAAGGCGGGCTACCCCAAGCAGTTTGCTGCGGGGGTGATCTGCAACGCCGGTACGCTCGGCATTCTGATTCCACCTTCCATCGTGATGGTGGTCTATGGCGCTGCCACGGAGACTTCGGTCGGCAAGCTCTTCATGGCCGGCGTCATTCCGGGCCTGCTGCTCGGCCTGATGCTGATGGTGGCCATCTACGTGCGGGCCCGCATGCTGGACCTGCCGCGCCAGCCGCGCGCGCCCCTGGGCGAGATCCTGAAAGCTGGCCGCGACTCGCTCTGGGGCCTGCTGCTGATCGTCATCATTCTGGGTGGCATCTACGGCGGCATCTTCACGCCGACCGAAGCCGCAGCCGTGGCGGCCATCTACGCCTTCTTCATTGCCGTGTTCGTCTACCGCGACATCGGCATGAAACAGGTGCCCAAGGTGCTGCTGGATTCCGGCAAGGTCACCATCATGCTGCTGTTCATTGTGGCCAATGCGCTGCTGTTTGCGCATGTGCTGACGACAGAGCGTATTCCGCAGACGATTGCCGAAACCATCATCGGCTGGGGCATGCCGGCCTGGCAGTTCCTCGTCGTGGTCAACATCCTGCTGCTGATCGCCGGCATGTTCATGGAGCCAACCGGCATCATCCTGATCATGGCGCCCATCCTGTTTCCCATCGCCACGCGGCTGGGCATCGACCCGGTTCACCTGGGCATCATCATGGTGGTGAACCTTGAGATCGGCATGGTGACACCGCCGGTGGGGCTGAACCTGTTTGTCACGGCGGGTATCACCAAGATGTCCATCCTGGGCGTAGCACGCGCGGCCTTGCCGTGGACGATGGTGCTGCTGCTTTTCCTGATGATCATCACCTACGTGCCTGCTGTCACGATGTTTTTGCCTAACCTGCTGTTTTGAGCCGCGCCGGACCTCCCGGTGAACCATTGAGCGCCGCCCCCCGTGGGCGGCGTTTTTCATGGAGGTTAAATGTCAAATCGGCTTACAGCCCACGTGGGATATGCGCAGTCAGCTATAAAAGAAGGAGTGAATCTTCTGGATGTGTCATTCCGTAATCGAGGCGCCCGCAATGGCCAACTGGCCTCAGCCCGGCTGCGGTTTTGTCGGCGTGTAGTCGCAATACGGCGCCCCCGACTCAGACCACAGCGGTGCTGCGGGCGATACGCCTGGAGAGCGCGCCATCTCTGCGTTCCAGGAACGACTTGAGCCGCACCGGATAGTCGGCAGGTGCGGCTGCGGCCACCGAAGGCCGCTTTGCCAATGCGGCACGCCAGCGTTGCGCACGAGGCAAGTTCTGACACAAGCCGAAGTCGTCGATGGCTTCAAAGACATCAAAGTAGCGGAACACGGGGCCGAACACTGCATCAACGACGCTGAAGGCCGTGCCGGCAAAGTACGGCCCGTCACCAAGCGCTGCTTCCAGCTGCTCGATGCGCGCCCGAATCTCAACGGCTCGTGCCGCAAGTGCTGCGTCGTCTGCCGCGTTGTAGAACGCCGCAATCGTGTTTAAAAGCGAGGAACCAAACTCCATCCAGGCGCGGTGGCGAGCGCGCTGCAGAGCGCCCAGCGGATGCAGTCGTGGCAGCGCCGTCTCCTCCAGATACTCGCAAATCACTGCCGACTCGAAGATCGCATCGTCGCCGACCAGCAGCACCGGCGTCTTGCCGAGCGGCGAGACCGCTCTAAACCATTCGGGTTTGTTGGCGAGGTCGATGTCGCGGCGCTCGAAGGCCACACCCTTTTCGGCCAGCACGATGGCCGCGCGCTGCACATAGGGGCACAGGACGTGCGAGACCAGCACTAACGGGCCGCTCATTTTGCAACTCGAAGTTGCGGCACCCAGAGCGGGCTGCGCTTGATCGCTGCGGCGCCGTCGCCGAGCAACCACAGCGCAATCGATGTCGCGATGAGAAACACCGGATATTCCCAGCCGCCGCCCGGGCTGGTGTGCACCCAGCCATTGGGCACATGCACTGACACTGCCACGGCCATCACGGGAACCAGGGCCAGAGCCACCTGACGAGCGTAGATGCCGAAGAGCAGCGCCAGGCCACCGCACAGTTCGGCGGCAAAGACGGGGTAAGCCAGCTGTCCGGGAAAGCCGATGCTTTCAAAGTACTGGGCGGTGCCGGGCAGCGTGAAGACGAAGAGCTTGAGCAGCGCGTGGGCGATCCACATCACGCCCAGGCTGACGCGCAGTACGGCGATCCCGAGATCGGTGGAAGGGGGAAGAGAAGCGTTCATGAGTGAACTCCTTTGAAGTGAGAAACGATGCCTGTACTTTAGGATTGCATTCATGAATTGAAAATAGGCGAAAATGCACACCATGATTGCGCAAACGCAATATCAATTGAACGCTTCAGACCTGCAGATCGTGTTGTCGCTGGCAAGGGCAGGCACGCTGGCGGCGGCTGGTGAGCGCGTGGGCCTTGACGCTTCGACGGTTTTTCGGTCCCTTCAGCGGCTCGAACGTGGCCTGGGCCGCACCCTTTTCGAGCGCTCGCGTGCCGGCTATCGCCCCACTGATCTGGCGCAGTTGCTGATCGAGCAAGCCGAGCAGATCGAGGCGGCGATCGAGGCAGCCCGTTCGGCCACGGCGATGCAGTTGTCTCAAGTGTCCGGCACCGTGCGCCTCACCACCACCGACACCGTCCTGCACGGCCTGGTGGCGCCTGCGCTGAAGCTGCTCAAGGCGGAGCATCCGCTGATTGACTATGAGCTGCACACCGGCAACGAACTGGCCAGCCTGACCCGCCGCGATGCGGACATCGCAGTACGGGCCACCAGGAAGCCACCGCTACATCTGGTTGGCAAGCAGCTCGGACCGGTCCGCGTAGCCTTGTTCGCCGCGAAAAAGGGCGCCGTACGGACCTACGCCGCTGTGCAGGCGGGCAATGCGAGCTGGATAGCCCCGGACGACGCGCTGCCTGAGCACCCTTCGGTCATCTGGCGCAAGCGCCAATTCCCGAAGGTGGCGCCGCAGTACCGCGTCAACAGCATCCTGTCGGTCATGGAGCTGGTGGCGCTGGGGCTTGGCGTCGGCATCGTGCCCTTGTTCCTGGCGCGCGATCGGCGGGATCTTGTGCAGCTCACTGAGCCGCTGGATGAGTGTGAGACCGACCTGTGGCTATTGACGCATCCTGAGTCGCGCCACTTGCGCCGGGTGTCATCCGTCTATTCGCATCTGGCGCAGTCCATCGTGCTGCCGTGAGGCCTGAACGACGACGGGCGGTCCCCGGACGTCGTCATCCCGGAGCCTACTCAGGCAGCGGCGTCTTAGGCGTGAAGTCGCACCACGGTGCCACCGCGCATTGCCAGCACATGGGCTTGCGCGCCACGCACACATAACGCCCGTGCAGGATCAGCCAGTGGTGCGCGTCCACCAGGTACTCGGGCGGGATACGCTTGAGCAGTTTCAGCTCGACTTCCAGCGGCGTCTTGCCCGGCGCCAGCCCGGTGCGGTTGCCGAGGCGGAAGATGTGTGTGTCCACCGCCATCGTTGCTTCGCCAAAGGCCGAGTTGAGCACCACGTTGGCGGTCTTGCGGCCCACGCCGGGCAGCGCCTCCAGCGCCTCGCGGCTGCGCGGCACCACGCTGTTGTGCTGCTCGACCAGCATGCGGCAGGCTTCCATCAAGTGTTTGGCTTTGCTGCGGTACAGGCCAATGGTCTTGATGTAACCCTCCAGCCCTTCAATGCCCAGGTCCAGGATCTTTTGCGGCGTGTTGGCCACCGGAAAGAGCTTGCGTGTGGCCTTGTTCACGCTCACGTCGGTCGCCTGCGCGCTCAGCAGCACAGCGGCCAGCAGCTCGAACACGCTGGTGTATTCCAGTTCGGTCACCGGCATGGGGTTGGCGGCTTTGAGGGTGGCGAAGAAGGGGGCGATGTCGGCGGTTTTCATGGAAGCTCTGCAATAAATTGTTGAGCCTGCGCCAGCATGCCGGTGCGTATGGGGTTGAAAACCCGTTGCGGAAAACCGGCTGGCAATTGCGCCGCCACCCGCTCCAGCGCATCAGGCACCAGCAGCACCAGTGCCACCATGTGGTCAAACGCATCGGGAACACCGCTTTGCTGCGCCAGCAGTTGCCAGTGGCGGGTGCGGATCTCATGCAGGTGGTAGTGGGTGTTTTTGCTCCGCAGGGCCATGGCCAGTTTGGCACGGCGCGGGTGTACCTGATTGGGCCCCGTGCCCATGATGGGCCAGACCGACAGCACGTCATACAGCGGCGTCATGCGGTAGCCGCCCCCGCGCTCCAGAAAGATCGAGAAGTTCTTGGCATGGCCGTCGGTGGCAGCCATGAGCCAGAAGGCGAGCTGGGCCAGGGCAAAGCGCAAGCTGTCATCACGCGGGTTGTTTCCACCTGCAAGCAGTGCCAGGCCAGCGCGTATGCCCGGCCCGCCATCACACTCGTATTTGAGCTCGCCCGGCTGTCCGCTCGCCTGGCAGAAATCTTCCTGCGGAAGGCGGGCTATCCAGCGATTCCCTTCGGTCCAGCGTCTGTCAAAACGCTCAACAATCAGCACTTTCTGCTTGCCGAACTGTCCTATTTCAGTGGGTGCCACTGCAAAACCCATTGCGGCCAGCAGTGTGGCACAAAGCCACTCGTTTTCCACTGAATCCGACATGTCGGCGCGAATGTTGCCCACCAGCCCGAGCGGTAGTTTGAAAATATGCGTGGTGGGGGTTGCACCTTCCGGAAGGTGCCAGTGTTGCCCGACGCGCAAGAAGGCAGTTTTTTCCTGTGCACCGGCGATAGAGATGCGAAAGGCGTCCGGCAGAAAAGATTCAGCCGCATCGTCGTTGGTCACGTCACGCAACAGGGCCTCTACCTGGTGGTCGGTCAGGGGCGTGCTGTCAATGCGGTCATGCGGTGGAGGCGGCTCACCAGCGGGCATCAATTGAACGGCGCCGACGCAGTCACGCCCGATGGCCGCCAGCAGGTCGGCAGCGCGGGTTGATGGGGTGCCGAAACGGCGCCTCAGCCGGTCCCTGATGTGTTTGCTGTCAGGCAGCAGGTTGTCAAAGTAGTGTTCTACGCTGGCGCCCATCACATCGCCGCCCCCCGCAGGCAAGGGAAGCGAGACTGAGAGCGGGCGTGCATTGGGCGATTGCCGCCAGGCGTCGTCATACCGCAGGCCGGGTGTTCCGGTGCGCGTCCAGAACCAGACGCCTACACGCTGGCCGTTCATCCATATGTCGAGGTCAGCAAACGCCATGGTTACCAATCTGCCGGTGGTTCGCCAGCCTTGGCTGCAGGTGAGGGGGCTGCATCGGCGTAGCGCTGGGTGTCTGCCAGCAGCAGACGCGCGTCCAACGCATGCAAGACCTGCAGCAACTGGTCCAGGCTGACGGCACCAGGATTCTTCTCGATGTCGGCGATGCGCACCTGTTTGACGCCGACGCGTTCACCCAGCGCCGTCTGCGTCATGCCACGTGCCTTGCGGAGTGACTTCAGGTGCACCGACAGTTGTGCGGGTGTTTGAATGGCGAAGGTCTGCTGTGAGTTCATAAATATCACCTTTTAACGATATATACACTTTATCGTTTAAATGCGATATTGTCAATATATCGTTTTAAGACGATTATTATCAACTCACACTAACGGTCCTGCCGGTGGCTCATGCGAAGGCCGTGACCCGGACTTGCCAACCGACAGCAGCCAGCGCAACACCCGCACGCGCGCCGGCCAGGGCACCACCAGGGGCTTGTTGCCCACGGCACGCTGCGCCTGCGCAAGCGCGTCTTCTACCAAGGCGTTGTGCAGGTGGCGAAGCGCCAGCTCCCAGATCAGGGTGGCGCGGCCCTGGGTCTCCATTTCAATGCGGTGTTCCAGCACGCAGTCTTCTTCGGCGGCGCCCAGCACGACAAAGCTGTGCCAGCCCCTGAAGCCCTTGGGCTCAGTGAACTGAAAACGCACCGACTCACCCGGCGTGTAGGCTGTCACAAAGTAGCGAATGGGCCCGTGCCCGCCCGTCGCGCCTATCGCCAGCGGCCGGTCCAGCTTCATGCGCGGCCAGTCGGGTGGCCACAGCCTGTCGGCCTGCGAGCCCAGCGAATCAAACAACATCGCCACCTGTGCCGGCGTGGCCTCCAGCCGCCGCTGGTGGACGTTCACGATATTCATGCATCACCCCTGGCGTTGTTGAGTTGCAGCGTGCGCCTGAATAAATCAAACAGCCGCTCCCAATGCCTTTCGGCAGCCGCCTGGTTGTAAATACCTTCGCGCCGGGGGAAGACAAAGCCGTGCTCGGTGCCCGCGTACCACTCAATACGGTGTGGTGTGCCACCGGCCACCAGCGCCTCTTGCAGCGTTTGCACAATCTCGGCCGGTGCCCAGCGGTCGGTCTCGGCGCAGGCAAAGTAGCTTTCGCGGGTGATCAAGGGTGCCATCAGGTGTGGGGAATCGTCGCGGTCGGTCACCAGATGGGCACCGTGAATACTGGCAATGCTGCTGATGCGCTTGGGCAGGGCAGCGGCGGCTGCCATCACAAACGGGCCGCTCATGCAGTAACCCACCGCACTCACGCGGCTGGCGTCGGCCTGCGGCTGGCCGTCTATGAAAGCCAGCAGGGCCTCTGTGTCGCGCACCACCATCGCGTTGGTGAGCGAGTGCATGTGTTCAAACATGGTTGCCATCAGCGCCTCGGTGCGTTCGGTCAGCCAGAAGTCGCGCGAGCGCCGGTAATACAGGTTGGGCAGCACCACGTAGTAGCCCACCGCCGCAATACGCCGCGCCATGTCGTGCAGCTCTTCGCGCTTGCCCGGCGCATCCATATAAAACAGCACCACCGGGTGCGGCCCGCCTTCTTCAGGGTAAACCACAAAACTGTTCATCGCGCCGTCGGCGCCGGGGATGTCCATGTGTTTTTCGATCATGCGTGCGCCTAAAAAGTAAACCAGCCAACCCCTGCCGTCAGGAACCGTCGCAAGCACAAACCCGCAAAACGGCGTGCCGAGCCCATGGATTTTGCCCGTTACGCAGGAAAGCCGGGCGCAAATTGGCGACAATGCTCAGCAGAAAGAGAGACCGCCATGCCCCTGCCATTTGCCGACCGCCTCAACAACGTCGAAACCTCCGCCATCCGTGAGCTGTTCAAGCTGCTCGGCAAGCCCGGCATCATCAGCTTTGCCGGCGGCTTTCCTGACAGCGCCATGTTCGACGTCGAAGGCATCAAAGAGGCCGCCAACAAGGCGCTGACGGATGAGCCCGGCGCCGCGCTGCAGTACGGTGCAACCGAGGGCTACAACCCGCTGCGCGAGCAGCTCGCCGCCTTCATGGGCAGCAAGGGCGTCGATGTGGCGCCCGAAGGCCTGATCGTCACCACCGGCAGCCAGCAGGGGCTTGATTTGCTCGGCAAAACCATGATCGGTCCCGGCGACAAGGTGATCGTCGAAGGCCCGACCTTTCTGGCCACCATCCAGTGCTTTCGGCTGTATGGCGCAGAACTCATCAGCGCGCCCATCGACGAAAACGGCGTCAAGACCGACGAGCTGGAAAAGCTGATGGCTGAGCACAAGCCCAAGTTCGTCTACCTGATTCCCACCTTTGGCAACCCCAGCGGCGCCTTGCTGAGCCTGGACCGCCGCAAAAAAGTGCTTGACCTCGCCGTCAAATACAACACCCTGATCGTTGAGGACGACCCGTATGGCGACCTGTACTTCAACGAAGCGCCGCCTCCGTCCATCCTGGCCCTGAGCAAAGACGTGCCCGGCAGCCGCGAGCTGATCGCCCACTGCGGCAGCATGAGCAAAGTGCTGAGCCCCGGCCTGCGCGTGGGCTGGATGATTGGCCCCGCCGAGCTGCTGGCCAAGGCCACCATGTGCAAACAGTTCAGCGACGCCCACACCAGCACCTTTGCCCAGGCGACCGCCGCGCAATACCTCAAGTCAGGCCGCATGCCCGCCACCCTCGATAACGTGCGGAAGGTCTATGGCGAGCGCGCGATTGCCATGGGCCAGGCGCTCAAGCGCGAGCTGGGTGACGCGGTGGAATTCACGCAACCGCAAGGCGGCCTGTTCTTCTGGGCGCGGCTCACGGGTGCAGGCGGCAAAACCAAAGACGCCGGCGAGTTTGCAAAGAGGGCGATTGAGCAGGGCGTGGCCTTTGTGCCGGGGGCGCCGTTTTATGCGGGGAATCCGGATATGGCTACGTTCAGGCTTAGTTTTGCGACTGCGGATGTCGCGAAGATCGAACAAGGCATTGGGCGCTTGAAACTGGCACTGTAGTTGCAGGCCGCATGCATGGAAAGGTGGACACATGACTTCACGGCTATTTTCATTTGCAGGCGGGGATACCGGCCCATGGCGCGTCACCAGCGCGCGGGCGGTGGTGGGTGGGCCTCTTGCGCGGACCGCACGGGTCATGGTTCTGCCCGACCTGGTGGCTGAAACCGGATCAACATCGGGCTGGGTGCTCAGAGGTATCACCAGCAACGAGCGTTATGTGCTGCGCAGCGAAAAAACCCAATTGCTGGCCAAGCAACAAGACCCGGGCCGACCGGAGGCCACTTGCGCCGCACTCATCCCCATCCGCAAAAGCCCGGCCTGGTGGGCGCTGACGCAGGACGAGCGACGGGCCATTTTTGAAGAGCAGTCGCACCATACGCAGATTGGCCTGCAATACCTGCCCTCCGTCGCCAGAAGGCTGCACCACTGCCGCGACCTGTCAGACAGTGAGCCCTTTGACTTTTTGACCTGGTTCGAGTTTGCGCCCGAGCATGAAGACAGCTTCAACGACATACTGGATGAACTGCGCGCCTCGCCGGAGTGGGCGTATGTGGAGCGGGAGACGGATATTCGCCTGGTTCGGGACTGAGTGATCCCGCCCGTTCATTCGGAAGACGGCTTGTTCTTATGGGCCGGGCTCGCGGGGAGGGCGGCCAAACAGGTTCCACGCCAAAGGGCGAGGCGTCGTGCGGCTTGGAGGCTACATTCGTAATCGCAACCTTGGATAGCCCTCCATTTGGGGGATGACCGAACGCGCCTGGAGCCTTATCATCCATGTCAAGAGAGGCTGTGATCTCTCCATGAGATCAACGTGACAAGAAGCAGGGGAGCCATGACCGAACATCTGACCGAGCCTTTCACAAGACCGGTGGCCGCGTACAGCCAAGGGGCCGACCAGGCCTGGCTGGCGCCGCCAAAATTGCACTGGGGCTTGATGCTTCTCTTCACGGTGCTGACGCTTGGCTTGTTTTTGCTTGTCTGGATGTTCATCCAATCCAGCTGGGCTCGAAAAATCGATCCCGAGTCCAACGCAGCCACCCTGTTCATCGCATACCTCGTTCTCTTCATTCCCAGTCAGCTACTGACCGAAGGTTCCGGCGCCGGGCTCAAGGGTCTGGGCGCGTTGCTGATGCTCGTCTCCTATGTCGTCTTTTATGTCGGCGAATATTCAATCCGCAGGTCCATGCTGAACCACTACAACAAGGTGGAACCCATATCCCTCGAGATGTCGGGGGCGATGGTCTTCTTCTTCAGTTCTTTTTACCTGCGGTACCACATGACCCGTATCGCGAAACGGAAAATGACTGGGGTGCTGGATTTGTAATTATCAATCGTTGCCGTTGTCATCGGTGGCATCCAATTGCGTCCCCTGATTGTGATTGGGAGGTCTCTGTCGCCCAAATTGATGAGAGGTAGCGGGAATTCTTGCGATAGATGCAAGCAGATATGTGGAAAAGTCCAAGGCGCAGTTTAATTGTTAGCGCCTAGTGTTCTATTGGAATTCGGGCGGACAGTAATAGATCTCCCGATACTTGTGATCGCTTAGTCGCCAAACCTAATCTTTACCAAATTCAGTTCATGGGAATAAAAATGAATATCGATGTCCTTTCAAATCTCGTTCAGAATTCCGATTTTTCTTCTTTTAGAACGATTGCAACAAAATTTTTACATTCGGCTCTTCGTTAATTTCACTGTGATTTTTTCCTCACGCCCAACCCAAATCCAACTTACCGCAATGAAACAGAATTCTTGCCCGGTAGTTGGTGAAGCTGCGAAACCCACGGGCATTGGCCTTGATGAGTTGGATGGCGCTGTTGAATCCTTCAG
>NZ_JBDNGU010000020.1:0-31150 GCF_041689105.1 Polaromonas sp. | reverse complement strand
GTTTCCGTCACCCAAGCTGGTGCCGGGCAAGGTGCAGGCCTTTGTGGCTTACCTGCAGGGATGTTTTGCCGATCGCTGGTGGGACACCCTGCCCAAGGCCTGATACGGTTTTGCATTCAATCAGCTGGATAAGCGCCACTTTGTGGACGGGCGCTGGCCGACGGGGCACTCAGCGACTCGAATGTCCCCCGGCCTGCGGCCTCCGCCTTGATTTCGCTACGCCGAGCGCCCCACCGACCCTGTCCTGCCCATGCCGCAACCCGATTTCTTGTCTTTCGAAGGCAAGTGGGTATGAATGGCCGGACTTCAATAGCGAAATATGCCTCCGGCCCTTATGTACCGGGCGTGAGTAGCTATCAAAATAATAGCGTATATCAGCCCAGCAGTTCGTGCAGCGTACGTGCAATCACCTTGGTGGCGCGGCGCAGGTCTTCCAGCGCCAGGCGCTCGTCGGCGCGTTTGGCGTGCGACTCCAGCACCGTGCGCGGTCCGGCGCCGTAGATCACGCCGGGGATGCCGGCTTCGGCGTACAGGCGCACGTCGGTGTACAGCGGGGTGCCCATCGCGGGAATTGGTTCGCCAAACACGGCCAGACCGTGCTTCTGGAGGGCATCAACCAGCGGCTGGTTGCCGGGCAGGGGGCGCATTGAGCGGGCCAGCAGCAGGCGCTTGATATCCACGGTGATGCCCGGGCATAAGGCCGCAGCGGCGGCAATGATCTGCCGGATCGACGCTTCGACTTCAGCGGGATGTTCTTCGGGGATCATGCGCCGGTCCAGCTTGAACATCACCTTGCCGGGGACCACATTGGTGTTGGTCCCGCCTTCGATCCGGCCCACATTCAAATACGGGTGGGTGATGCCCTTGACCTGCGACGTGGCGCTTTTGTAGAGCGCGTTCTGCGCATACAGCGCGTTGAGGATGTGCACCGCGCCCTGCAGGGCATCGACGCCGCTATCGGGGATGGCGGCATGCGCCATCTTGCCGTGCACGGTGACTTCCATCTGCAGGCAGCCGTTGTGGGCCGTGACCACTTCGTAACTGAAGCCGGCGGCAATCAGCAGGTCGGGACGTGTCAGCTGGTTGCGCAGCAGCCAGCCGGGTCCCATCTCGCCGCCGAACTCTTCGTCATAGGTAAAGTGCAGTTCCACGCCGCCATGCAGCGGCACACCCAGCGACTCCAGCGCGCGCACCGCAAAAGTGAAGGTGGCGAAGTCTGACTTGCTGACGGCCGAAGCGCGGCCGTAGATGTTGCCGTCCTTGATGTCTCCGCCGTAGGCATCGCAGGTCCAGCCTTCGCCGGGCGGCACCACGTCACCGTGGGCATTCAGCGCGATGGTCCGGCCCTTGCCATAGGGTCGACGCACGATCAAATTGGTCAGCGACTGCAGCCCGTAAGCCTGAACCTCGGCAGCCGGGACCGGGTGTTTTTCTGCGTCGAACCCGAAGGCCGTGAGCAGCTCGGCCGTGCGCTCGGCATGCGGCGCGTTGTCGCCGGGCGGGGTGGGGGTGGGAACGCGGATCAGCTCCTGCAGGAAGCGCACTTCCTCGTCGAAGTGGGCATCGACCCAGGCATCAAGCTTGTCATCTGCTGTCATGGTTGATCGGTCGCGAGTTGGTTCAGGAGCTGCTGGAAGGCCTTCACGGCCAGTTCGATGTCGTCGCAGGTGGTGCTTTCCAGCGGGTTGTGGCTGATGCCCGAGTTCTGTCCACGCACAAACAGCATGGCTTGCGGCATCATTTCATGCAGCTTCATGGCGTCGTGGCCGGCGCCGCTGGGCATGCGGTAAAGCGGCACCCCCAGGCTGTCCACCGCGCGCTCCCAGCGCTGCTGCCAGTCCGCTGCGCTGGGCGCTGCTGCGGCACGCATGGTTTGCTCCACCGTGTGAAACACGCCGCGTCGCTCGCAGATGGCTGTCAACTGCGCCAGCACGTCGGTCACCATGGCGTCGCGCTGCGCATCGTTGGGCGCACGCAGGTCCAGCGTGAACTGGCAGCGGCCCGGCACCACGTTGGTCGAGCCACCGGGTACGTTCAGGATGCCGATGGTGCCGACCGAATCGCCGTCGCGCGCGGCGCGTTGCTCAACGTACAGCGCCAGCTCGGCCACCGCCACCGCTGCATCACGCCGCCGGTTCATGGGCGTGGTACCGGCGTGGCTGGCCATGCCGGTGACTTCACACGCATAACGCACGCCACCGTTGATCGAGGTCACGATGCCCAGGGGGATGTCGAGTTCATTCAGCACCGGACCTTGCTCGATGTGTACTTCGACAAAACCCAGGTAATCGGAAGGCTGGCGTTGCAGCGCGGCAATCGCCTCCAGCGTCGCGGGCAGCCCGGCGTGTTGCATCGCTTCGCGCATGCTGATACCGTCCGCGTCCTTCTGCTCCAGCCAGGCGGGATTGAATTGCCCGATCAGGGCGCCCGAGCCGAGAAAGGTGGCTTTGTAACGCTGGCCTTCTTCTTCGGCGAAACCGATGACTTCGAAGTCGAAGGGCAGGCGCCGGCCTTGGCGCGAGAGTTCGGCGACGCAGGCCATGGGCGCGAAGATGCCGAGCCGTCCGTCGTACTTGCCGCCATTGCGCACGGTGTCGTAGTGCGAACCGGTCATCAGTGTCTTGACTCCCTCTCCCCCCGGGAGAGGGCGGAGGTGAGGGTCTGCCTTGTAGCGGCCGACCACATTGCCGACCGCATCCACATGGATGTCATCGAAGCCGCTGTCCCGCATGGCCTGGCTGATCATGGCTGCGGCCGAACGGTGCGCGTCGGTCAAATAGGTCACCGTGAGCTGGCCGTTTTCAAGGTAGCCCGGGTCGCTGAAGGCGCTGAGCTGCTCCTGCCAGTCCCAGACCTGCTGGCCCAGTCGCGGCTCTGCAGCAAACTTGTCGTTCAGGCGCAGCTCGGCGATGCGGTGGATATGGCGCAGGGATTCGGCCAGTTCGAAGTCGGGGTGGTTGGCCAGGCGCCGCTCGAAGGTGGCGATGATCTCCTTCCGGTCCAGGCCTGTGCCGCGCGGGCCGCGCACCGCCAGGATGAAGGGAAAGCCGAACCTCGTGTTGTAGGCGGTATTGAGCGCCTGGATCCGCGCGAACTCTTCAGGTGTGCAGTCCGTCAGGCCCGCCTTGCCTTGTTCGCTGGTCGACTCGGCGGTCAGCGTCTCACTGATCATCGCCTTGCCGGCCAGTTCGGGGTGGGCGCGGATCAGCGTGAGCTGGGCCTCGCGACCGGCTTCTCGGACAATGCCGGCCATCCGGTGTTTGAGTTGTGCCAGCGACCGGAAAGGGCGGTGTGTTAACGCGGCGTCGGTGATCCACGGCGAATGTTCGTACAGACCGGCCAAAAAAGCTGCGGCTTCAGGGGCCGGCGCGGCGTTCAGTTGTTCAAGGGTTTGGGACATGATCAGTCTTTGTAGGGATGGACTTGCTGCCAGTGGCGTGCAATGTCAATACGGCGGCAGATCCAGACATGCGCATGCTGCTGGACATGGTCGAGGAATTTCTGAAGTGCCACGATGCGGCCAGGCCGACCCAGCAGGCGGCAGTGCATCCCGATGCTGAGCATCTTCGGCGCGTCCAGACCGTTCGGATCGCCCTCGGCATACAGCGCATCGAAGCTGTCACGCAGGTAGGTGAAAAAATCATCGCCCTGCGAAAAGCCCTGGGGCAGCGCAAAACGCATGTCGTTGGTGTCCAGCGTGTAGGGCACGACCAGCCGTGGCACCACCATGCCGTCGCTGCGTTCGACCTTCATCCAGAGCGGCAGGTCGTCGCCGTAGTAATCGCTGTCGTAGCCAAGTGCGCCGTCGTCGGCAACCAGGCGGCGCGTGTTCGGGCTGTCGCGGCCGGTGTACCAGCCCAGCGGGCGTTGGCCGGTCATCTGCGTGATGATGTCCAGGCCCAGGCGCATGTGTTCGCGCTCGGTCGCTTCGTCCACGTTCTGGTAGTTGATCCAGCGCAGGCCGTGGCAGGCGATCTCGTGGCCCAGCTCCACGAAGGCCGCCGTCAATTCGGGGTGGCGTTGTAGCGCCATGCTGACACCAAATACCGTCAGGGGCAGCCGGCGTTTTTCAAACTCGCGCAGGATGCGCCACACACCGGCACGCGAGCCGTATTCATAAATGCCCTCCATGCTCAAGTGCCGCTCGGGGTAACTGGGCGGGTTGGCCATTTCGGAGAGGAATTGCTCCGAACCGGCGTCGCCGTGCAGCACCGAGTTCTCGCCGCCTTCTTCGTAGTTCAGCACAAACTGCACGGCAATACGGGCCTGGTCCGGCCACTGCGCATGCGGCGGCGTGCGGCCATAACCCTTCAAATCCCTGGGGTAGGTGGCGGTCTGGCCGATGTTCATGAGAGTGCCAATGTGATGTCGTTGCTGGGAACCTTGCGGTCAAAGGTCAGATTTTGTTCGACATGCAGCAGGTGCTCGTTCATCAGGTGGACCGCGCGCTCTTCATCTTTTGCGGCCAGCGCTTTGACGATTTCCGCGTGCTCGTCACTGGAGTGCTCGGCGGCGCTGGCGGTCTGGTACATCAGCGTGATCAGCGCGCAGCGCGAAATCAGCTCGCTGAGTATTTGCGCCAGCACATCGTTGCCCATCAGCTCGGCCATGCGCACATGGAAGTCGCCGAGCAGCTCGGTCCGGCCGGCCACGTCGTCCCGGGCCACGGCGGCTTTTTCCTGCGCCACATGCTCCTTGAGCGCACGGATCCTGGCCGGCGTTGCTTCGCGCACGAAGGCGCGTGTCATTTCGGCTTCCAGCATGCGGCGCACGGCAAACACCTGGCGGGCCTCGCTGACTGCGGGGGCGGCCACAAAAGCGCCGCGTGCGGGCTCCAGCCGGATCAACCGGTTTTGCGACAGCTGGAACAGGGCTTGCCGCACCAGCGTGCGCGACACGCCAAAATGGTCGGCCAGCTTTTGCTCGGCCAGCTTGGTGCCCGGCTGCAACCGGTGATCGACGATCGCGCGGGTGAGCGCTTCAACGATGGAGCTGGTGGTGGAGGTTTCCATGGTGCCATGATAGCTGAAAGTCCAAAAAGTGTATACACTTCTGTTTACTGCACACACCCGAAGGAACCCACATGGGCCTGAGCACACATGTCCTGGACACCATGCACGGCACGCCGGCCACCGGCATGGCCGTCGAGCTGTACACCACCACGGGTGGCCAGGCCACGCTGGTGAAATCGTTTGTCTTGAACAGCGACGGACGCAACCCGGACGGGCCGCTGTACGACAACAGCAGCTTGCAGCGCGGCACCTACCGGCTGGTATTTGATGTGGCTGCTTATTTTGCAGGCCGCGGCGTCAAGTTGCCGGAGCCTAACTTTCTGGATAAGGTGTCCCTGGACTTCGGCGTGGCCGACACCAGCCAGCATTACCATGTGCCGCTGCTGGTCAGCCCCTGGAGTTACTCCACTTATCGCGGCAGCTGATGTGGGGGCCTAGTTCTGCCCTTCGGTGAGGGTATCCAGCTGGAACTTGCCGCTTTTGTGCCACAACCAGGTGTCGGTGTAGACCACCTTGCCAATCCGCACGGGCGCCGGAAACGGGGAGGCGGCCTTGATCGTGCGTTCGATTTCGGCAACCACCTCCGGCGCATGGCGCGGTGCGCGCATCCAGTCGAGGCGGGTCACGATACCCACCTGGTTGATCTCGACATTGATCACGCCAACGGCATACAGCAGCGGCGGCATCCTGCCCTTGTAAATGCGGTCGGCGTTCAAACCGTAAAGGTGGGTGGCGCCGCTTTCGCGGTAGGCGCGGGCTGTCGGTGCGGCCGACTGGCGCGCCGAGCCGGCCGGGCCGGAGATGGGGCCGACCACGGTGGGCGGTGCCGCCGGCTCGGGCTCGGGTGCTGCCGCAGGTTCCGGCGCGCTCTTGCAGGCGGAGACAATGGCGCCGATGCCGGCGGACAGCAGGGCCATCAGCCAGAATCGGCGGGGAGTGGGCTCAGACATACGTATCCTTGTGATTCACGAGTGTGACGTGGCTGCTATTGTGCGGTCTGTTGATGAATCGGTGATGTAACAGCGCGGGATTGATTTCCCCGGATTATGCGGTCGTAGGCTCCAGAAAAATGGGCCTTGAATCAGAGGGTTTTTACGGTGAACCATCACAAGAACAGTTTTCTGCAACGGTTGAGCAGCGAGCCTGCCGTGCTGGTGCAGGTCGTCGCCACGGAAGGCTCGGTACCGCGCGAAGCCGGTACCTGGATGGCTGTTTTTACCGAAGCTGTCGTGGGCACCATCGGCGGCGGACACGTTGAGCACCAGGCCATGGCGACGGCCCGCGCCCATTTAAAGCATGGGCAGGGCGTCACCGTGAACCGGGTTGTCCTGGGCCCGTCGCTGGGCCAGTGTTGCGGGGGTGTGATGACCCTGCAGTTTGAACCCGTAGGCCCCGCTGATGTTGCGGCCCTGCGGCGCCGGCTCTTCACAAAGTTACAAGCGCTTGCATTGTTCGGAGGTGGCCATGTCGGCCATGCGCTGGTGGAGGTCCTGTCGCGCTTGCCGTTTGACCTGACCTGGATCGACAGCCGAGAGGGCATTTTCCCGGACGAGCTAGCAAATTTCTCTGCCCTTGGGGGGCAGGGAGCTACACGAAGTGAGCGAGCGTGGGGGCTCAACGTGCGCTGCGAACACTCCGAACCGGTGCAGGGAGCGGTGCGCGAGCTTGCGCCGCAGTCCCGGGTGCTGATTATGAGTTTCAGTCATGCCGAGGATCTCGACATCGTCGCCGAATGCCTCAAACGCCAGCGCGAAAAGGGCGATTTGCCCTACATCGGCCTGATCGGCAGCAAGACCAAGTGGGCGACGTTTCGCCACCGGCTGCAGGCGCGCGGCTTTAGCGATGAAGAGCTGGCCCACGTCACCAGCCCGATCGGCCTGCCCGGCATAGACGGCAAGGAGCCCGAGGTGATAGCCGTGGCTGTGGCGGCACAGTTGTTGCTCCTGGATCTGCCGGAGACGGCTTGAGCTTTTTGCATCGGGCTGTCAATTTGTATACACTTTAGTGGACAGGTCGCAGCGGAGCCAATGTGTTCGCGGCCGAAATTTCTGCTCAGAGCGCCCGCAGTGGTGAGCAGGTTTGAAAGTTGAGCTATGGAAAGCTATTACCTCGACTGGGCCAACCTCCTGCTGCGCTGGGTCCATGTCATCACCGCCATCGCCTGGATCGGCTCCTCGTTTTATTTTGTCTTCCTCGATTCGAGCCTGACGCCGCCCGTGGACGACGATCTGAAAAAACAGGGCGTCAGTGGCGAGCTTTGGGCGGTGCACGGCGGCGGTTTTTACCACCCGGTCAAATTTGCAGTCAAGCCGCCTGTGCTGCCCGCTCACCTGCACTGGTTTTACTGGGAAAGCTACAGCACCTGGCTTTCCGGCTTCGCGCTGTTCACGGTGTCCTACCTGTGGAACGCCGGCACCTACCTGATCGACAAGTCGCTGATGAACTGGTCATCGGGTGCGGCCATTGGCGTGGCGCTGTCGTTTTTTGTGGTTTTCTGGATGCTCTACGATGGCATCTGCCGAGTCTTCGGCAAACGCAAAAATGGGGATGCCGTTGTTGGCGCGCTGGTGCTGGTGCTGGTCTGTGTCGCGTCCTGGCTGGCCTGCCACTGGTTTGCCGGGCGTGCGGCCTTTTTGCTGGTGGGCGCGATGATCGCCACGGCCATGAGCGCCAATGTGTTTTTCTGGATCATCCCCGGCCAGCGCAAGGTGATCGCCAGCATCAAGGCCGGCGAGCCGGTGGACCCGGTGCACGGCCAGCGCGGCAAACAGCGCAGCGTGCACAACACCTACTTCACGCTGCCCGTGCTGTTTGCGATGCTCAGCAACCACTACAGCTTTACCTATGGCCATGCGCAGAACTGGCTGGTGTTGATCCTCATGATGCTGGCCGGCGCGCTGATACGGCAATTTTTTGTGATGCGTCACGGCTACAAGCTGGGGCGCAACGGCAATCCCCTGCCTTATGCGCTGATTGGCGTGGTGCTGATCGCAGGCGCCATCGTCTGGATGAAGCCAGCGCCGGTGCCGGCCGCCGCCGTAAATGCTACTGATTCGATAGCTGCTCCCGTAGAAACGGCAGGGGCTACAGGCCGAAATGACTATGCAAAAGTGCAAAAAGTGATGGAGCAGCGCTGCTACCAGTGCCATGGCGCACAGCTGCAGATGAAAAACGTCCGGCTCGACTCGCCGGCCCTGCTCGGTCAACACGCGCAGGCCGTTTACCAGCAAGTGGTGGTGAGCAAAATCATGCCGATGAATAACGCCACCGGCATGCTGGACGCCGAGCGCGCGCTGGTGCGGCAGTGGTTTGAAAGCGGCGCCCCCACGCGCTGACAGGCGGCCTGCTGCGTTGTTTTTCTTGGCAATAGCCGGGCTATTGCCTGCAAAAAGACGCCTTGCAGCCCATCCCGATCCGACTGCCACAACCTCGCCAGAGTCATGCAGAGGGTCCTTGAGTTGGAATGCCAACTGAGGCTGTAAGTTCTGCGTAATATCGCGTATCGACCTTGCCCCCGGGACGTGCTTCAATTCAAGCGCGCCGCAGAAGATTGCTGCGGCCACTCAGCGCCCGCCGAGGCATGCTACGCGTGGACCATCGAGGAGACAAAAAATGTTGAATTTGCAGTTGCTGATCAGTGCGCTGGTTGCGGCCGGCGCGATAGCTGTTTAGCTGGCGGCCGGTGCCGCGCAGATCGTCGTCGGGCAGGTCGCCCCCTGTCGGGGCTCGAAGGCACGCAGGCCCGCGCCTACTCCGTGGGCATCCAGCTGGCGCTGACCCGGGCCAACAAGGCGGGCGGCGTCAATGGTCACACCTTCAGCCTGGTGCGCAAGGACGACGGCGGCAGGCCAGCGGACAACATGGCAGCGACCAAGTCCTTGCTGGGCGAGAGCCGGCCGCTGGTGCTGGTGGGCTATTTTGGCGACAGGATCATCAGTGAGCTGGTGACGTCGAAGTTGCTGGAGACCGAGAACATCGCACTGGTGGGTTACCGCGTCAACGAGATCCGCGCAGAAGCGCCGCTGGTGTTCAGCGTGCGCGCCAGTCTTCGCGACGAGCTCAACAAGATCACGGAACACCTGGTCACGGTGGGCGTGACGCGGCTGGGCCTGTTTTACCCCGATGGCGCAGGTGCGGGGACGCTGCTGGCCGCGATGGAAGAAGTGACAAAAGCCCGCAGTGCCAAACTCACTGCCAAGGCCACCTATACGCAGGGCACCAACAAGGTCCCCAATGCGGTGGTGGACACCTTCATCAGTGCTGCGCCGCAAGCCATCATCGTGGTTGCCAGCGGTGCGGCCGCCGGGGCCTTTATCGAAAAGTACCGGCTCGACGGTGGCACGGCGCAGCTGTTTGCCCGTTCCGGCGCGGACATTGAGCAGATCTCGCAGCGCCTGGGCGAAGAGCAGCTCAAGGGGCTGGCGATCACACAGGTCACGCCCAACCCCTACAAGATTTCGGGGCGACTGAGCAAGGAGTTCAGCGACATCGCGGCAGCAACGCCCAACCTCGAGGTGCCGGTGAGCTACGCGATGATGGAGGGCTACATCGCCGTTCCGTTATCATCCACGCGGCGCGGCGCATGGGCCCCAAGATATCCCGCGAAGGTTTTGCCAATGCGCTGGACAGCACCGACGTCGATCTGGGCGGCTACAAGGTGGGCTTCAAGCCCGGCATGCGTTCAGGCTCGCGTTTTGTCGAGCTGAGCATCGTGACTGCCACGGGCCGTATCAGGCAGTAGCAGCAACAGAAAGCGCCCGCGCATCCCTTGTCCACCGCTCACCAGCTGCTCACCAGGCCCGCCGAACGTGTCGAGGTTTTCTCGAAGTGGCCGGCCAGGTAGCCCACAAAAACCCTGACGCGGGCTGACACCTGGTGTCGTTGGGGCCAGACCGCGTGGATGTCGGCCGGCGGTGACTGGTAGTTTTCCAGCACCTGGCGCAGGCGCCCGCTGCGCAGATAACGCGCGATGTCCCACTCGGCCCGCATCACAATGCCGTGGCCCGCCAGCGCCCAGTTGACCGCGATCTCGCCGTCGCTGGTGCTGAGGTTGCCGCGCACCTTCACGGTTTCCACCCGTTTGCCTGCGCTCAGGCGCCAGATGCCGTACGCCTCGCCGCCCTGCCGTATGCCTATGCAGCTGTGCTGCGCCAGATCGTGCGGCACTTTCGGCGTGCCGCGTTTGGCCAGGTAGGCTGGCGAGGCGCAGAGCAAGCGACGGTTGGGGGCCAGCATGCGCGCAATCACCCGCGCATCCGGCGGCTCGCCAAAGCGCACACACACGTCAAAGGCGTCGTCGTCGGCTGGCGGCGGGTTGACCGTGAGCTGCAGCTGGATCTGCACTTCGGGGTGCAGCTTGGCAAAGCCCGAGATCAGCGGCGCGATGTGGGTCCGACCAAAACCCAGCGTCGCGTTTACGCGCAGCAGGCCCTTGGGCGCGGCCACGGCGCTGGACACCAGCTGCTCCATGTCGTCGATCTCGGCCAGGATGCGCCTGGCGTGGGCCAGGTAGATCTCGCCCTCCGGCGTCAGGCTGACCCGCCGCGTGGTGCGGTTGAGCAGTTGCACGCCGAGCCGGCTTTCCATCTGCGCCAGGCGTTTGCTGACGGCCGGTGTGGTGACGTCGAGTTCTCTGGCCGTGGCCGAGAAGCTGGCGCAGCGCGCCAGCAGGCTGAAAAAAGCCATCTCGGAAGGGGCGGAGGCGGGCGTCGACATGTTTTTTTACCGGGCAACTATTAACTGAAAGTAAACAATAAGATAACTTTAGGCGTTTCTTTTGAACACTGCAATCCGTAAAGTTACTGGCATTGCATTGACAGGAGAAACCCGTGAAAACCTACAACATCGCCTGCATCCCGGGCGACGGCATCGGCAAGGAAGTCATACCGGCAGGCCAGCAGGTGCTACGGACTTTGGCCGCCGCGCAGAAGCGCTTCAGCTTCAAGTTCAGCTCCTTCGGCTGGGGCGGCGACTGGTTTCGCGAGCACGGTGTCATGATGCCGGAGGACGGGCTGGACGCGCTGCGCGACATGGACGCCATCCTCTTCGGATCGGCCGGCGACCCGCACATTCCCGATCACATCACGCTCTGGGGCCTGCGGCTGAAAATCTGCCAGGGGTTCGATCAGTACGCCAATGTGCGGCCCACGCGCATCCTGCCCGGCATTGACGCGCCGCTCAAGCGCTGCACGCCCCAAGACCTGGACTGGGTCATCGTGCGTGAAAACTCCGAAGGCGAATACGCTGGCGTCGGCGGGCGGGTACACCAGGGGCACCCGATCGAGGTCGCCACCGACCTGTCCATCCTGACACGCGCCGGGGTCGAGCGCATCATGCGTTTTGCCTTCCGGCTGGCGCAGTCGCGCCCGCGCAAGCTGCTCACCGTGGTCACCAAATCCAATGCCCAGCGCCACGGCATGGTGATGTGGGACGAGATAGCGCTGCAGATCAGCAAGGAGTTTCCCGACGTGCGCTGGGACAAGGAACTGGTGGACGCCTGCACCGCCCGCATGGTCAACCGGCCAGCCTCGCTGGACACGCTGGTGGCGACCAACCTGCATGCCGATGTACTGAGCGACCTGGCCGCTGCGCTGGCCGGCAGTCTGGGCATTGCGCCCACCGGCAACATCGACCCCGAGCGGCGTTACCCCTCGATGTTCGAGCCCATCCACGGCTCGGCCTTCGACATCATGGGCAAGGGCCTGGCCAACCCGGTCGGCACCTTCTGGTCCTGCGTGATGCTGCTGGAGCACCTCGGTGAAGCCGCCGCCGCGCAGCGCCTGATGCAAGTTATCGAGCAGGTCACCGCCGACACCTCGCTGCATACTGGTGACCTGGGCGGCAACGCCACCACAGCGCAGGTCACGCAGTCCGTGTGCGAACGCATTTCCAGCACCCGGGAGGCCGAACGCCGCGCCGCCTGAGGCATGAATCGAGAGTCAGGAGTTATGAGTCAAGAGTGAATGAGAAAAGCTGAAAAAACCAAAGGAGACAAAACCATGAAGACGCTGATATCCGCCCTGAGCCTGGCCCTGCTGGCGCCGTTTGCGACCAATGCGATGGCCCAGGCCTGTCCCGACAAAAACGTGCTGTACTGGCAGGCCTTCCCGCCCGGGGGCGAGTCTGACCTGTCGGCGCGCCACCAGCAGGTGGTGCTCAAGAAAAAGTGTCCGGCCATCGACACCATCATCCAGTACAAGGCCGGCGCTGGCGGCGCGCTGATGTGGACGCAGATGAACCAGCTTCCGCCCGACGGGCTGAACGTGGTCGGTGTCAACTTGCCGCACATTGTGTTTCAGCCCATCGAGGGGGTGGTGCAGTACAAGACAGCCGATGTGACGCCGGTGTTCTGGTTCCACTTCACGCCTGACGCGTTGGTTGTGCCCGAGGCCAGCCCGTACAAGACCTTTGCCGACTTCATCGCCGCCGCCAAAAAAGACCCCGGCAAGATGAGCCTGGGCGGTTCGGGCCTTAACTCTGCCAACCATGCCTCGCATGAGCGGCTCAACGCCGCCTTCGGCATCAAGAGCACCTATATCCCCTACAAGGGCACCGGCGACATGGCGCTGGCGGTGGTCGGCAACCAGATCGACGGCGCGGTGACCTACACCGCCTTTGCCATCAACAACAAGGGCAAGGCGCGCGCACTGGCCGTGGCCATGGAAAAACGCCACCCGCTGCTGCCCGATGTGCCGACTTTCAAGGAACTCGGCGTGGACTGGGTGGACGGCGCCTACCGCGGCATCGGTGTACCGAAATCGACACCGCCGGAAGCGCGCAAGAAAATTGCTGATATGTGGGCCGCGCTCAACAACGACCCCGAGATGAAGGAGCTTGCGGCCAAAAGCGGCTTTGAGCTGGTCAACGTGAACCTCGACCAGATGGACGCCTTCATGAAGGAGAAGACGAAGCTGTACACCGAAGGCGCGCAGCGCCTGGGACTGGGTAAAAAGTAAACGGCAGCGTCCGCGCGGCGCTGCGGCGCGGGTTACAGGCGGTTTAGTGGCGTTTGGGGCGGCACAATAGTGGGCTGGAGACACCGAATGACCGAACCGAACCCCGCCAGCCAGCCTCGCGCCTTTCTCGAACACCTGTACCAGGCCGCCGTGCAGCGCGCCTTGCCGCTGCACAACACGGCGGCCCATCTGCCCCAGCCGCCCAAGGGCAGAACCATTGTCATCGGTGCCGGCAAGGCCGGCGGCTCCATGGCCCAGGCGGTTGAGGCCTTGTGGCCGCTTGATGCGCCGCTTGAAGGTCTGGTGGTCACGCGTTATCACCATATTCCGCCGCGCCCCGAAGGCTTGCCGCAGCGCATCGAAATTGTTGAAGCCGCGCACCCGGTGCCTGACGCCGCCGGGCTGCAAGCCGCGCAGCGCATCCTCGCGCTCACCCAGGGGCTCACCAAAGACGACCTGGTGCTGTGCCTGATCTCGGGCGGCGGCTCGGCCTTGCTGACCCTGCCGGCCGAAGGCTTGACGCTGGAAGACAAGCAGGCCATCAACAAGGCCTTGCTCAACAGCGGTGCCAACATCGGCGAGATGAACTGTGTGCGCAAGCACCTCTCGCGCATCAAGGGCGGGCGCCTGGCCGCCGCCTGCGCGCCTGCGACGGTGGTGACGCTCACGATCAGCGACGTGCCAGGCGACGACCCATCGGTGATTGCCAGTGGCCCGACCGTGCCCGATGTCACCACCTGCGCCGACGCGCTGGCAATTTTGAAACGCTACAACATCGAGGTACCGCCTGCGCTGCGCGCTCAGCTTGAGAGCGGTGCGCTGGAAACGCCCAAGCCGGGCGACGCGGCCTTTGACGGCCATGCGGTCCACATGATTGCCACGCCGCAGCAGTCGCTTGAAGCCGCAGCCGCGGCGGCTCGTGCAGCGGGGATTGAAGCCCACATCCTCAGCGACGAGATGGAAGGCGAATCGCGCGAGGTCGGCAAGGTGCACGCGGCGCTGGCACGCGCAGTCGCGCTCAAAGGCCAGCCCTTTAGCAAACCCTGCGTGATTTTGAGCGGCGGCGAAACCACGGTCACCGTCAGAAAGCGTGAAGATGGCGAGGCGCGCGGGCGCGGCGGCCGGGCTGGCGAGTTCTGCCTCGGTCTTGCGCTGGCGCTGCAAGGCCAGCCCGGCGTGTACGCGCTTGCGGCCGACACCGACGGCATCGACGGCATCGAGGACAACGCTGGCGCTTATGTGACGCCCGACACGCTGCAGCGCGCCAGCGCGCAGGGCATGAAGGTGGACCGCTTCCTGGACCGCAACGACGCCTACGGCTACTTTGAGCCGCTGGGCGACCTGGTGGTGACCGGGCCTACACACACCAACGTCAACGACTTTCGGGCGCTATTGATTTTGTAGCTGCTTGCGCTCGCCGGATAAGGGTGGTTGCCGCGTAGATCCCTCACCCCTGACCTCTCCCGGTGGGAGAGGGAGGAAGAGTTGTTGTGCTTGTGCTCGTCTGCTCTTTTGTTTGAGGGGGTCTCCCTCTCCCCCCGGGAGAGGGCAGGGGTGAGGGCTTGCGGCGTGTGGGAACCCGGCCCGGCGAAAAAACCTACTCGCAGATGCGACGAATCCCGGGCGGAGTCGGCAGGGCCCGAATCGCCTCCAGGTTGTCGGCACGGCGACCGGCGAAGACGCGCACCTCGTCACATTCCATGATGGCCAGCATCCGGCCGCACAGCGTCTCAGGCCGGTTGTGCGGACGGACCTGGCACGAACACGTCCGCGTGAAAATCCGGGGACGCCAGCCCGCTATCGGCTGCGGCGGCGCGGACGGTCGCAACCATGGGCGGGGAGCCGCAGCAGTAAACCTCGTGGCCTGACAGATCAGGACAGTGCGCGCGCAGCGCCTGATCCACGCGGCCGGCAAAGGCTTCGACGACGTCCTGGGCCGGGAGGTCGCTGAACGCGGGGATAAAACGGAAATCTGGCCACTGCTTTTGCCAGCGATCTACTGCCCGGCGCAAGTACAGGCCTCGCGCATCGCGCGTTCCCCAGATCAGCGTCACTGGACGCTTGACGCGACGTTTGAGCATGTCGTCGAGGATGGACTTCACTGGAGCAAAACCGGTGCCTCCGGCGATGAAAACGATGGGGCGGGTGTCATCCTCGCGCAGCGCCACGTTGCCAAACGGCAGCTCGACCTGCAGCGTGTCGCCCGGCGCGAGCTGCGCCACCTGCGCGCTGAAGCGCCCCCCCGGAACATGGCGGATGTGAAGTGTCGCGCCATCGCTTTCCTGCGGCGGGTTGGCCATGGAGTAGGAGCGCGTGCTGCCGTCATCCAGCAGGATCTGCAGGTACTGACCCGCCTTGAACTTTGCGCGCTGGCCTGCAGGCAGCCGCAGTCGCAGCAATGACACGTCGGGCGCGACAAGTTCGTTGCTGTAAACCCTGACCGTGAAGGTCTTGCGCGCGGATGGATCCACGCGGCTCCATAATACGGGCTGGAGCACCAGATCGCTGGCTGGCGTGCACATGCAGTACAGCACCTGGTCGGGCATGCAGGTTTCGTTGCGAATTGCCACACCGTTGAGGCCCATCACCTCGCCGACAGCGATGCGGCCGACGCAACTGCCACAAACACCCTTGCGGCAGGAATACGGCAGGTCAATGCCAGCGCGCAAGGCCGCGTCGAGTAGGCTCTGGCCCGGCGCGCAGTCGAAGGTAGCGTCCGCTGCTTCTATGGAGATGCGATGCTTCATGGTGAGTTTGCCTATTTTTCGCTGACCACGCTGCCTGATAGCAGCGCGATGGTGCGCAGCAAGGCTGTCGGGTCGGCGATCCCGCGGCCAGCGATGTCCATGGCGCTGCCGTGGCCCACGCTGGACAACAGAACGTCCGCGCCTATGCTCAAAGCGCTGGCAGCGTTGGGCGCCAGTAGCTTGATGGGAATGTGGCCCTGGTCGTGCAGCATAGCAACGTACAGGTCGTGCTGGCGTTGGGCCAGCAACATGTCTGCACCGTGTGGGCCGTTGATGCAGTAACCCTCCGTGCGCAGCTGGGTTACTGCGGGTACCACGGTCTGCGCATCCTCGGGGCCGAACAGGGTGCCTTCGGAGGCATGCGGGTTGATGCCGAACACCCCAATGGTGGGATTCTCCACGCCGAGCAACGCGCAGGCGCGTGCCCCCGCACGCACCGCGCGCTGCACGAGGTCCGGTGAGAGCCGGTCCAGTGCCATGCGCACGCTCTCATGCAGTGTGGCGTGCACGATGCGCAGACCACCTCCGACAAGCATCAGGAACACTTCATCCTCGGGAAGCCCACACACACGCGCGACCAGAGACGGGTAGCCGCTGAATGGGATGCCAGCCTGATGAATAGCGGTTTCGTGGTGCGGGCCGGCGATGACGGCGTCGAATTCGCCGGCGCGGCAAGCCTGCAGGGCAGCGATGGCTGAATCGACGGCGGAAGCGCCCGCAGCCGGGTCGATGCGCCCAGGCTGGGCCGCGCCGTCCGGCAGCGCTCCGGCTTCGACATGGTTCAGTTGCGGCAACAGCGCAGACAGGCCTGACACGGCGGCGGCTCGCTGCAGGACAGCAGCGGGTCCGAACACCGTGATTCGCTTCCTGTCTTCTTCACTGAGCGCGTTCAGTGCCTTCAGGGTGATTTCAGGGCCGATCCCGTTGGGATCGCCCAGCGCCAGCGCCAGACGCCGCGCGGAGGGCTTCACAATGGCAGGGCCATCAGGGTATCGGTCACGGTGCTGTCGCAGATCGCCACACGCTCGGCCAGCAACAGTTTGCCGTCCTGGCTCACGAAGCGGTCGCGGTATACGCCGGTGGCGAATACCTCGGTCTGCCCGGTCACCATGATGCGCACCACGATGAAGGGCGTGCGCGCCTGCGCTGCCGTGTCGCCGGCGGACTCCACCAGGGGAATGCCCATCAGGTGGCGGTAGCGTTGGCGTTCGTAGATGTTGGCCTCGCGCAGGGCGGCGATGCGGTCTTCCAGCATGGCGCGCGAATCCGCGTAAATGATCCCCGCGGGCAGGCCCTCCTGCTCGTTCTCGACGTTGGTGATCCGGTAATGGCAGTCGGACGTAAAGAACTCGGGCCATTGCTCCAACGCATCGCTGTCGATAGTGTGGGCATAGGCGGCGTTGAAGGCGCATAGCGCCAGCAGATCGATCATTGGTACGGTTCTCTTCTTCTGAAGCGGGGTCAGGCACTCATGTGGTGGCGGTAGGCCTTCCAGAAGCCGCGCACGGAGGTTTCGGTGGCGCGGCCTTCGCTGGAGCCGGCGTGGTCGCCGCCCATCTCGACCACGGCCTCCTTGTCGCTGGCGCCAGCGATGCCGCGTTGCACGAAGCCGCCTACGGCGCCGTCTTCCATCGAGATGAAGCCGGCTGGACCGACCAGGTTGGACTGCTTAAGGCGCACCTTGCGTTGCTCGGGCGTGTCGTCGGCGTAGCCAAAGTAGGTCCAGTTCAGCTCGGTCCGGTCCACGCCTTTGGGCAGCACCTGGCGCACGGCCAGGCAGTTTTTTATCTGCTGCAGCACGAAGCCGGGAAAGACGGACAGGATCTGCAGCGTCACGCCGTCGTCATATTCGGTAAAGCCGGCCAGCAGGCTGGGGTCCTTCAGGCGGTAACGGTCGTTGTCCGAGCGCAGGGCCTGGTCCTTATACGAGGAATCCTTTTCCGCCGACGTGTCAATCATCGAGAAGCTCACATGGTGGCCGCCCGACTCGTCCACTATCACGCCGCCCTTTTGCGATAGGCGGTTCAGCTCGAAGGTGGTGAAGAACAGGTGCAGCAAGCTGGCGTGGTAGCTGTCCTTGACGTTTTCCACATACAGCTTCCAGTTGTTGGGCAGGGCCTGGGTGAAGCGGCCGATGACCTCTACCGGCTTATGCATCACGCGCTCGATACGCTGGCAGATTTCATCACCCAGGTACTCCTCGATACCGGGCACGTCCTCCGAGAAGCTGCCAAACACCAGGCCACAGAACACGGCGATGCGCAGCTTGCGCGGGCCGTGATCTTCCTTGCGGAAATCTGGCGGCATGCCGCCATGGCCCTTGACGCCCTTCTCGAACGCCACACCGGTCAAATCGCCCTGGCGGTTGTAACTCCAAGCGTGGTAGACGCACCGAAAATCTTCGGCCTTGCCCGACTTTTCCAAGGCGATCAAGGCGCCCCGGTGCGCGCAGCGGTTTTCGAAGGCATAGATTTCACCGTCGCCATCGCGCACCACCACCACCGGTGTGGTGCCGGCGAAGGTTGTGCGGTAGCTGCCCTCATCGGGCAGCTCGGCGTCCAGGCACAGGAAGTTCCATGTGTTGCCGCGGAAGATACGTTCCTGCTCCTGCTCGGGCAGGCTGATGTCGCTGTAGAGCGAAAAGGGAATGCGCGTCAGCTCGACGCTTTTCCAATGGATGGTTTGCTCATGCATGGGGTTCATTCCAGCTTGACGTTGGCGCTTTTGATGACCTTGTTCCATTTTTCGGACTCGGCCTTGATGAAGAGACCGGTTTGCTCGGGCGACCAACCGCGCGGTTCGGCGCCCTGGTCCTCGAAGCGCTGCTTGACGTCGGGCGCAGCCAACGCTTGCGCAAACGATTTCTGAATCGCTAGCGCGATGCCGGGCGGGGTGCCGGGCGGCGCCACGACGGCGAAGAAGGTCACCGCATTCATCGCCGGCAGCTTGGCTTCGGCAAAGGTGATCACCTGCGGCAAGGCCTTGGAGCGCTGTTCATCAGCCAGCGCCAGGATGCGCAGCTTGCCGCTGTTGTGGTATTGAGCCGACGAGCTCAGGTTGTCAAAAAATACATCGACCTGGCCGCCTATCAGGTCGACCAGTGCAGGCGACGTGCCCTTGTAAGGGATGTGAATCATCTCGGTGCCGGTCAGCTGCATGAACAGGCTGGCCGTCAGATGCGAGGTCGATCCATTGCCCTGGGATGCATAGCTGACCTTACCGGGATTGGCCTTCAGGTAGGTGATGAACTCAGCCAGGTTTTTGACCGGCAGCTTATTGCTTACGGCAAGCACATTGGGCACAGTTGCGACAACCGTGATGGGCACCCACTGCGTCGGATCAAAGGGCAGTTTGCTGTACAAGTGGTGGTTGATCGCGATCGGTCCGGGCGGCGATACCAGCAAGGTGCTGCCATCTGGATCGGCGCGATACACCAGTTCGGCACCAATATTTCCGCCCGCGCCGGCGCGGTTTTCGACCACCATCCCGGATGGAAAATCCGCGCGCATCTTCTCAGCCAGGATTCGAGGCAGGATATCGGCAGTGCCGCCGGCCGGAAACGGAACAACCAGTTTGAGCGGCTTGGTGGTTTGGGCCAGGCTGGCCCCGGACAGGCAGGCGCCGGCGAGCAATGCGGCGAGCCAACGCCTAACGTTTATTTTTTTCATTTTGTCTGTCTCCGTGAGTTATTCAATGTGGCTCTCAGTTTGCGCCTCAGGACTTCGGGTGAACAAGCTATATTTGCGCTATGCGCAAAAAATCGCATGACACCTTGACGGATATCAGTACATGCACGACAAAAATTTTGTTGCCTCCCTGCAAAAGGGTCTGGAGGTCCTGACCTGCTTTGGACGCCAGCATGGCCGCCTGACGCTGTCCGAAGTGGCGAGCTTGACCGGCGTTTCGCCGGCCTCGGCGCGGCGCTCGCTACTGACCTTGCAGCAAATCGGCTATCTGGGTGGTGACGGCAAATATTTCTGGATGTTGCCGCGCTCGCTGCTGGTCGCGCATGCCTATTTGGCGTCGCGGCCGACGCCCTCGTTGGCGCAGCCCCTGCTAGATGCCTTGTCGGAGAAAACCCGCGAATCAGCCTCGCTAGGAACCCTGCTCGATGACGACGCGATCATCATCGCCCGCTCGACCGCGCGGCGCAGCCTCAGTACAGGGTTGGGCATAGGTTCACGGCTACCGGTTTATTGTTCGGCAATGGGGCGGGTCCTGCTCGCCAGCATGACGCCGGCCGAATCCGCGCGTCGTATCCACGGCATGGCGCGGCCGCGGCTGACAGCGAGCACGATCGTCGATGCTGCGCAAATTTTGCAACTGGTGGCGCGCTGCCGCTCCGATGGCTATGCGAGCAACGATGGTGAGCTGGAAATCGGCGTGCGCTCGATGGCTGTTCCGGTGAGGGACCAGACCGGCCGTTTCGTTGGAGCGATGAGCATCGCTGTGCGCGCAGAACGCATGACCCTGGCCGAATTTCGGGAAGCCTTTCTGTCGGCCTTGCAACGGGCCACGACGGCGCTGAGCAGCCGCCTGTTCGGGCTCTAGCCGGTAGTGGTCGAGGCTGGCTTATTCGCAGAGACTGCGAATTTCAGGCGGAATCGGCAGGGCGCGTATGGCCTCCGGGTTATCGTTGCGGCGACCAGCGAAGATGCGCACCTCGTCACATTCCATGATGACCTCGGCGCCGCGCACGATGCGGTAACGCTGCACAAAACGTTTTTCGCGCCATTCAGGGATGGTCACCTGGAGGTCCAGCACGTCCCCGTAGGTGGCGGTCCGCAGAAAACGCGAGTGGGTGTCTACCAGCGGCGTGCCGATGACGCCCATGGTTTGCTCGGTTTCCTGCCAGGACGGGACGCCGCACTGCACGAAGAAGTTTCGTGACGCGGCATCTATCCAGCGGAAAAAATTGGGAAACCACACAATGCGCGCCGGGTCACAGTCGCCGAATTCAACACGCACCGTGTGGGTTATCTGTTTGCTCATGGTTTCATTATGTCGTGAGGTCTCATTTTTCTGACTTTTCAACGGGACCAGCGCGTGCGCCTGCACATTGACCTGGCCAGATCGAGCAGTCGCGTACGGTAGCATGCAGACAGGAAAGCGCAGTAACCCCTCCACAACAGGCCCCATGAAAATCATCGACATCCGCGAAGTCACCCAGCCCATCAAATCCGACATCCGCAACGCCTATATCGACTTCTCGAAAATGACGCTGAGCCTGGTGGCGGTGGTCACCGATGTGGTGAAGGGCGGCAAGCCGGTCATCGGCTACGGTTTCAACTCCAACGGCCGTTACGGCCAGGGCGGGCTGATCCGCGAACGGTTTGCGCCACGCATCCGCGAAGCTGCGCCCGCCAGCCTGCTTGACGACAGCGGCAACAACCTCGACGCGCACAAAGTCTGGGCCGCGATGATGACCAACGAGAAGCCGGGCGGGCACGGCGAGCGTTCGGTCGCTGTCGGCACCATCGACATGGCCGTGTGGGACGCCGTGGCCAAGATAGCCGACAAGCCGCTGTACCAGCTGCTGGCCGAGCGTTATGGCAATGGCACGCCGAACCGCAAGGTCTTCGTCTACGCCGCCGGCGGTTATTACTACCCGGGCAAGGACGACGCCAAACTCATGGCCGAGATGCGCAGCTACATTGACTGCGGTTATGCGGTGGTGAAGATGAAGATAGGCGGCGCGTCGCTGGCCGACGACTGCCGGCGCATCGAAGCCGTGCTGGGCATGCTGGCGCCGGGTCAGCGCCTGTGCGTGGACGCCAATGGCCGCTTCGATATCAAGACCGCGATTGCCTACGCCAGGGCGATGTCGCCCTACGACCTGTTCTGGTACGAAGAAGCCGGCGACCCACTGGACTACGCGCTGCAGGCTGAGCTGGCCAGGCATTACGACAAGCCCATGGCCACGGGCGAGAACCTGTTCTCGATGCAGGACGCGCGCAACCTGATCCGTTACGGCGGCATGCGGCCAGACCGCGACTGGCTGCAGTTCGACTGCGCGCTCAGTTATGGCCTGGTCGAATACCTGCGCACGCTCGACATGCTCAAAGAGCACGGCTGGTCGCCCACCCGCTGCATCCCGCACGGCGGCCACCAGATGTCGCTGGCGATTGCCGCCGGCCTGGGCCTGGGCGGCAACGAGTCTTACCCCGACCTGTTCCAGCCTTATGGCGGCTTTCCGGATGGCGTGAAGGTCGTGGACAGTTATGTCACGCTGCCCGAGCTGCCGGGTATCGGGTTTGAAGGCAAGGCGGATTTGTATGCCGAGATGAAGGCGCTGGCTTCCTGAGTCGACCTCTATCGGCGCAGCACCAGCTCCAGCACCGCGTCGGCAAACACACGCGGCACCTCCTGCGGCATGTTGTGGCCCACGCCCGGCACCACGCGGTGTGAGCGCGGGCCGGTAAAACGGTGGGCATGCGCGGCGGCAGGGGCGGGCGGCCGCACGCCGTCGTCGGCACCGTCAAAGGTGATGGTCGGCACCGTGATGGCCGGTTGCGTCGCCAGACGCCGTTCAATCTCGGCATAGGCCGGGTCGCCCGGCGCCAGGTCGAAGCGGTGCCGGTAAGACTGGATCACCACGTCGACAAAATCCGTGTTGTCAAAGGCTGCGGCGCTGCGCTCAAAGGTGGCGTCGTCAAAGGCCCAGGTTGGTGACCACAGCTTCCACAGCAGGCGTATCAGGGCACGCCGGTCTTTGCTCAAGCCCGCGCGGCCGCGCTCGCTGTGAAAGTAGTACTGGTACCACAGGCTGTGCTCGTTGGCCGGGGTGTCCGGCTCCATGGCTCTGGCGATGTTCTGGATGTTGTAGCTGTTGAAAGAGACCAGCCCCGCGCAGCGCTCGGGCCACAAGGCCGCCACCACACAGGCTGCGCGGCCGCCCCAGTCATAACCGGCCAGCACCGCACGTTCGATCTTCAGTGCATCCATCAGCGCCAGCAGGTCGGCGCCCAGGGCGGCCTGCTCGCCAGAGCGGGGTGTGTCGTCGCTCAAAAAACGCGTGGGGCCGAAGCCGCGCAGATAGGGGACGATGACCCGGCAGCCTGCATCGGCAAGCATCGGCGCGACTTCGGCGTAGGTGTGGATGTCGTAGGGGAAGCCGTGCATCAGGAACACCGGCGGGCCATCGGCGGGGCCTGCGTTGAGCCAGGTGATGTCGAGTACGCCTGCGCGGGTGTGTTTGAGGGGCTGCATGGTGATTGCCATCTTACGGGAGCGCCCCCGCGCCCATCAAATAGAACCTCGCAGATGGCCATCTTCTGCAGCTGTCAAGTATCGGTAGCGTGGCTATTCCGGACTTCTTCGCATCTTCGCAAATTTGCCAAAGTTAGCATCACTATTGCGTTCTCGTCTGAACAACAAGGCTGCAGCTTTGAGCCCTGCGTTAAACTGAAAGAATGAATCTGCGCTTTTTGGAAACGTTCGTTTGGCTTGCAAAGCTTCGCAATTTCCGATTGACCGCAGAAAAAATTCACACAACACAGGCAGCCGTTTCCAGCCGCATTGCGACCCTCGAGCAGGAGCTTGGCGTTCGTTTATTTGATCGTGGTGACCGTGAGGTCACGCTGACGCTGGAGGGCAGCAAGGCGCTGGTCTACGCCGATCGTCTCGTGCGAACGATGCACGACATGCTTGAGAGCATGAAAGATCGAGCGCTTTATACCGGCGTGGTGCGCATCGGCGTGATCGAGTCCATCATTCATTCCTGGTTTCCAGAGCTGATGGCACGCATTCATCGTACCTATCCTCAACTGGAAGTGGAGTTGGCCGGTGACACAACCATTCGTCTGATCGAGCAGTTCTCCAAGGGCAATCTTGACTTGATCTTGCAGACTGATGCTGTGCTGGGTGCTGATGTTCAAAATATGCCGCTTTGCGACTTTCCGATGCGCTGGGTAGGTGCGACAGGCCTTAACCTTCATGGTGATGTGCTGACGTTGTCCGACATCGCCACGTTCCCTATTCTGAGCTTCTCGCGCAATTCAGGCCCACACAGATTTCTCGAACGCTTGTTCGACGGCTCTGTCGGCAAACAGGTCCACATAAACTGCATGACCTCCGTCTCGGCCATGGCTCGATTGGTGGCGGATGGCTTTGGCTTGGCCATGATTCCGCCAGCGATCATCCAGCGTGAACTGGCCAACGGTGACGTGCAGTTGCTGAAAATTGACACCGAAATGCCGAATATGTCGCTCGTATGCTCCTACCGATCGGGGCCGGAGACTCCACTATTTCAGCAGATTGCCGTAGCAGCGCAACAAACCGCGCAGGAATTCGCCCGGGGCCTGGATGGTGACGTCGCGCGTATGCCCACATCTGACGTAGCGGCCGATCCCTGGACGATTGCTACGCGTCCCGACTGAACGCGTCAATCCTACTTTTTCACGCATAAGCCACAAGTTAAATTGATGGCTTGTGGTCAATATTACTTGTTGGACAAAAAAAACATGGCCGGGGAGACTATTGATACTGTCAATATGACTCTCGACTTTCTGATCCAACATGAAAACTGATAAGACACGTGGCCTGCTCTGTATCTGGACCGACATCGACCCTGCGCATGACCTGGATTTCAACCGATGGTACGACCGCGAACACATGCAGGAGCGTGTGGCGATCCCGGGTTTTCAGAGCGCGCGCCGTTTTGGTGCAATCGGCGCATGCCCGCGGCCCTACCTGGCGCTGTATTACACCGACAGCCTGGATGTATTTCAGTCCGCATCGTATTTAAAGGCGTTCGCGAACCAGACTCCCTGGTCGCTTGAGAATTTCAAGCGCATGCGGGGCACGCAGCGGCGCGTCGGTCAGTTGACCGTTGAGGCCGGCCAAGGAGAGGGCGGCTTGCTTGCCCTGTTCGTGGTTCCCGAGCACAAGCTGGCTGAAACCGGCGTTATGGCCAAATTGCGTCAGATGTTGAGCAGCCTGACAATGCAAGACCATGTCATCAGTGCCACGCTGTTGCAAACCGATGCCGGTTTGTCTACTCCAGTCACAGCCGATGCTGTGGCCGCGCCATCTGATGCTATTGTGATGGTGGAGTCGACGCGCGCTGATGCGGCACGCCAAAATGCACAGACCTTAACCGAATCCCTGGGGTTGCCATCGGGTGAGGTCTATACGTTCCAGTCGCTTTGGCGGCTGGCTTCTTGATTTTTTGGAGAATTACATGACGCTGAATCGCCGCCACCTTTTGTCCGTCCTGGCCGCTACTTGCCTGAGTTTGTCTTCGGCACATGCGGTAGAACGCTGGAACATGTCACTTGAGCAGCCCGACGGTAACTACATATCCGCAGTTGGTCGCGATTTCGCAGCTGACGTCGCCAAGGCCACCGCTGGTGAGCTCGAAATCAAAACCCATTCGAACTCGGTACTTTTTAAGCGACCCGACCTCAAGCGCGCCGTGCAAACCGGCCAAGTGCAGGTGGGCGACGTGCTGATTTCCGTGCTGGGAAACGAAGACCCACTCTTCGAAGTTGACGCCGTGCCCCTGCTGGCCCGCGACTTCGACAGCGCCTGGAAGCTCTGGCAAGCCAGCCGCCCCGGCATCGAGGCGCGCCTGCAAAAGCAGGGCATCAAGCTGCTTTACAGCGTGCCATGGCCACCGCAGGGCATCTACACCAAAGTGCCAGTCACCCAAATGTCGCAGTTCAAGGGCATGAAGTTTCGCGCCTACAACGCAGCTACCTCGCGCCTTGTCGAGCTGATGGGTGCGTCGCCGACCACCGTTAATTCCGGCGACGTGCCGCAAGCTTTCGGCACTGGCCTGATCGAAGCCATGATTACCTCGCCGGCTACCGGCGTGGACGCGCAGGCCTGGGACTTCTCGAAGTATTACTACGACGTGCAGGCCTTCATTCCCAAGAACGTGACCATGGTCAACGCGCGCGCTTTTGAGCGCCTGCCCCCAGCATCGCAAAAGGCGGTGATGGAAGCGGCCGCCCGTGCCGAGAAAAAAGGTTGGGACATGGCGCGTGCTCAAACTAGCGAGCTGACGCAGACGCTGGCAAAAAATGGCATGGTGGTGGGCAAGACGCCGCCAGCGATCGAGTCGGAACTGGGCAAGATCGGTGCGACCATGGCCGAAGACTGGGTCAAGAAGGCCGGTACTGACGGCAAAGCTGTGATCGATCAGGCCAAGCGTTAAGCGCCAATGAAGGTCTTGCACTGGTTGTACCGGGCGTCGGGCCTGCTCTCTGCAGCTAGCCTGATTCTGATCTGCGCCATGATTGTGGCGCAGATCGTCGCCAGGAACATGGGCTCGACCGTTCGTGATGCCGAGGAGTTCGCAGCTTGGTCGATGGCCGCTGCGGGCTTTTTCGGCCTGCCCTATGCGCTTTATTGCGGCTCGCACATCCGGGTGTCGGTGGTTTCGCGCTTCGTGCCCGAGGCGCTGCACCACACCATGGAGGTGATTGCCAGCGTGATTGGCGTCTTGCTGGCTGCCTACCTGGCCTGGTACTGCACTGCTTTCGTGCTGGAGAGCTATCAGTTCAAGGAGGTCTCGCAAGGCCTGGTTCCCGTGCCGATGTGGATTCCGCAGATGCCCATGGTGTTTGGTTCCATTTTGTTGGCGGCAGCTTTTGCGGAACGCCTCGTGCGCGTGCTCCGCGGTCAGGTGTTCGAAGTTGGCGATAGCGAGGAAAGGACAGAGTAATGGATCTAGCATGGGTCGCTGTGGTGCTGACCGGAGCACTGTTTTTACTGCTGGGGTTGGGGGTTTGGGTTGCGCCTGCGCTGATCGCCGTGGGCATCATTGGTATGCAGGTGTTTGCCGATGCGCCCGGTGGTTCGATCCTTGCGACGACCGCCTGGGCGTCAAGTGCCAGCTGGACCATGACGGCCCTGCCGCTCTTTATCTGGATGGGCGAGATCCTGTTTCGCACCAAGCTTTCTGACGACATGTTCGCTGGCTTGGCTCCGTGGGTCGAGCGTCTGCCGGGCCGCTTGCTGCACGTCAATGTGTTTGGCTGCGGCATCTTTGCTGCGGTGAGCGGTTCATCGGCGGCCACGGCTGCCACCATCGGGCGCATTTCACTGCCTGAACTCAAGGCGCGTGGCTATCCGGAAAGTATTTCAATTGGGTCGCTCGCCGGGTCGGGCACCCTCGGTCTGTTGATCCCGCCGTCCATCATCATGATCGTCTACGGTGTGGCTGCGCAGATTTCGGTGGCGCGGCTGTTCATTGCCGGCGTGCTGCCTGGCTTGCTGCTGGTCTCGCTCTTCTCCGGCTACGTGATGATCTGGTCACTGCTCAACAAGGATAAAATTCCTGCGGCGGGTTTGGCCATGCGCTTTGCGGCCAAGGTCTATTCCACGCGTCGGCTGATCCCGGTGATCCTGCTGATCGTCGGGGTGATTGGCTCGATCTACGCCGGCTATGCCACGGCGACCGAAGCGGCCGCCTTGGGCGTGGTGGGCGCATTGCTGGTGGCAGGGTTTTCGGGCATGCTGAACAAGGCCAGCATCATGGCCAGCCTGCTCGGCGCAGTGCGTACGTCCACCATGATCTTTTTCATTTTGCTCGGCGCCGCTTACCTGACATCGGCCATGAGCTTCACTGGCTTGCCCGCTGAGCTGGCCAACTGGATCGCTGCAGAAAAATTGCCGGCTTGGGCTTTGCTGGCAGCACTGACGGTCTTCTTCATCGTGCTTGGCTGCTTTCTTGATGGCATTTCAATCATCTTGCTGACTACGTCGGTGATCCTGCCCGCAGTGCAGGCGGCGGGTATCGATCTGCTGTGGTTCGGTATCTTCGTGGTGCTGGTGGTCGAGATGGCGCAGATCACTCCGCCAGTGGGCTTTAACCTGTTCGTGGTGCAAAACCTCACAGGCAAAGACATCTTCGCCGTGGCCAAGGCGAGTTTCCCCTTCTTTTTGCTGATGGTCGTGGCGACCATTTTGATCACGATGTTTCCGCAAATTGTGCTGAGCCTGCCGCAAGCCATGGTGGCCCGCTGATCGCCTGCTTTTTACCGAGATCGATCGATGACCTTGCCTTCAAACACCCTGAGCCAATGGCAGCGCGAACTCGCCGGCGGCCGCACCAGCAGCCGCGACCTGACTGAGCAGGCGCTTGACGCCGCCATGCATTCCAGTGAGGGAGCGCCTGCGTTTTTGGCCCTCCACGCCGACACGGCGCGTGCCAGTGCCGATGCAATAGACGGCCTGCGCGCCGCAGGTGTGCCGTTGCCACCCCTGGCCGGGATTCCGATCTCCATCAAGGATCTGTTCGACGAAGCCGGCCAGACCACCCGTGGCGGCTCGCGCGTGCGCCAGGATGCCGCGCGCGCCGCCAGCGACAGCGTGGTCGTGCAGCGCCTGCGCGCCGCTGGCGCCGTGATCATCGGGCGCACCAACCTTACCGAATTCGCTTACTCTGGTTTGGGGCTTAACCCGCATTACGGCACGCCGCGTAATCCGTGGGATCGGGCAACGGGCCGCATTCCGGGCGGGTCATCTTCAGGCGCTGCCATTTCAGTGACTGACGGCATGGCTGCGGCCGCGATTGGGACCGACACCGGCGGCTCGGTCCGCATTCCGTCGGCCTTGTGCGGCCTCACGGGCTTCAAGCCAACGGCCAATCGCGTGCCGATGGATGGCGTGCTGCCTTTGTCGCCAACGCTCGACTCTATCGGCCCACTGGCAAGAAGCGTGGCTTGCTGCGCGCTGCTCGATGCGGTCCTGTCGGCTTCGCAGCTGGCCATTTCCAGCCCCACGCCGTTGGCTGACCGGCGCATCGCCCTGCCGAAAACCCTGGTTTTCGAAGGGATCGACGCAACCGTTTCGGCCGCGTTCGAAGCCGCCTGCAGCGTGCTCTCGGCCGCGGGCGCGCGTCTGATCGACATCGATGTGCCGGAGTTCGCAGAGCTCGGTCATATCAACCGCATGGGCGGCTTCATCGCGGCCGAGGCCTGGGCCTGGCACGCCGATGCGTTGGCCTCGCGCGAGGCCGATTACGACCCCCGGGTTGCGGTTCGCATCCGGCGCGGTCAGGCCATTTCAGCGGCCGACTACATCGCGCTCCTGGCCGAACGCCGCCGCTGGATCGCCAGCGTACAAAAGCGTCTGGTCGATGCCAATTGCGATACCTTCCTTATGCCAACAGTGCCGGTGGTGGCGCCGACCATCGCTTCGCTGCAAGAAAACGATGCGCTTTACGGCAGCACCAACCTGCTCATGCTGCGCAATCCGACGCTAATCAACTTTCTCGATGGTTGCGCCTTGAGCCTGCCTTGTCACCGGCCGGGGGAAGCGCCGGTCGGCATCACGCTGGCGAGCAGGCACGGCCAAGATGCGCAGCTGCTCAGTCTGGGCGCCGCCGTAGAAGCCGCACTCGCCTGGCAAGACTGAGCGCCTGGCGACCAGGCCGTAACGGCGCCATTCCTTCAGTATTCAAGGAGACAAGCAATGTCAGATAAAACAGCCGTCATCCTCGGCGGCACGGGTATGGTGGGCGCCAACATGGCACAACTGCTGGACCAGGTTGGAGGTTGGGATGTAACCATCGTCTCACGCCGCGCGCCAGAATTCGAAACTCGTGCGCGCCACCTCGTGTGCGACATGAGCGATCCGGTCGATTGCGAGAAGCAACTCGGCCAGCTCACTGAAACAAGCCATATTTTCTGGACCGGTCATGCCACGGGCACACGCTGGGTCGATAAAGCTGGGCGTGACACCGACCTCTTTAAAAATGCGATGCCGGCCATCGAGGCAGCGGCGACCCGATTGCAGCACGTGTGCTTGCTGCAAGGCTCCAAGTACTACGGCCGCCACCTCGGGCCGTTCAAGACGCCGGCCAAAGAAAGCGATGCCCGCCACTTCCCGCCCAACTTTTACTACACGCAAGAAGACTTTTTAAAGGAGCTTGCCAACGGCAAGCGCTGGACGTATTCGCTGATGCGCCCGCACATCGTGTGCGGTTATGCCCGCACCGACATCAACCTGCCCAAGCCCATTGCGGTGTATGCGACGCTGTGCAAAAAACTGGGCTTGCCGCTGAAGTTTCCCGGCCCGGAAGCGGCCTACCGGGCGGTGCACTGCGCCAGCGACGTCGAGCTGCTCAACAAGGGCATGCTGTGGGCGGCCACCACACCCAGCGCTGCCAACGAAGCTTTCAACATGGTCAACGGCGATCACTTTCGCTGGCAATATCTGTGGCCACGCATTGCCGAGTACTTCGGCATGGAAGCTGGCGGCGTGCAGCAGATCGACCTGGAGGCCATGATGGCCGACAAGGAAGACCTCTGGAACGAAATCGTGAGCGAGCACAACCTGCTGCCCACGCCTTTTTCAGAAGCTGCCAGCTGGGCCTTCGCCAATTACGCATTTGCCCCGACCTGGGACATCATGTTGGACAACACCAAGGCCCGGAAGTACGGCTTCGAGGAGTTCGTCGACTCCGAAGACATGTTCATCCGGATCTTCGACAGCTTCCGCCGACAGCGCTTTATTCCGTAAAGGCCTACCGTGGGCAATCAAAGCCTTACGCCGCATGCACGGCACGTCATCGAACCAATAATCAGCTTCGCCATGCAGACGAGCGTGCTGGCAGCGCTGCGGCGGGCCCAAGCCGTAGCCGTGAGCAGGCTGCAGCGCGAGCCAACCCTGCACGCCACTTTCGTGGCGGTCGATCCGACCAGCCTCGGTGTGACGGTGCCACCTGCTATCGGCACGATCCGCGTTGCTATCAGCCGCGCAGGCCGGGACGCGGCGCTCGAGCGCCATCCCAACAGCACCCAGGTGCTGCTCGTGCTCGACGGTACGATCGAGACGCATACCGAGACCGCCGATGGATGGCGCATTGATCGCTACGGAGACGGCTCGGCTGCCGTGCTCGAGAATCGCTGGCATTTCGTGCCACAAGGCATGTGGCACAAGTCGAGCGCACCCGGCCCCGGGGATTGCGTGCTCGCGGTCTTCCATTCCGCGCGCGAGGTGCAGGATCAGTATCGCGAGTGACCGGCCCGGATCAATCCGCGATGCCAGGACCCGGACGACACAGGCTCCGCCTCACCTCGCCAACAGCACATCCGCCGCATCCCCACGCTTGATGTCAAGGCGCATGCCTTGGGTCTGCAGAGATCGCGCAAGTTGCGCTGCCGGCGCATCAAACTCCTGATCCGTCAGCGCCAGCGTCACCATGCCGGCCGGATGCGCCAGGCGTTCAAGAGTCACCATCCCGATCCACAGCGGCGCAGGTAAATCGTTTGACTCCCCGACCTGGTAGGGCGTTGACCAAAGGCGAATCACCAGGCGATGCGACGGGTTCAATTCTTTTTCAGGCTCTTCGTTAATTTCACTGTGAATTTTTCCTCACGCCCAACCCAAATCCAACTTACCGCAATGAAACAGAATTCTTGCCCGGTAGTTGGTGAAGCTGCGAAACCCACGGGCATTGGCCTTGATGAGCTGGATGGCGCTG
>NZ_JBDNGU010000019.1:0-2672 GCF_041689105.1 Polaromonas sp. | reverse complement strand
TGGTTGACGACAATTACCTTGGCCGGTTGACGACAACTATGTTGGCCGGTTGAGGACCCTTACCGGGCGGGTCCGGGAAGCGGGGCTACCGTGTGACCTTCGAACACAAACCGAAGGTAGGCGGTATGCCCGGCAAGAGAATCACGGACCACCAAGTGCACAAGTACAAACAACACCGCAATAAGCTCAGCCAAGTAGCTGCTGCCGCCAAGGCCGGCATCAGCGAGCGCAGCGCCCGGCGCGTTGAAGACGCCACCGCTTTACCCTCGCAACGCGCAGACAGGAGCTGGCGCACTCGGGAAGACCCGCTGAGTGCGGTCTGGGACAGCGAAGTCGTACCGCTGCTGCAAACCGATGTCAGGCTCAACGCCGTCACCTTGCTGGAAGAACTCCAGCGTCGCTACCCCGGGCAGTGGGGCCACAGCGTGCTGCGCACCCTGCAACGACGCATGCGTTTGTGGCGCACCAAGTTTGGTGCCGAACGCGAGGTCTACTTTGCCCAGGAGCACCCCCCAGGACGTATGGGCCTGTCGGACTTCACCGAGGCCAATGACCTGCAAATCGAGATTGATGGCGCGGCGTTTCCCCACCGGCTGTACCAGTTCGCCTTGGCGCATTCGGGTTGGCGTCACGCCACAGTCATCACCACCGGTGAGAGCTTCATGGCGCTGTCCACGGGTTTGCAAGCCGCGCTGTGGGCTTTGGGCGGCGTGCCTGAAGAACACCGTACCGACAGCCTGTCGGCGGCCTTCAACAACTTGGCCGAGCAAGAAGAACTCACACGACGCTACGCCGACCTGTGCCGCCACTATGGGCTACGCGCCAGCCGCTGCAATCCGGGTCAGTCCAACGAGAACGGCTCCATCGAATCGCGCCACTACTCCCTGAAGACCGCGCTGGATCAAGCCTTGCGCCTGCGCGGCAGCCGGCGCTTTGATAGCTGCGCCGACTACGAATCGTTTGTTGACACCATCGTGCAGAGATTCAACATCCGTGCCGCCAAGTGCATGGCAGTGGAGCGGCCCATGCTCAAACCTTTGCCGGTACGCCGCACGGCCGAATTTGAGGAGATGCCGGCCAGGGTCAGCAAGTACGCCATCTTCACCCTCAAGGGCGTGCAGTACAGCGCGCCGAGTCAACTCATTGGTCACCGTCTGATGGTGCGTCAGTACGCCCAGCATATCGAATGCTGGCTGGGAGGTCAGTGCGTGCTCAGCATGCCCAGGGCGTTTACACGGGAGGGACAACGCCACGCTCGCTCAATCGACTACCGGCATTTGGTGGGCGCTTTGAAGCGCAAGCCTGGAGCATTCGCCCGCTGGGTGCTGCGCGATGCAGCGTTCCCCCGCGCGGTGTACCGCCAGACGTGGGAGCGATTGGCAGCGGCAAGACCTGAACGCGAAGCCTGCAAAACAATGGTAGGCCTGCTGGTCCTGGCCGCTGATGGGTATGAGGCCCAACTGGCACAGGAGCTGGAGCAGTTGATCGAACTCGACCAGTTGCCCGATTTACACGCATTGACCCAACTGCTGGCGCCACCGAACAGTGCGGTGCCAGATGTGGTGGTGACGTTGCCCACGCTTGCCGTCTATGACGAACTGATCGAGGTGACGCTATGACTGGCACGTCAATTACAACCTCGCCGCGACTGGGCCTGATGCTTACGGATCTGCGACTGCCCACTATCAAACGCCTTGCGGGTGAGCTCTGTGCGCAATCGGACACCGAAGGCTGGCCCGCTCACCGGCTGCTTGAAGCATTGCTGGAGCATGAAATCAATGAACGCGAGGCAAGACGCATTGACCGCCACAGAGCGGAATCGGGTCTGAGTCCGGACAAACGGCTCTCCAGCTTTGACTTCGCAGCGGTGCCCACCGTGTCCAAGGCGCAGGTGATGGCGCTGACAGAGGGTAACGAATGGATTGATCGCGGCGCCAACGTCCTGCTGTTTGGACCGCCGGGGGTTGGCAAGAGCCATTTGGTGTGCGCTCTGGGCCATGCGCTGATAGAGGCCGGGCGCCGCGTACTGTTCACCCGCTGCTCAGATCTGGTGCAGCGATTGCAGGCGGCGCGGCGTGATCTGCGCCTGCCCCAGGAACTGGCCAAGCTCGACCGCTTTGATCTGCTGATCCTGGACGACCTGAGCTACGTCCGGCGCGACCAGGCCGAGACTTCCGTGTTGTTCGAGCTGATATCCGAACGCTATGAACGAAAGAGTCTGGCAATCACGGCCAACACGCCGTTCTCACAGTGGGGCGAAGTGTTTGTGGAGCCGGCCATGACGCTGGCCGCAGTGGACCGGTTGGTGCATCACGCAACCATTCTGGAGATGAACGTGGAGAGCTACCGCCGCCGCGCCGCGCAGGCGGGGCATGCCCCGCCTGCGCGAAAGGTTCGCTCAACTCAATAACCAATCCAACTCATTCCCCGCTTCCACCGGCCAGGATAGTTGTCGCCGAGCGGTCAGGATAGTTGACATCGACCAAGCGAACGTGCCGAAACAGTTTTCGCCAGACAGGACCCACCTTGTTCTGCCGCCAGCGCCGAAGTGTTTTCACGCTGACTTTCCAGCGCGAGGCCAGTTGCTTTTCGGTCATCACGGGGTAGTGCATTTTTTTCTCCACGGCAGATGCACCCATGACAACGTTATTATTTGAAGAAGCCAAGCGTTT